>DATMZU010000235.1:0-9892 GCA_035607435.1 Thermoanaerobaculia bacterium | reverse complement strand
TGGCCGAGATCGAGCTCGATTCTCGGCCGGTCGTAGCCCCGGGCGCGCAGGCGTTCGAGCAGGCCGGCACGCTCGAGGGCCAGCTCGACCCCTGAGCGCGAGTAGAAGCCCAGGAACCGGCTCGGCTTGCCCAGGCCGGTTCCCGGCGCGGGGGCGAGATCGTCTTCCGAGAGTCCCCAGTCGTCCAGCGGGTCGATCTCGTGCAGCCGCGCCGCGGGTCGCGATCGGTTCGGCTCGTCCTCCGCCGTCAACAGGTGCGCCGAGAGGGTGCCCGCGAGGTCCCGGAAGCGCAGCAGCAGCGCCTCTTCCGAGCTGGGCGGCTCGATCTCCCGGCCGCTCGCGAGCCAGGCGAGAAAGCGCGCCGGATAGCGCCAAGCGCCCTTGCCGTAGCCGCCGGCCAGGACGATCGCGATCCGTGGCGGTGTTTTCAAAGCACCGAGCTGCTCGATCACGAAACGATCGCGCGCGAGCATCCCCGCCGGGGTGATCCGCCAGTCGCCGATCGCATCGCCGGCCGCCGGATCGGCTCCCGCGAGGTAAATCACGAGATCTGGGGCGAAGCGTTCCGCCAGCGGCGGCAGGGTCTGCCGGATCGCCATCAGGTACGCGTCGTCCTCCACCCCGGAGCCCAGCTCGACCACCGTCGCGTTGTCGGCCTCCGGCGCGCTGGTCAGGTTGTGGATCGACAGCGTGTGCGTCCGCGGATCGCCCGCGAGGATCGAACGGGTACCGTCGCCGTCGTGCAGGTCGAGATCGGCGACCAGGATTTTCCCCTCGTAGCCGCGGGAACGGAGCGAGGCGATCGCCGCGGCGACGTCGTTGAAGGCGCAGAACCGCTCGCCGCGATCACGGTAGGCATGATGAAAACCGCCCCCCAGGTTGACCGCCGGGCGTCCCGGCCCGCGCGGGGAGGCGAGCTCCGCGCCGCGCCCCGGCGGTCCCGTGAAAAGGGGTGCGAGAGCCAACTCCAGCGCGAGCCGGGTGCCGCCGGCCATCGTGCGCTGCGCTTCGAGGAACGCCTCGGCGAGATGGTCCGGAGGGGCAAAGCCGAGGATCGGCACCAGCGCACCCGGGCGGCCGAGCGCTTCGAGGTAGTCGTCGGAATGGACGCGCCGCAGGTCGTGAAACGACATCGGCTCGGGCTTCCGGACGTCGTCGCTTTCGATCAGCCCTTCGGACGAGAGAAAACCGAGAATCCGCTCGCCCCGCCGCGCATCGTGGCCGATGCCCGAAAGATCGAACGCGTAGCGTGGCTCGTAGACCACCTGCAGCGCCGAGCCGGCAAAGCGGCGCGACAGGCGCCGTAGCGCGCGGCGCAGCGGACCGGCCGGTGGGGATGGCATGGCGGGTAGGATAGCCTGCCCTCCGCGTCTTGGCCGGGGGAGTTTGCGGCTTGCTTGAAACGGCTTAGTGCAGCTCCACCCAGGTCGCCCCCCAGCCACCCGCTTCGGCCGGCGGATCGCCGAACGCAACCACTCGCGGATCGGTGGCGAGGATCTTCCGCACGATTTCGCGCTGCACCCCTTGGCCCTTGCCGTGGATGATGCGGACCCGGCGGAAACCCGCCCGGTGGGCCGCGTCGAGGTATTCGTGCACGAGATCGGCGATCTGGCGGGGGGGAAAGCTGTGGAGGTCGATCACGTCGGACAGGGCCAACACGACCGTTTCCGGAAGGTCTTCCTCTTCGAATGGCGGGGGCTCCGGCAGTTGGGGAGGGGCGCTTCGCCGGCCGCCCAACCCCTCGATCATCCGCTGCCAGAGCCCGGCCATCTTGCCGTAAAGCTTACTTGAACAGCTTCAAGAACACCACGTAGAGCACGACTCCGTCGTCCGGGCCGGCGACCGGCACGCCGACGTCCAGGTTGACCACCGTCTTCCACGGACCGATGAACGTCCCGGCGATGCCGGCTCCGCCGAGCAGCTCGTTGTGCAGGCCGGTGTCCTCGTCGGTCGCCCAGGCGGCATCGGCTTCGAGGTCGAGGCGGAACAGGTCGCCGAACGCGAATCCATAGGTCACGTGAGCGGCGGAGACGTCGGTCGCGCGCACCCGGTTACTCTGGTAGCCGTGAACCCGCGAGGCGCCGAAGAAGCCGAACTCGTACTTCGAAAAGCGGTCGAGATCGCTGCCCGAAAGGTAGTCCACTTCGGCCGAGAAACGCGTGAACTTCGGCAGGTTCCAGGTCTTCGTGAGCGAGGCTTGCCAGCGCAGATAATCCTTCTTGTCGGGGTCGAAATCCAGATTCCCTGGAAGGCCCCAAGGCTCCCATTTCGAGCGCCGGTGGTAGCTGCCTCCGAGGTCGAGCCGGTAGCCGGCCCGGGCGTAGCGGCCGGACAGCTCGATCCGCTGCGCGATGTTGTTGCTCGGCAGGCTGAAGTCGCGATCCGCGGTGTCGGCCTTGGAGTAGGTCGTAGAGACCAAGCCGTAGCGCACGCCCCACTTGAAGAAGTTGCCCACCGGGTGACCCAGGTTGAGCGTGAAGCTGGCGGGACGGGATTTGACCTCCTCGGCCGGCACCTCGCGATTGTCGCGGAACAGCTGGTCGGAGCCCGAGATCGCCAAAGCGAAGGCGTCGGCGCCGAAGTCGAACTTGCTGCCGAACAGGCGCGGCTGGGCGACGTTGGCGACCAGCAGCAAGCCGCCGAAGAACACGTTCACCTGCTGCTTGGTGCCCTTGAAATCGAGCGAGAAGTAGTTGATCCCGGCGAGCGGCAGGGGGTAGTCGAACGAGTCGTCGTAGAACAGACCGCCGGCCAGGAACAGTTTGTCGTGATCGAACCCTTCCTTCACCACCCGCTCGCCCTTGTCGTCCTTGACCATGTAGCGCAGCCCCTGGGCGGTGTCGCGCACGATCGTCGCATCCGACGCGTTGGCCGCGGTGCGCGCCTCGGCGAAGCCGTCGGCGTTGACCTTCACCTCGGTGAGCCGGGTGTCGCGCTCGACGATCGTCGCGGTGTTGACCACCGAGAGGATCTGCTGAGCCAAAACCTTGAGCGGCAGGATGAAGCTCCCGGCGGCCCAAGGAGCGGGCGCGCCGTCCGCGTCGATGGGGGAGTAGAGGAGCGTCTCCTCGTTCGACAACACCTCGCCGACGAGGCCGAGCTGGACCGCGCGCGTCTTCAATCGGGACGAAAGCTGCTTGTCCACCCACACCGTCCCTTTGTACAGACGGCCCTCGGTGGCGACCGCGGCGCCGACCGGCTCGAAATCGACCACCCAGGCGGCGCGGCCGTCGATCGTGTCGCTTCCGCGCAGGGTGTAGCGGTACTTCTTGTCGAACGTGATCTCGCCCGGCATGGTGGCGGCCTTCTCGGGCTGGATCAGCGGGATCTCGGGGATCGACTTGCTGCGCCAGCGGACGCCGTTCAAGTAGAGGCTGCTCCAGACCCAATCGGGCGGCACGCCGCGCTCGACGAAATAGGGTCCTTCGAGCGTCGCCTCGATCGACTGGGTGCCGGCCGCCGGGAAGCGGAGGGAGGTCGTGTTGACCGCCTGGTAATGGTCGATCCGCCGGTTCTGCGCGTCCTCGAACGCCTGGAGGCGACGGAGGACCTCTTCGACCGTCATTCCGCGGTCGCCGGAGACGGTGACCTTCTCCTCGACCCCTTCGCGCTCGGCGGCGGTCGGGCGTTCGAGCGCCAGGATCTCGACCGGCGCGGCGGCGGCCAAGCGAACCTCCAGTTTGCCGCCCACCAATTTGCCGCTCGGCGGCGCGGCCTTGCGCGCGAAGTAGCTGTAGCGGACCGGCCGGCGAAGCTCGGCGTCGGGGAACAGTAGCGCCACCTCGTCGGTACCCGGCGGGGTGGCGGCGATCACCCGCACCCCCAGATCCTTGCCGCGCACGAACGCCCAAGCCTCGGCGCCGGTGGGGGTGGAGGTCGGGTCATACGACAAATCGCCCGCGAACTCGCGCGCGAGCAGCACGAGCGCCGGGAGGGCTGTGCTTGCGGGTGTGCCGCCCGGGGGGACGATCACCTGAGTCGACTGCCCCTCGGGCATTTCCATCGCGGGGGTGGCGAACAGGGTGAGGCCGAGGCCGGCGGTGGAGTTTTTAGCCGCTGCGGTGAGCACTCCTCCCGGTTCGACCGGAACGGGCAGCGCATCGAGCACGACGGGCCTGCCCGGATCGAGCTCATCGATCTTGGCGACCGCGGCGGCGATCTGTTCGGGCGCGGCCGGAGCCAAAGCGACCGCTTCGAGGTAGGCGGCGATCTCCTCGGCGTAGAACGCGGTAAGGAACGCGGGATCGGGCGGCAGCGGGCCGGTCGCGACCTTTCCTTCGGGCGCGGCGCCGGTCAATACGACCGCCGCGCGCTTGATCAGAAATCCGTATTGGGCGGGATCGAGCACCGCGGTGACGCCGCTCTCGGGTCGCCAGGCGATCTGAAAGTACGCGCCGGCCGGAGCGGCTGCGGCGATCTTCGCCGCGGCGCCCAGCTCTGCCTGCAAGGCGTCGAGATTCTGGGTCAGCGGCGCCGGGGTGCGAAAGACCAGCGTCATCCAGGGAGTCGCCCCGGCCGCGAACAGCTCGGCCGCCGGGCCTGGGTCGGCGCTGCCGTCGAGCGGCAAATCCCAGGCCACGAACAACGGGCTTCCCGGTTCGAGCGTTCCGGCCGCCAGGTTTCCGATCGCGCCGATCGTGTTGTTCAGCTCGTCCGGGTCGATAACGCGGATGCCGCCGCAGGGCTGGCAGGGAAGGGAAATCGCGCCGAGCGGGCTCGCGGCGAGCACGGCGAGCGCAAGGATCGAGAGGAGGGAAGGGGCGAGAAAGATCGTGCGCTTCATGGGTCCAAGCATATCTAGATTCCCTGTCGGCCTTCGACCGAGATAGACTCCGTTCCATCTCATGGAATTCTCTGGACGCATCGAAGCCTTCCCCCCGGGGGATCTTCTCCAGTGGGCGAAGAACGAGCGCAGCTCCGGCGCGCTGGTGTTCCGACGCAGCGACCGGGAAAAGCGCGTCTACTTCAACCATGGCGAAATCGTCTCCTGCCTGTCGAACGACCCGGCGGAGTACTTCGGCCAGCATCTCCTGCTGAGCGGCGCGATCACCGAGGACCAGCTGTTTTCGGCCCTCACCCACTGCACCCGCAAAGGGGTGCGGCTCGGCTCCGCCCTCAACGATCTCGGCATTCTGTCGCCGGAGGCCGTGCAGTCCGCTCTGCATGAGCACATCCACGACCTGATCTGCGACCTCTTCCTCTGGGAGCACGGGGTCTTCTATTTCGAGTCCGAGCTGCCGCCCGACGAGGAGATCCTGCCCCACCCGATCGAATCGATGGGCGTCGTGCTCGAAGGGACCCGCTGGGTGGATGAACGCGGGCGCATGCGCAAGGTGTTCGTCCACGACAACGTGGTCCTGCGCCGCGGGCGCAAGTGGCCGGGGAAAAACCTCTCCGCGGCCCAGCGGAAGATCGCCGAGGCGGTGGACGGCAAGCGGACGCTCCGCGAGCTGTACCAGGCGGTGCGCGGCTCGTATTTCCGCTTCCTCGAACATGGATTCCAGCTCTGCGTCGACGAGACGCTCGACATCGAGGACGTTGGCGATCCGATCGAGTCGGGAACGCTCCAGCTTTCGGTGCTCGACCTGTTGCTCGAACGGGCGGCCGAAGAGCAATCGCTGATCGCCCGCCGCCACATGGCGATTCCGCTCGACCTGCTGGAGCGCGCGGTGCCGATCTGGGTGCTCGAACCGGCCGAGGAAGAAAAGAAGCGGATGCCCGCGCGCGCCCGCGATTTCTACGACCGGATGGACGGCGTGACCGCGCTCGCCCAGGCGTTTTCCGGCGATCCCCGCCTGCGCGGCAAGGAGATGGACCTGCTCCTCCACCAGATGCAGAAAGGCCGCATCGCGCTCCTTCCCGCTCCCCTCGCCGAGCTCGACCGCGGCGCCGACGAAGCGCAGACGCCGCAGCCGAAACGCTGGTGGCGGCGGGTGTTCCCCGGTTCCACCAGTTAGCGGGCCGCTTCAAGTTCGGAGGTCGGAATGTCCGGCATGCTGGTCAAACACCTGATGACCCCGAACGTTTCGGCCCTCTCGCCGCACGACGACCTCGCGGCGGTGCGCGACCTGATGGTCGAGCGCCACATCCGCCACGTGCCGATCATCGACTCCGAAGGCGATCTGGTCGGCCTGGTCACCCATCGCGACCTGCTCCGTTTCACCGTTCCGCCCTCCGGCTCCCCGGCCGCCGAAGGCGACCCGCTCGCCCTGGTGTCGATCGAAGAGGCGATGGTGCGCGAGGTCCGCACCGTCAACCCCGCGACCGACCTCCGCGAAGCGGCGCAGATCATGTACGAGAACAAATACGGCTGCCTGCCGGTCCTCGACGACCGCCTGCTGGTCGGAATCCTCACCGAAGCCGACTTCGTCCAGCTGATGGCCCGCGGGAATTGAGGTCGCGCGGGATCCCACGCGATCGCACCTGCGTCCTGACGCTTTCGGTTGCGTGAACCAACGCTCTGTGCAAGGGTAGTCGGCAAGGTATGAACGCGATGAAGAGTCTCGACGATTCAGCTCCCGCCGGCAGTGGCGATTCCTCCCGGAAGCTCAAGGAGATCACTCGCCGGCTGGTGGCGGAGTTCGCACCGGAAAGGATCATCCTCTTCGGTTCCCACGCGTGGGGGCATCCGAACAAGAACAGCGATGTCGATCTGCTGGTGGTGGTGTCAGAGAGCGACCTGCCACCGACGCGCCGCGCCGCACGGGCCTACGGTTGTCTGCGAGAAGTGCAGCTTCCTCTGGACATCCTGGTCAAGACTCGGGAAGAAGTGGAAAGTACCCGCCATGTGCCCGCTTCACTGATCCACGAGATCTTGGAGCGAGGCCAGGTCCTCTATGGATGAAGCTCGGCGCCGCTTGGTCCAGGGCTGGTTGATCAAGGCGCAGCACGACTTGGACACAGCCCGCAAGCTGGCCCAAGATCCGGGTCCTCTCCTCGACACGGCGATCTACCATTGTCAGCAAGCTGCGGAGAAGGCGGTCAAGGGATTTCTCGCTTGGCATGACCAGACGGTCGTCAAGACTCATGACGTCCGTTTTCTGGTAAACCAGGCGCTGGCGTTCGAACCGGGTTTCGAGAAGTGGTTCGAAGCGGCCGAGTGCGTTACACCTTACGCAACGGCCTACCGTTATCCAGATGAGGTCCTGGAACCCGAGAAAGAAGAGTTTGAGATTGCGTTGGATGCCGCGGCTGGCCTCGTTGGGTTCGTGCTGCGCGTGTTGCCCGAAGTAGTGGTGCATCCAGGTGTAGACACCCGCGAGATAACCGCCGAACCATCTCCGGAAGGTATGGATGAAGTCGAGAAGGATGCTGGCGGTGAGGAGCCCAAAGAGTAAACGTCCACGTTACACCGCCGCTTTCCAAGTCCTATTGGCGGTGTTCCTTGCCGCCCTTGCCCCCCAGCCGGCAACGGCGGAAATCCGCGTCCATCGGAACCTCACCGTCGCTGCCGGCCTTGCCCAGTCGCAGGTGCTCTCTCTCGCCGAGGATCGCGAGGGTGCGCTGTGGATCGGAACCAACGACGGCGCGAGTCGGTGGGATGGCGCGGGGTTTACTACGCTTCAGAGTCGGGACGGGATGCCGGCCGGGCCGGTCTATTCGATCGTGCCGCGGCCGGATGGGACGGTGTGGTTTGTCACGGCGAACGGTGCCGCCTGGTATCGAAACGGCCGGATCGAGCGCGCACCGGCGGAGAGAGGCCCGGCCCCTTCGCCGGCCTTGAGGGAACCGGCGCCCGGGCTTGAGACGAGCCGGATCTCGCAAACCGCCGAGGCTCCGGACGGCGCGACTCTGTTCGCGACCGATCGCGGGCTTGCCCGGTGGATTGGCGGAAAGCTCTCTTGGCTGACGAGCGAGGCGACGACCTCGGTGGCCGTGGCGCCGGATGGCGCGATTTTCGCGGGTACGCCGTCGAGCGGCGCCCTCGTGTGGACCTCTCCGGGTGCTGTACCGGAACGGATCGGGGTGGAGCACGGTTTGGCGTCCAACCAAATCTCGGCGGTGCTCGCGTCGTCCTCGGGCGCGGTGGTGTTCGGCACCGACGACGGCGCGAGCCTCTGGGATCGCGGCCGGGTGGCGACCTGGACCGCGACGGACGGTTTGCCGGAGCGCTCGATCTGGGCTTTTGCCGACGACGACCGCGGGGGACTTTGGATCGGTGGCGACGGCGGTCTCGTGCGGCGGGATGGCGCAAGGTTCCGGCTCGTCTCGGGCCTCCCCCGAGCGCCGGTTCGTTCACTCGCTTCGGGACCTCCAGGACGCCTGTTCGCGGGGACGCAAGGTGGCGGTCTGTGGGAGATCGAGGTCGGCGCGGGGCGGGAGCGCCTGGCGAGGGTCTGGACCCAAGACGACGGCTTGCCCGATCCCTTCGTTCGAGCCCTGGCCCGGGACAACGACGGCGCGCTCTGGATCGGCACGCCTCGGGGTCTCGCGGTCCTTCGCGACGGGCGGATCACGCCCGGTCCGGTACCGCTCGACCGGGCGGATGTCTACGCCATCACCGTGGACGCGGCGGGCGGGATTCTGGTGGCCGCCGCGGACGGGGTATTCGGGCTCGATGGCCTCGACGGGCTCCGAGTCCGGAGCTTCGGGGGCATGCCGGCCCGTCCGGGCCTCGCCTTTCTTTCCTCCCCGCTCTCGATCGGCCGCAGGACTTGGATCGGGACCTCCGGCGGGCTCGGCCTGCTTCGCGGCGATCGGATCGAGCGGGTCGCCGTTGCGGGCGGGCTCGGCAACGAGACGATCAACTGCCTGGCGGCGGATGGAGTGGGGCGCCTGTTCGCGAGTACGAACCGGGGTGTCGAGGTGCTTCGGCTCGCGGGAAATGGCCTTGCCGCGGCGGATCGGCTGGCGCCCGCGGATGGGCTCGCGAGCGCGGAGGGCAATCTGGGAGCCTGTTTCCGCGATACCCGCGGACGGCTCTGGTTCGGATCGATCGGCGGTGCCGCCGAGGTCGATCCGGCGCGGATCGCTCCCCGTCCGCCGCCGCGCGTCGCGTGGACCGGCGCGAGCCTGGGCGGTCTGCCGGTGGTACTGCCTTCGCCCGGAGTGTCGCTCCACCTTCCCCCGGGGGCCGGCTCGCTCGCTCTGTCGTGGATCGGCGTCGATATCGCCACCCCGGAGGCGGTGATCTACCAGACGCGGTTCGCGGGGCTCGATAGCGCCTGGACACCGACCGACCGCCGGACCGTGCAGCTCGCGAGCCCTGCTCCCGGCAGCTACCGCTTCGAGGTCCGCGCCGCGCGCCGAGGTGGAGAATGGAGCCCGATCCTGGCGCTCGACTTCGTGGCCGAGGCTCCTCTCTGGCGCCGCGGGTGGTTTCGGTTGATCGTAGCGCTCGCCTTGCTTGGCTTGGTCGGAACTCTCGCCGCCTGGCGGGTCCGCCAGTTGCTCGCGATTGAGCGACTGCGGACCGAAATCGCGGCCGATCTGCACGACCACGTCGGAGCGGGCTTGACCGAGATCGCAATCCTGGCCGAGATCGCGGGCCGGCGCGCGGCGGGGCCGGAGGGAACGGACGCCGCGCCGGAGATCGCCCGCGCGGCCGAGACGGCCCGCGGGCTGATCGACCGGATGGACGACATCGTCTGGCTGGTCAACCCGCGGCGCGACTCGCTGCACGAGCTGTTCGTCCGCCTCAAAGACTCCTACGCCGAGCTGTTTTCGGCTCAGGGCGTGCTGTTCCGCGCCACCAACCTGCGCCTATTCGAGGGCGTCCGCCTGCCGATGGCGCAGCGCGAAAACCTGCTCGCGATCTTCCGCGAGGCGCTTGCCAACGCGCTTTGGCATAGCGGCTGCCGGGAGATCGCGCTCGACGTCGAGCTGCGCCGACGGACGCTCGAAGTGACGCTTCGCGACGACGGTACGGGGTTCGATCCCGGCCACGTCAAAG
>DATMZU010000058.1:0-4544 GCA_035607435.1 Thermoanaerobaculia bacterium | reverse complement strand
TCGCCGCCGGCCGCGATGCCGATTCCAGAGCCGCAAGTCGCTTTCGACGGCAAGAAACCCAAATCCGGCACGGCAAGCCCATTTCCTAGCCCAAAGCCCGCTTTACGCGCCCGCTGCTCCGATTCTGGGACCGCTGATCCGATTCCGGGACGGATATTCCGATCCTGGGACCGCTGATCCGGTTCTGGGACCGATATTCCGGTGCTGGGACCGCTGATCCGATTCTGGGACGGATATTCCGATTCTGGGACCGCTGATCCGGTTCTGGGACCGATATTCCGATTCTGGGACGGATAGCCGCTATCCAGAGCGGATAGCCGCTATCCACGGCGAATAGCGGCTATCCGAGGTCGGAAGTCACTCGACGAGGTTAGAGATCGCTATCCGGGACGTAAAACGGCCTGCAACGGTGGAGATGTGCCTGCGGCGGCGGGATGCCCGCGCTCGACGCCCTATCCCACCCGCCGCACCAGAACCACCGTCTGATCGTCCGCCTGCGGGTGCCCTTCGGCAAACGCGGTCACCGCGCCGTCGATCGCTTCGATCATCTGCGCGAGCGGGAGGTGGCGATAGCCCGTGAGAATCTCGCCCAGGCGGCTCATGCCGAACTCTTCGTCGTCGGGGGCGGTGGCTTCGGTGATGCCGTCGCTGTAGAGGCAGAGGAGATCGCCGGGGTTTAAGTCGGTGCGCTGGGATTCGAAGCGGGCGGCGCGGATGAGCCCTAGGGGGACTCCTCCGGAGCCGAGCTCGTCGAGTTGGCCGTTCTGGCGCAGGAGGATTGCCGGGTTGTGACCCGCGTTCAGGTAGTCGAGGGCTCCGGTCTCCGGATGGAGCTGGGCGAAGAAGAGGGTGACGAACTTGTTGGCGGTCGAGGAATCGGCAAGGTGGGTGTTCAGCCGCTCCAGGAATCCGATGCCCACGCCGTCGCGCTCGGCGAGGAGGCGGAGGGCGGAGTGGAGGGTGGACACCAGGAGGGCGGCCGGCATGCCTTTGCCGGAGACATCGCCGAGGGCGAGGCCGAAGCGGCCGGAGCCGGCGTCTAAGAAGCCGTAGTAGTCGCCCCCCACCTGGGCGGCCGGGCGGTTCCAGCCGGCGATCTCGTAGCCGGGCAGATCCGGCGGGCCTTTGGGCAGGATCTGGCGTTGGATTTCGGCCGCGAGGCTCATCTCGCGCTCCAGGCGTTCTTTTTCGAGCGCTTGAAGGTGGAGCCTCGCGTTTTCGAGCGCGATCGCGGCTTGGTTGGCGAACAGGCCGAGCGAGCGGCGGTCGGCGGCGCGGAAGGGGCCGACTCCGCGCCGGCTCTCTTTGTCGCCGACGGCGATCAGGCCGCGGGGGCTCCCTTCGATCTCGATGCCGACGCCGAGCAGGTGGCGCGCGCCGGGCAGCAGCGTCTCGGGCGCCTCCCCTCCGGCGATGAAGCGCGCGAGGGCCGTGTCGTGGTTCTCGAAGGCCGGCTCCGCCTCGCCGCCGAACGTGCGTTGCAGGCGGTACCCTTCGGGACCGAGCAGGTAGAGCGCGCCGCGCCGGGCGTCGAGAAGCATCACGGCGTGGAGCAGGATCTCCTCCGACAGCTGTTCGAGATCGAGGGTTCCGGCGACTTTGAGCCCCACGTCGTAGAGCGCTTCGAGCTCGACGCCGCGGTAGTTCGCCTGGAACCGCTGTTCCTTGAGCTGGCGTTGCAGGCGCAGCGCTTTGGCCGCCTCGGAGATCAGGAGGGTCGAGGCGTCGGCGAGCGGCACGTCGCCGGGGGCGTAGAGCAGCGCTCCGGCCGGCAGCCGCACGAGCGCGAGACCCCGGGCGAATTCCGGGTTCGGCGCGGCCAGGTCGTAGACGTCGGGAAACTCGCGCGCGCCGTGGGTGCACTCGCGTTCGAGCAGATTGCCGCGATCGAGGTAGAGGGCCGCCGCCTCGGCGTGGTGCGCCTGGCACCAGTGGGCGAGCAACCGGGAGATCAGCGGCCGGGCCGCCGTTTCGGTCTGGGACAGGACCAGCAGGTCTTCCCAATCCTCGCGGGAGAGTGGAGTCACGGGAGTAGAGGAACCGCTAGAGAGTAGGGTCAGGCGGAGGTGCGCAAGCCGGCGAGCGCCTGCGCTTCGTCCGGGAAGATCTGGGCGTACTGCGACAGGCCCATGATCTCGAAGGTCTTCGCGATCGTCGCCGTCAGGTTGCAGAACCCGAGCTTGCCGTCGATCTCGATCATCTTTTCGATGATCTCGATCAGGATCGAGATGCCGATCGAGTTGACGATCTTGGTGCCGTTCAGATTGAGCAGCAGGATCTTCCGCCCTTCGTCGATCAGCTGGTAGGCCACCCGGGCGATCTCCTCGCCGCCCTGGTTGTTGATGTATCCCTCCGTGTAGACGATCGCGAACCCTTCCTGGCGCTCGACGGTTACACGCAAACTTTCGGTCATCGACGTAGCTCTCCCGCTTCTCGACTGTCGGCGCCTGCAGAGCGCCTCTTGCTCATCACCACCGTGGTGCCGCCACCCGCATTCGAATCGATCTCGACGCTGTCCATCAGGCCCTGAATGATCTTGAGGCCCCAGCCGCGCTTGGTCCCGCCAATCCTAGTCCCAGGTCCGGGCGCAGGCCGGCCTCCCGCCGGTTTGAACCCGATGCCGGTGTCGCGCACCGAGATCCGCAACAGCTCCGGCTCGCCGCCCCCGAGAACCTCGAAAGTCATGTAGACCTTCCGGTCGGGAGCGTGGCTGTGCTCGAAGGCGTTGATGCACGCCTCGATCACCGCCATGCGAACTTCGTCGATTCTATCCGGAGTCATCTGCATGTACTCGGCCATGGCAGTCGCCGTCTTGCTCGCCGCGACTTCCATGTCGGGGAGCATCGGGAGCGTCAGCGTGACCTCCCTGAGCACCGCGTTGCCGGTCATGGTCGAGTTTCCTGTTCCGCGGTCCTAGAAGGTCAGGTAGAGCTCAAGGGCGTAGATGACGATGGGGTGCACCGCGTCCTGGGCCAGAAGCGCCAGGAAGCTCGCGCAGGTCACCACCGACAGAATCACCGAGCTCGAAACACGGGGAAGAGCAACGGACTTGCGAACGGAGTCTAACATGTCGGGCTTCTCCTCATTCCTCGCCGGCCACCTATCGCAAGGGTGTTGCCAGCCCCCGTGCGCGAGTCCGCCCGCAACTCGCAAGCTGTTCGATCCACGCCACTTATCCTCATCCGACCCGCACCGGAAGACGATCCGCCGCCGCATCCGTTCGCGACAAAATGCCCCGCACCCCATCCTCCCCTCCGACGCGTCGCCACGGAAACGTCATCCTACGCTGCCGGAACCGCCATCCGGGTCATTTTGTCCCACTGAGTCATTTTGCCGCACGGCCTCAGAACCCCTTGCGCTGCAACGTCTTGCGGTCGATGCCGAGGATTTTGGCCGCTTCGGTCTTGTTGCCGCGAGCCATTTCCAGCACCCGCGTGATGTGGCGATGCTCCAGACTCAGGAGGTCGAGCGGCTCGCCCGATTCCGGCGGACGCTCCCCCGTGGCCCCCTTTCCGGTCGTCCCGGCCGCCCCGGCGGCGCCCAGCAGCGAGCGGACCAGGTCGGCTTCGATGTCGCCTTCGGCGAGCGAGGCGGCCCCTTCGACCAGGTTCTGCAACTCGCGCACGTTGCCCGGGTAGTCGTAGGACAAGAGGAGCGCCAGCGCGTCGGCCTTGAGCACCGGCGAGGGGATGCTCTCCCGGCGGCAGAACTCTTCGAGGAAGTGGCGCACCAGATAGGGAATGTCGGCACGCCGCTCGCGCAGGGGGGGCAGATCCACCTCCACGCCTTTCAATCGGTAATAGAGATCCTCGCGGAACGTCCCCTCGCGGACCCTTGTTTCGAGGTCGCGGTGGGTCGCCGCGATCAGCCGCACGTCCACCGGGATCGGCTGGCGCCCGCCCAAGCGGACCACCTCGCGCTCTTGCAGCACGCGCAGCAACTTCGCCTGGAGGGAGGGGTCCATGTCGCCGATCTCGTCCAAGAACAGCGTGCCGGCGTCGGCCAGCTCGAACTTGCCCGGCCGCGCCTGGACCCCCGTCGCCACCCCGCCCTCGATGCCGAACAGCTCGCTTTCGAGCAGCGACTCGGGGATCGCGGCGCAATTGAGCGCGATCAGCGCCCCGGTCCGCCGCGAGCGGAGGTGAAGGAGCTTCGCGATCAGCTCCTTGCCGGTGCCGCTTTCGCCGCGCACCAGGACCGAGACCCCGCGCGGCGCCACCCGCTCGACGATTTCGAGCACCCTGCGCATCGGCGGGGTCGAGGCGATCACCCGCTGGCCGTCCACCTCGTCGATCAAGCGGCCTTTGAGCGCCTTGTTCTCCTCTTCGAGCTTCTCGGCTTGAGTTTCCAGCCGCTCCACCTGGCGCGCCGAATCGAGCGCGATGCCGGCGAGCGTGCCGACCGAATCGAGGAACCGCCGGTCGTCGTCGGAAAACGACGCCTCGGAATCGCCGCGCGCCTCTTTGTCGAGGATCGCGAGATAACCGAGAAACGTGCCGCGATAGGCGAGCGGTGTCGCGACCAGATCGTGGAACCGCCGCCCG
>DATMZU010000034.1:0-3598 GCA_035607435.1 Thermoanaerobaculia bacterium | reverse complement strand
GACGGCTCGGGAGCGGCGCTCCTGGCGGACGTCGCCCCCGGCGACGCCTCGTCGAGCCCGTCGGGCTTCGCCGCGGTAGGCGACCGGTTGTACTTCGCCGCCGGCCTTCGGAGGACCGGCCGCGAGCTGTGGAAGGCGACGCTTCCGCCCTGAGCTCCCGCCGGGGCGTCCGGCCTCGCGCCGACTTCGCGAACGATTTCGAGCCATCTCCTTCGATCCGCTGCGCCCATGGGCCAGGGCCAACGGCCCGGCCCCATTGCAACCCAAGGCAACGCCCTGGGTCACGGGAAGGCCCCCAATCCCAAGGGCTGAAAGCCCGCGCCATGTTCGGCGGCATGGCCCGATGGATCGGGCTTTCAGCCCTCGGGTTCTCGTCGCACCTTGACCTGGGGCGATGCCCCAGGCTGATATGGATCGCGCCTTCGGCGCTCAACCGTGCTGCCCGCCTAACGGGGTGCCAGCCTCTCCGCGGCGACCTCGAAGAGCTTCGCGGCGGCGGCGAGGCGGAGCTCGGGGCCGAACGAATCCGGGGTCGCATGCAGCGCGACAAGGGTTTCGTCGGGGATGGTGAGTGTGATCTGGCTCATCGGGCATCCGTCTCCGCGGAGTCAGGCCGCGCCGCGAGTTCTTTCCGGCGGGCGGGGGGCGAGGACGATCACTTCGTGGCCCGAGGTCGCCTGCGCCTCGCGCAACATCCGTCCGAGCTTCTCGAGGCTGTAGCCGGCCTCCGCAAAGAGGCGCTCCCGTGCCGCACGCACTTCGGCGACGATCGGATCTTCCCAGACGCCTAGGGGTTCTAGCGGCTCGAGCATGAGCTCATTGTCCCATCAGTTCGTCCGGCGTGCAAAGGATCGGAGGTTCATACCCGGCCGTTCGGCAGCTTCGTTCCACCCGGGGGCGGTACTCCGCGTTCGCGATGTGCTTGGAGTTCCACGTCAAGAGATACTCCACGCCGTGGCATGCCGCGGTTGCGATGTGCAAAGCGTCCGCCCCGGCCTTCGCCGGCAACCCAGCTTCCCGGACAAGCGCGATCGACAATCGAATGGCTTCCTCGCTGACGTCCAGGAGCGGGATGTCCTGCAGCAAGGCCAGCCGTAGCCGGGCAACGGAGGGATCTCCAGCCCCCACCTCCTTGATCACGAGCTCGGATGCGACCAAGCGGAATTCCTGCCGCCGCGTTGTCCACCAATCCAACGTCAGCTGCTGCAGGGCCAACGTGATGACGTCGCGACTTGGCCGACCTGCGATGTAACTGATGATCGAGGACTCGAGATAGACGGCAGGCTTCACCAGAGCATTTTACTCGGGCGTTGCCTGGGTGGAGATTTTCCGGGCCTTTTCGCCCGTCCCTCCTCGCTCGGCGTTGTCGGCGATCCGGCGCCTGTGCCTGAAGCGCCAGCGCGGCTCGCGTGTTCGCGAGCGGAAGCCCCGCGCTCGCCAGCGCGGCTCGAAATCTCGCCAGCGCGGCCCGAAATCTCGCCAGCGCGGCCCTGGCGCCGGTAAGCGCCGGGCGATCTCCCGCGAGAGGGAGCCGAGAACTCGCGGGCGCCGGCTCAGCGCTCGCGAGCACCGGGGAAGATCTGACGAGCGCGGCCTGGTCTCTCACGAGCGCGGGCCGAGATTTCGCCAGCGCGGCTCCGGCGCCCGTGAGCGCGGGGCAATCTCCCACGAGCGGGAGCCGAGATCCCGCGAGAGCCCCCGATCGGTGAGCGGAGGCGACGCGCTCGCCCTCCGATCCGATCCGCCCATGAGCCAGGGCCAACGGCCCGGCCCCATTTCAGCCCAGGGCAACGCCCTGGATCCGCGGCCCGGCCCCTCCCAACAAGGGCTGAAAGCCCGCGCCATGCCTTCGGCACCGCCCCTTTGGGCCGGGCTTACAGCCCTCGGTTCGCTCCTCGAGGATCCGTTCCGTGGGGCGATGACCCTCCAAACCGCCGGGAATCGCGTAATCTGGCGCGATCTCACCCCTCTCTGTGCCTCCGACCCGGCCTCGGGGGGAGCCGGTGGCCGATGAACTATCACGACTTCACGATCGACTTCCTACCGGGCCGCGAGGGCGGTGCGCTCGTGAGGGTCTCAAAATCGATGGCGGGGGAGGGGCGCTTCGAGCGCTTCGAGCCGCCGGCGGTCGAGGAGGATCTCCACGTGGTGGCGCGCGCGGCGGAGGCGCGGGCCGAGGCCGAGCGGTCGGGATGGGTAGGAGCAGATCTCGGTAACCTCGAGAAGCTGTCGGCCGCGGCGCTTCGGTCGCTCGGCGCACGGCTCTTCGAGCGTTTGTTCCGCGGTTCCGTGCGGAGTCGCTTCGACGAGAGTCTTGGCTTGGTCGCGCCCTCGGGCGACGGGCTGCGGATTAAGATTCAGCTCGATCTGAACGAGCCGGACCTGGTGCCGCTCTCTGGGCTTCCCTGGGAGCTGCTCGCGGACGGGGCGACGGATCATTCCCTCGGTCTCGATCGCAGGTCCTCGATCGTCCGCTACATCCCACAGCGCCGGCCGCTCGATCGGCGCGAGCTACCGCGGCCCTTGCGGATTCTGCTAGCCAGCGCCGAGCCGCCCGGCTCGCAACCTCTCGCCCTCGATCGCGAGATCGAGAGGGTCCGGGAGGCGGTGGAACGACCCGGAGAAATCGAGGTTCGTACGCTCGCGCATGCGACGCTCGGGTCGCTGCGCCGCGCGCTCACCGGACCGGAGGAGATCCACGTCCTCCACTTCATGGGGCATGGGGAGTTCGATCCGGAATCGGGCGAGGGCGTGCTCTACCTCGAAGACGGAAACGGCAGTACCGCGATCGTGCGAGGGGGGCCGATCGCCGATCAGCTGCGCGATCGCACGGCCCTCCGCCTGGTCTTCCTGAACGCCTGCCGCACCGCGCGTTCGGCCGCGCCCAGCCCGTTCGGAGGCGTCGCGACCGCCTTGGTTCGGGCGGGCGTTCCAGCCGTCATCGCGATGCAGTTCCCGATGGTCGACAGCGCGGCGATCGCCTTCAGCGAAACGGTCTACGGGCGTCTCGCGGCTGGCGATCCGATCGACGCCGCGGTGACCGAAGGGCGCCTCGCCGTGCATGCGGCAGCCCCGAAGCTGCTCGCCTGGGGCACGCCGGTCCTCTTTTCGCACGTGGCGGACGGGCGGCTGTTCTGGCGCGAAGGTGAGGTGCGCCCCCGGAAGCCCGTCGCTCTTCCCTTTTCTTCTCTCGGTCCGCTTTTCCACGGCAGGGAGGACATGCTCACGCTCTTGCGGGAGCGCCTGAAGGCCGCGCCCGCCGGCCGAGCGACGGCGATTGCCGGCAAAGCGGTGCATGGGCTGGGTGGAGTCGGGAAGACGCGGCTCACCGTGGAGTACGCCTGGAAGTACGCGGAGAAGTATTCGGCGCTCCTGTTCGTCGGTGCCGGCTCGCCGGCTGACCTGCGTCGAAACCTCGCGGCGCTCTCCGCGAAGGAAGTACTCGACCTGCCGGGGCGGGAAGCGACGGAGGAGGAGGTTCGCGAGGCCGCTATCGTCCGATGGCTCGGGGATGCCCCTGGTTGGCTCCTGATCCTCGACAACGTGGATTCAGAGGATGCGGCGGTGGCAGTCGACGCGCTCGTTGCCCGGCTCCACG
>DATMZU010000008.1:0-10421 GCA_035607435.1 Thermoanaerobaculia bacterium | reverse complement strand
GCGCCGCGAGGATCTCGCGCACCGCCTCGATGATGCCGACCAGCGGTTCCGGATCGCCGGGGCCGTTGGAGAGCACCACGCCGTCCACGCCGAGCCCCAACGCCTCGCTGCCGGAGGTGGAAGCGGGCAGCACGGTCAGGCGCGCGCCGAGCAGGGTGAGCGATCGGAGGATGTTCTGCTTGGTGCCGAAATCGTAGACCGCGAGGTGGCAGCGCTCCTGCCCCTCCGCGGCCATCTCGTAGGCCGCGTCGCAGGTCACCTCTTCGACCAGCGCCCGGCCGGTCATGGTGGGAAAGTCGCGCACCTCTGCCAGCAGGCCGGGGATGTCGCTGCGCTCCGAAGTCACCACCCCGCGCAAGGCGCCGCGCTCGCGCAGGCGGCGGACGATCGCGCGGGTATCGACGCCATGGAGCGACGGCACCTCCGCCCGGTCGAGATAGGGCAGCAGCCCCTCTCCCCCTTCGCTCCCGGACGGCTCGCGGGTGAACTGCCGGGCGATGAAGCCCTCGACCCACGGCCGCCGCGACTCGGCGACCTCGCGGTTGGTGCCGTAGTTGCCGATGTGCGGCTGGGTCATGACCACGATCTGGCCGCGGTAGGAGGGGTCGGTCAGCACCTCCTGGTAGCCGGTCATCGAGGTGTTGAACACCACCTCGCCGAACCGGGTGCCGATGGTCGTCGCCTCGCCCTCGAAGACCGAACCGTCTTCGAGCACCAAAAGTCCGGAAACAGGCTGGAGCGGCACGGAGGAGTCTCCTTACCCGGCCGTGGCGGCGGTTGCGGCCGCCGCCGACAACGCCGACATCTGCCGCCCGACGGCGGGAGCCAGGGTGCGCAGATCGGTCATCAGGCGATCGAGCTCGTCCGGCAGCAGCGCCTGCTCGGCGTCCGAGAACGACTCCTCGGGGCGGTCGTGCACCTCGACGATCAGGCCGTCCGCCCCCGCCGCGACCCCCGCGCGGGCGAGCGACAGGACCATGTCCCGGCGCCCCGCGGCGTGGCTCGGATCGACCAGGATCGGCAGGTGGCTGATCTTCTGCACCGCCGGGATCGCCGCGATGTCCAAGGTGTTGCGGGTGTGGTCGGTGAACGTGCGGATGCCGCGCTCGCACAGGATCACCTGATCGTTGCCCTGATCGAGGATGTACTCCGCGGCGAGCAGCAGCTCCGTCACCGTGGCGGTCATGCCGCGCTTCAAGAGCACCGGCTTGCCGCAGCGGCCGGCTTTTTTGAGCAGGGTGTAGTTCTGCATGTTGCGGGCGCCGATCTGCACCACGTCGGCGTATTCGGCGACCGGATCGAGCACGTCGATGTCGAGCGCCTCGGTGACGATCGCCAAGCCGGTCTCCTCGCGAATCCGGGCGAGAATCTTCAAACCCTCCACCCCCAGCCCCTGGAAGCTGTAGGGCGACGTCCGCGGCTTGTACGCGCCGCCGCGCAACAGCTGCACCCCCGCGGCCTTCACCCGCTCCGCGATGCGCAGCATCTGCTCGTAGCTCTCGACCGAGCAGGGCCCGGCGATCACCGCGAGGTCGGGACCGCCGATCCGCACGCCGCCCACTTCGACCACCGTATTGGCGGGGCGGAACTCGCGCGAGACCAGCTTGAACGGGTGGCTCACCCGGATCACTTCGAGCACCCCGGCCGCCGATTCGAACGTGCCGCGCTCGACCGCGCCCAGGTTGCCGGTGATGCCGATCGCGGTCCGCTGCGCCCCCGGGATCGGATGGGCGCGCAAGCCCTTGCGCTCGACCTTCTCGACCACCGCACGGATCTCGTCCGGGGTCGCATCCATCTTCATTACGATCAACATGTCCGTTTTCGCCGTCTCGTCATTCGTCCATCGGGGACGGTATCATAGCGACCACGCCGGTCTTTTCGTACTTCCCGGCGCGAGGAGCCCTCATGTACCGCCGATCGCTGGTCGCCCTGCTTCTGCTCCTACTGGCCGTTCCGAGCTTCGCGTATACGGTGGTCTTGAAAGACGGCTCGAAGGTCCAGGCGAAGAAGAAATACCGGATCTCCGGCAAGAACGCCGTCATCACCCTGGTGAACGGCTCGGAGAGCTTCCTGCCGCTCGCGGAGATCGACATCCCGGGGACCGACCGGGCGAACCAGAACGATTACGGCGGCACCGCCGTGGTGATCGACTCCGGCAAAACACAACAAGGAGCCACCGCGCCCCCCGCGAACGCCCCGAGAGGCAGCCTGGCCGATCTAATCAAGAGCCGCGACGTCTCGACCCGCCTGCCGGAGCCTTCGGTCCGCCCGAAGGGCTCGGGCCTCTCGACCGGCGGCGGAACACCGACCGCGAGCCAGCCGACGCGTCCGTCGCAGTCCTCGCCGTCGGCGCGCTACGAGCCCCCGGCCAAGACCTCCCGCCGGCCCTTCACCAACGCCGCGGCGGCCGACGCGCTCTCCACCTATCTGCGCAGCC
Source organism: Thermoanaerobaculia bacterium (assembly GCA_035607435.1). GTDB lineage: Bacteria > Acidobacteriota > Thermoanaerobaculia > Multivoradales > UBA5704 > DASYKS01. The sequence continues at coordinate 7,984 of DATMZU010000008.1, read as the reverse complement.
AGGGAATCGAGGAGTTCCGGCTCTACGCGGGATCGAGGGGCGGCCGGGTCCTGCTCGAAACGACCACCGCATCCGAAGCGTCGGCGTTCAAGGCGCTCACCGTGGCGGCCAACGCCCTGCTCGCGATCCAGTCTCCGGAGGTTTCGGCGCTGGAACTGACCATGGAGACCCCCTCGGGCGAGCGTGCCGGCACGTTCCTGATCACCCCGGAGCAGGCGACCGCGCTCTCCGCGAACAAGATCGAGGTCTCCGCGTTCTACGTCCAGAACGTTCAGTTCTGATCCCGAAGCGAACCCAATGAACCCCCGCCGACGTAGGGGCACAGCAAGCGGCGCCCCTACCCCCTCTAGGAGATTCCCCATGTCCGAATGGATCGAAGAAGGCGCCGCCGCGCCCGACTTTTCCCTCGCCGCCGACGACGGCCGCGAGGTTCGGCTCTCCGCGCTCCGCGGCAAGCCGGTCGTCCTCTACTTCTACCCGAAGGACGACACCCCCGGCTGCACTAAGGAAGCGTGCGCCTTTCGCGATCGCCGCGGCGAGATCGAGGAGCGCGGCGCGGTCGTCCTCGGCGTCTCGCCGGACACGGTCGCGAGCCACGGAAAGTTCCGCGACAAGTACGATTTGAACTTCCCCCTCCTCGCCGACCCCGATCACGCGGTCGCCGACTCGTACGGCGCCTGGCGCGAGAAGAACATGTACGGCAAGGTCTCGATGGGCATCCAACGCTCGACGTTCCTGATCGACGCGGCCGGCATCGTGCGCAAGGTCTGGAAGAAGGTCTCGGTCGACGGCCACGACGAGCAGGTGCTCGGAGCGTTGGCCGGGCTGTAAAAAACGCCAACCTGGCGTAGGGGCGGCCCCCCGTGGCCGCCCTGGTTCGCAGGCAACAAATGTCTCCCCGCCGCAGGGCGGCCACGGGGGGCCGCCCCTACGCCGCGTGATCGTTCATCATGCCGAACATCCGCCTCCGCGCGCGCGCCGCGCTCTTGTTCTCGACCCTGATCTGGGGCACGAGCTTCGTGATCGTCCAGCGGGCGATCGCGGATCTGCCCGTGTTCCACCTGCTGGCGTTCCGCTTCCTGCTTTCGCTGCTGCTTCTGCTGCCGCTCGCCCGCGGGGTCGCCTGGCGCAAAGGGACGTTTCAACAGGGGGCGATCCTCGGCCTGCTGCTGTTCGCGGGGTTCGCGCTCCAGAACTACGGCCTGCTGGGGACTACCCCCTCCCGCTCGGCGTTCCTGACCGGCCTCTCGGTGGTGATCGTGCCGTTCCTCGGCAAGCTGCTCGGGCGGACGATCAAACCGGGGCCGGCGATCGGCTCGATCGTCGCCGCGGCGGGGCTCTGGGTGCTGTTTCGGCCGGCGGCGGGAACCGGCGGAGAGGCGTTCACCTGGGGGGATGGGCTCACGCTGATTTCGGCGTTCGTCTTCGGGGTCTACGTCCTGGCGGTCGAAGGGGCGGTCGCCCGCGAGCCGGTGCGCGGCCTGGCGATCGTCCAATTCGGCCTGATCGCCCTGCTTTCGGCACCCTCTCTGCTCATCCAGCCGCCGACCCGGGCGGAATTCACCCCCTATGCTCTGTTCGCGATCGTGGTCATGGGAGTGCTCGCGACCGCCGCCGCGTTCCTCTGCCAGCTCTACGCCCAGCAACACCTCTCGGCGGTCGAGGCGGGCGTGCTGTTCACTCTCGAACCGGTGTTCGCCGCGTCGTTCTCGGTTGTCATGGGGGTCGAGGCGTGGAGCCACCAACTGGCCCTCGGCGGCGCGCTCGTGGTGGCGGCCATGCTGGTCACCGAGCTCTGGGGTGGAGCGGAAGGCGTCGGGCCGCCGACCTGAGAAAAGGACCTAAAGGACTCCAAGGACACCAAGGACGCCAAGAACTTCAAGGTCTTCCCGCCTCCGGCCGTTGGGTCCTTGCAGTCCTTGGAGTCCTTTAGGTCCTTTTGTCCTTTCTCCTTTCCCCCTTCCGTGCCACCGGATACACTCCCCCCTCGGCTCGAACAAAATTCTCAGGCAAGGAGCAGTCATGGGTCTCTTCCAAGATATGGCGGCGATGGGACACGAACGGGTGGTCTTCTGCTCGAACCCGGACGTGGGCCTGCAAGCGATCATCGCCGTCCACTCGACGGTTCTCGGTCCGGGCTTGGGCGGCGTGCGGATGTGGCCCTATGCCAATACCGACGAGGCTCTGCAGGACGTTCTCCGTCTGTCGCGCGGCATGACCTACAAAGCCGCGGCGGCCGGCTTGACGCTCGGGGGGGCGAAGGCGGTCATCCTGGGCGACGCCAAAAAGGACAAGACGGAGGCGCTGCTGCGCTGCTTCGGCCAGTACGTCGAGTCGCTCGGCGGCGACTACATCACGGCGGAAGACGTCGGCACGAGCGTCCGCGACATGGAGACGATCCTCGCCGAGACCCGGTGGGTGACGGGGGTCTCCGACGCCATGGGCGGCAGCGGCGATCCCTCGCCGGTGACCGCGTTCGGCGTCCTCCAGGGGATGAAGGCCGCCGCCGAGGTGGCCTACGGCGACTCAGCCCTCGGGGGCAAAAGCGTCGCGATTCAGGGGCTCGGCAACGTCGGCTTCCACCTCGCGGGCTATCTCCAAGAGGAAGGGGCGAAGGTGATCGGGGCCGACGTCTACCCCCAAGCCCAGGAGCGGGCGCGCGCGGCCGGCGTCGAGATCGTCTCGACGGAAGAGATTCTGGGCGTGGAGTGCGACATCGTCGCCCCCTGCGCGCTCGGCGCCACGATCAACCCCGAGACGATTCCCACCCTCAAGTGCCGGATCGTCGCCGGAGCCGCGAACAATCAGCTCGCCGAAGAGGATCGCGACGGCGCCGACCTGCACGCCCGCGGCATCCTCTACGCCCCAGATTTCGTAGGCAACGCGGGCGGGCTGATCAACGTCTACAACGAGCTGATGCCGAGCTACAACCGCGAACGGGCCAAGCGCATGACCCTGGGCATCTTCGACAACATGATGCGCGTCTTCGAGATCTCCCGCACGGAGGCCATTCCGACCCAGATCGCCGCCGAGCGCCTCGCCGAAGAGCGGATCAGCAACATGAAGGGCCTCCGCCCGAAGCACTGGGGCCGGCTGATCAACGGCGCACGGTGAAAAGCGGGCCGGCACCCCTCGATCGATGTCCCACCACCCGACCGTTCCCAAGGCTCACCGGCATGCGTGGCTCCGCTTTCTGCCCTCCGGCGCCTCGATTTTCTTGGCTTGCAGCCTTGTAGTGGCCGTGGCGGCCGCTCACGAGAGCTACAACACCTTCCAATTTGCCCATGCGAGCGTGACGGTCACAGGCACCATCCTACAGACGACCCCTTACCATTTGCCCATTCAGAGATCGCCACATAAATTTGTGGCCGCTTCCTATCAATATGTGGACCTTCGAGGCCACTGGCACCTAGGGTCAAGCACTGAGTTCCCTCCTGTTCGACAAGGCGACCCAGTGGGTATCACCTATTTAAGATCGTCACCTGAAGTGAGCCGCCCCGAGGGTCCGACCGATTGGACGAAGTCGATCGGCTATTCCCTAATGGCCGCGTTTTTCTTCGGAATATCGAGGTACCTCGCGAAGGTCACGCCGCGACGGACGGAGTCGCCGCCATCCACTCCCCCACGGCCTCGGCGAAGCGCTCCGGTTCCTCGAAGAAAGCCTGGTGACCACTCCGCTCGAACAACCCGACCGTGAGGTTTGGGATCTTTTCCGCGATGCCGTCCCAAACGACCGGGGGCACGACGTAGTCGTAGCGGCCGAGCGCCAGGTAGATCGGGACCTTGAGGTCGCTGGTCCCCACGGTAATGTCCCAAGACGGCGAGAGTTTCGAAAGGACGTGGCGGATCAGGTCGGGCTTCCAGTTCGCGTCGGCGTATAGGGGGGCCTGATCAAAGCGAGGGTCGAAGAACCGCTGGGGCGTCTGGGCCAGGAGAACTTCGAGGAACGGAACTTCCGGCGCCAACCGGCTGCGGTTCTCTTCCCAGAGCCGCTTGCGCTCCTCCGACGCGTCCTCCTCGAAAAACGCGGCGGCCTGAGCGCCCAGCGACGTCATGTCGCCTTTCGGCGGCGTACCCACGGCGAGGACGTGCGAAACGCTCTCCGGCCGGCGCCGGCCGTACTCGATCGCCACGACGCCGAGGATCGAAGGCCCCAAAACGGCCACGCGTTCGATCCCAAGGTCCTTTCGGACGGCCTCCAGATCCTCCACGAGCCGGTCGAACGTCAAATCGGCGGCTTCGCCTGTCGAAAGCCCGCTCGCCCGCAGATCGACGAACACCAGCCGCAGCCGATCGGAGATCGCCTCCGGCATCATCCGCTCGGTCGGCCCGGTGCCGAAACCGCACAAGACGAGGCAGGTGGGGCCCTCCCCGCGCGTGGTGTAGAAGATTTCGGCGCCTTCGACCGCTACGTTCATACGGGTCCTTTCATCGGTGTTTTCTGACGGAATGCTCGTAGTACTCGGCTCGGGCGTCCACCTCCGGCGGAATCAATCCCGAGATCTTCTCGATTTCCGGATGAATTGCACCCATTCCTGAAGCACCATGGCGAGACCACCGGTAGCGCGCTATCAAGCCAACCAGCGCATTCACCACCCAGGGGATCACGCCACAGATCACGACCATCGCGAGCGAAAAATTACGGATGCCGAGGATCGCCTCGATCGCGTTGCCTGGGCAGGGCAAGGAAGTTCCCAACCCATAGCCGGCCAGTTCGAGCGGGATCATCGCCAGGGTGCCCCAACCGAGCTGGTCCACGGTCGAACGGCGGCGCAGAAGCAGGGCGATCGGCACCACGTAGCCCCAGTAGCAGGTCACCACCTGCCACCAGTATTTGAAATAAGCCAGGCACAACAGATGGCCGAGCGCGTTCATGGTCAGCCCGAGCGCCAAGGCGACGGGAAGGTAAAACCGGAGACCGAGGAGGAGGGCGCGGGACTGGGCGGAGAGCTTCACGCCTGGATTCTACAAGGCGGTACACTCTGCCGCCGCGATGCCCTCCCTCTCGATCGTCATCCCCAACCTCGATTCGCCGTGGATCGACCGGACTCTCGTCGGCATCCGGATGCAATGGAACCTGCGCCCCCCGCACGAGGTGATCGTGGTCGGGAGCGACCAGCCGGGGCGGGTGCCGCGGGACGGCTCGGTGCGATGGATCGAGACGGCGGAGCGGGTGAATCCCGCCGCGGCGCGAAACCTGGGTGTGTCTGAGGCGAAATCCGAGAAGATCCTGTTCATCGACTCCGACTGCCGGCCGTTTCCGGGCTGGGCAGAGCGGCTCGCTGGAGCGCTCGATCAGTCACCCGTCGCGGGGGGCGCGGTGACCTTCCCGCGCAATTCCGGCGAGACGAGCGTCTGGGCGCTCGCGGACAACATCGCCTCGTTCCACGAGCTGCTCTCCGACCGGACGGCCGAGGCGAACACCCGCGGAGCGATCGGCAGCCTGAACCTCGCCGTCCGGCGCGACGCCTGGGACAAGATCGGCGGCTTCGACGAAGCGCTCACCACCAGCGAGGATTTCGACTGGGTGCTCCGAGCCCGGGCCGCCGGCTTCGCCACCGCCTTCGTCCCCGACGCGATCGTCGAGCACGCGGCGGTCCGGAAGGATCAGGCCGCCCTCGAAGCCCACGCGACCTGGTACGGCTCGAACTTCCATCTCTTCCGAGCCCGCCACCCGAAGGCCTTCGGCACCGGCCCGACCTGGCGCTCCCCCAAGCTTCTCGCGGCAACAGCGCCGCTCAAATCCTGGACCGGGGCTCTCTCGATCTTCGCCAAGCACCCGGAGCTGCGCGGGTCGCTCCACGCTCTCTCGGGCGTCGTCGCCTTCCGTCGTGCCTGGTATCGGGCTGTGATCGCGGGCTGGCCACGGGCATAAGGCCGCGACCGCGCGCCTACTACTCCCGCGAAGCCTCGTCTCTTCGTTCTGCGATCAATTCTTCGGAGAGCTGGCGCCCTTCTGGAATATAGGCGCGAACGAGTTCTTGCGCTCGCCGAATCCCCTGATCCGTCGCGGTGGCTGGCTTTTTCAGTGGCTTGCCCATGGTGTCCACGCTGAAAAGAGGGTATCACCCACCTGAATACTCCCGAGCTCGCAGAGGAGAAAAACGACCGATGACCGCTGAAAACCAGTTCCTGGTGCCCGCCCCGGCCGGATTCGCCGAGGGACGTCGAAAGCTAGAATGCCTTGCGCCCCATCTCCGCGCTTTGTCCACGGACGGGTCAAGCGTGTTGTCAGATGCCCTCTTCGACGGGCTCGAGTTCCCCGAGTTGACGAAACTCGATCTCCTGCCCAGCTGTCGCCTAGAGGGCGCGGCAAAGATCTTCGAAAAATTCGTCCACCTCAAGCAACTCTCTTTCTGGGCTTCGACCCAAGAGCAGTGCGAAACGGCCTTCCCCCTGCTCGCCGCCGCACCCTTCTGGGATCACCTCACCCATCTAGAGATCCTGCTCCTCTTAAGCGCCAGCGACCTCGACTTGAATCCCATCGGCGGCTGGACTGAACTCTGGCTCGGCAGGGAACTCTCGATCGAGATGATGAAGCTCTCGGGGCTGGAATTTCCCGCGGTCGAGACCCTCCTCAAGGCGCACTACCCTCGCCTCCGGTATCTCAGCCTGGCCGCCGCGCTCCCCGAGGCTCTCCTTCCCGCCATCGCGAGCGCTGACATGCCCGCCCTGGAGATCCTGGACGTGCGCTTCAACATGATCTCGGGAGAAGGCCTCAAGACCTTCGCCCAAACCGCCCGAGAGCACCTGCCGAACCTCCGAGAAGTGGGAGTCGAGATGTACACCGGCGAGCGCGTTGACTACAACGACTGGAACGGCGCCCTGGTGGGCGGGTACGACGTGCAGTACACGCCCGAGGAGCTGGAGCGGCTGTACCTCGACGGCACGGGGATTTCGGTGATGCGGGAGACGCCGGTGTGGTGAGGGAGCGTCGGAGGCTTAACCGGGCACCGTCTCGACCGCCAATTCGGCCCGCCGAACACGGGGCATTTACACCCCCGAAAAGGAGCGATAACTAGAGATTATTCTCTGTGTCGATTCCCGTAAGCATTTCAGAGCATGACTGGCTCGACAGAATCAACCGTATGGCCGCGCGATATGCAGCAGAGCACGGAGTATCTCCGTTAAACATATCTCATTGGAATCCTTCCGAGGATTTCCGCAAAGGAATCAACACCCACTCCGATCCTCTAACTTTTGACCATGCTTTATACTACTATTCAAGCACGATGGATCATTCTCGCCTTCTCCATTCGTTAGGTTTTCAAAACTGCCCCGCCAAGCACTGCCTAGTTACTCCAAGCGGGACAGCATCCATGCTGTGTGCTCTGAACCTTCTTAGGTGCAAGGGAATCACGAGACTGCTTCAGCTTTCGCCCCACTATTTTCCACTCTCTTACCAAAGCTCGTTCTTTGATCTCTCAATGCGCTCCGAATTCTTGAAGCGAGACAAGTCCCAATTCTTCTTTCCTGAAGGTGTTCCAGAGTCTTTGCCGAATTCAGAGGCAATTTGGATTACGAATCCAGTCTTCTGCACAGGCACTTACTACACACAGCGTGATATCTGTCGCATTGAGTCATTTCTCGCAAGAGGTGGCACAGTTGTTCTTGACGAAAGCTTGGCTCAGCATGGACGCGAAATATCTCGATCCCTTGAAAAGCACTCAGGCCTGATCTCGATTCACAGTCCTCACAAATCAATATCGCTTAATTCTGTGAAGTTTTCAGCAGTCGTGGCACATAGCGAAGATGCAGAAATACTAGACAGCTGGTCCGACGTCCTGTGTGGCCCACTCTCGGCGTCAAATATTTGTGCAATATATCATTACCTATCTCCTTCTTTCGGGCAGTGTTCTGAATATGCTCGACATTTTTTCCGCACTGCCTCAGATTTCGCGGCATCCCTAGTGGCCAAAAATCACCTAATAGACACAGATGCTACGGCGGAGGGATCTACGTACGTTACTCTATATTTTCCGAG
>DATMZU010000230.1:0-3184 GCA_035607435.1 Thermoanaerobaculia bacterium | reverse complement strand
GCCCGCCCGAGGGTCGCCTTGGATCTTCCGCCCAGCTCGTAGCGGCGTCCGTTCACAAAAGCCAGGGCGAGGCGCGCGCCCGGGTTCAACTCTAAGGTCGATCCCGCCACCAGACGATCGAACAAGCGCAGCGGACGCCGGGCTTCCACGGGCGCAGTTAACGAGGCCTCGCCCGTGACCGAGTAGACGAGAGCTACGGGTTTGGCGGGAGGAATCCTTCTCTCGGAAGCCGAGGTGGAAGGAAAGCTCACCAGAGTGCCAAGGACCATGATGCGTGCTATGCGAGCGATCTTCATGGAGAGACCTCCGGAGCCGGAGGCAGCCGCCGCCGGACGATCAGGACGAGAAGAAGACCGAACAGACTAAGCAGTAGTGGCAGCGAGACCGGGAGCTGCCAGCCCGCCCACCAGAAGGCGGGAAACGACGCGACAAGGTAGAGAACCGCGGCCGCCACGAGCAAGATCAACGCCGGTCTCGCCCGCGGCACACAGAGAACTCCCCCCAGAACGAGACCGAGCAGCGGAATCGCCGCGAGGAGGAAGGGTACCCGCGCCGGTTCGCGGACCGGCAGCCCGGTGGCGAGAGTGTCCGTGAGCATCGCCTGGAGGGCGAGCCCTGAGATGAAGGCGGTACGGTTCGCGGAGGGCGGTACGCGGTGAACCTCGTCGCCGGATGCCTCGAATTCGCCGCCGAGCAGGACCAGCCGGTTCCGAAACCGTCCGGGGTCCCGGCCGAGCACGGCCGGGACATCGCGCCACGAGAGTCGCGGATAGCGCGGCCAATCGATGCGCGGATCGAGCCGGAAGGTTTTGGCGCCTTCGTTTTTCGCCCCGCGCCGGTTGCCCAACATCGCCGCGGCTTTCGCGGACCACGACGGGCGCGTTTGGCCGGCATGGTCCAGGTAGCGCAACCGGCCTTTGCGCGTCACGCCGTCCTCGTCCTCATCCAAATTCACGAAACCGAAGAGCGCCGAGACGCGATCCGGACCGAGCGCCGCCGTGGTCAATCCGGTGAGACATTCCGGTCCAACCACCCACCCGTCAGGCCGCGAGAAGGCGGCCAGCGCAAGCGTATCGGGATGCCGGAGGACGAGATCCGAGAAGGCTGTCGACTCCGCCCATTTCGCCGGAAGGAGCAGGTCGATCGCGATGCCTTTCGCGCCCGCCGCGAACACCCGCTCGAGCATGGCCCCGATCTCGTCGGCCCGGTTCGCGAGAGAAGGCGCGCCCGCCAGGCTCGCTTCGTCCAGCGTCAGGAGGAGAATCCGCGGGTCCGGCGCGCGCGTCGGCGCCGATCCTGCTCGCAGGTCCTGAATCCAATCGTCGAACTGTGGAAAGAGGGGCCAAGGCAGAAGGAGGCCGGCGAGCAGCACGCACCCGGTCAAACCCACCGAGAGAAGCGCCCGGCGCGGCAGCTCGGTGGCCTTCCACCGCCTGAGGGACGACCGCTCCTCGGCTCGCCGGATCTTCGCCACGACACCGCGGGCGCTGGCCGGGCGCAGGGCCGGGGCCTTCCGGAGCGGCTCCTCTAGAGCCTGCCAGACCTCCTCGGGCAGCGGCACGCCCCATGGAGCCGGGGCCGGAGCCTCCCGGTGCAGGTGCCCGGCCAGAACCTCTGCCGTGGATCCAAGAAACGGCGGCTTCCCGGCGAGCAGCTCGTAGGCGATCACTCCGAACGAGTAGAGGTCGGAAGCGCGGCCGGCGTTCCGTTGCCGGATCAACTCGGGCGCCACGTAGTGAGGGGTCCCAAGGAGAGCCCCGGTCAGGGTCAGGCGACCCTCGCCGGAATCCACGTCGGCTTCGGAATCGAGGCTCTCTCCGGTTTCGGCGGCAGGACCCTCCCCTGCTTCCGAGTGCCGCCCCAGGATCTCGGCCAAGCCAAAATCCAGCACTTTGACCCGCGGCTCGCCGTCGTCCGAAGGAACGAGCAGAACGTTGCCGGGCTTCAAATCGCGGTGCAGCACGCCTTGCGCGTGCGCGGCATCGACGGCCGCGGCGATCGCATCGAGAAGCGGCAGCGCACGAGCCAGCGGCAAAGGACCCTCTTCCCGGCAGAAGGCCGCCAGAGTCTTTCCCTCCAGCAGCTCCATGACCAAATAGGCCATCCCCGTCGCGGCGTCGATCCCGAAGTCCGTGATCTCGACCACGTGCGGATGCCGGAGCCGGCCCAACGCTTCGGCCTCGCGCTCGAACCGCGCGAGCAAGAAGCGATCCGATGAACCGGAGCGAAGGACCTTCACCGCGAAAGACTTCTTGAGATGCAGGTGGAGGGCACGGTAGACAACGCCCGTAGTTCCCTCGCCGAGACGCTCGTCCAACCAATACTTGCCGTCCAGGACGAGCGGCCCGCCCACGATGTCCGCGCCGCAGGTGATCGGCGGAGTCAGAGCCGACTCGTCAGCGGAGAAAGCGTCTCTGGCAGCCATCGACACTTCTATATTGACAGAGAAGCTGCGACGTGGTGTTAGTGCTTGTTCCCGAGCTATCGCCAATCACCGGACAGCTGGAATGCGGCCCAGTAGAAGGGATGGGCGAACTCTTTCTTCGGCGACCGGATCAAATCGACTTGAGCACGCCGAAGGGCTTCGTCTTTGGTCAGCCCCTCCCGCAGATGGCCATAAAAGCGCTTCATCAGATCCGCCGTGGCGCTGTCGGAGACGCTCCACAGCGACGCGAGGACGGAACGCGCTCCGGCGTATTGGAATGCCCGCGTAAGCCCGAGGAGGCCCTCTCCTCCCATCTCCTGCCCCAGGCCGCTGTCGCAGGACGAAAGAGTGACCAGATCGGCGTCGAGCCGCACGCTCTCGAAGATTTCCCACGCCTGCAGCAGACCGTTGTCCTCACCCTCTTTCGGATGTTCGGGAATCGAGAGGGCAAGCGCCGAGTTGAGTGGAAGCCGCCCGTCGAGCAAACCATGGCAGGCGAAATGAAGGTAGCGCGTGTCTTTCGGGACGGACTTTGCCCGCTCTTCGGTGGCTGCCGCGCCGAGGAACGTCCGGGCTCCCGGAAAGAGGGCGGCGATGCCGCGGACTTCGTCGCCCGACGCAGGAAGGGCGGTGAGGATCAGGCCCCGCCGGACGGCCGCCCGGACCTCCGGATCGCCCGCCTGCGCCGGAGCGGGCATCGGCGGCGGGTAGAGCGGCGCGCCGAAGGCAGTCAGTTCCCCCGGGACGGCGGGCGCGTTC
>DATMZU010000745.1:0-4598 GCA_035607435.1 Thermoanaerobaculia bacterium | reverse complement strand
GGAACCCCCGGACGACTTCCGCATCCTCCCCTTGCATACTTCGGCACCCCCCAGAGACGATCTTAGCCGCAAAGCCCGGGCATCTGACATCGCGCCCGGACTAGAATCGCCCGAACCGACGGCTCGGAGTCTCTTCCCTCGACGCAGTCCGGAGCTTTGGTTGACGATCCCAGCGGAACCCATCCGAACCGCCCGCCGGAGGCGAGAACTTCTCGCGGCAGCCCTCGCGGCGCTCGTCCTCGGCGCCTTCGCCGCCGCCCGGCCCGGCGCGGCGCAGGAGGCCGCGCCGCTGAGCGCCGAAGCCGATCGCTCCCCCGGCGCGGTGCCCGAAAATCGCTCCGACGGGGAGCGGGCGTTCGACGCGGCGCTGGCGGACTCCGATCGTGGAGACTTCGCGAAGGCCCAGAAGGAATTCGAAGCGGCGCGCGCCTTCTTCAAGCTCGCCCTCGACCTGCCGCGCGAGATCGAATCGCTCTATCGAATCGGCCGCTTGCTCCGGGACCAAGGGAAAACCGATCTGGCGATCGAGACGTTCCAGGAGGCCCTGCCGCTGGTCGATCGCCTCGCCCCGCTCGCCGCGAAGGACGCCGACGCCGCCTTGGTCTGCGGCAAGGTGTGGAACCTGCTCGGGTTCAACCTGCTCGAACAAGGAAACGTCAAGGACGCTCGCCGCTATATCGAGCAGGCCGTCGAGCTGGCCCGCTGTTGGCCGGCCGAGCCGAAGTTTCCCTACACCTCCTGGGCGCGGAATCTGGCGAATGCCGCGGCGAAGGCAGGCGACTATCCGACCGCGCGCCGGCTGTACCTCGAGCTGTTGGCCCTGGCTTCGGACGGCTTGGAGATCGCGCGAGTGAGCCTCCTGCTCGGATATACCGAATCGAACAGCGGCAACATCGACGACGCGCGTCGTTATCTCGATCAGGCGGAGGCGTTCGCATTCGACGATCCCCGGATCGGCTGGCAGGTCTGGCACGAGCGCTGCGCCATCTCCTCGCGCCTGGGGCTGCTCGACGAGGCGCTCGACCAGTGCGCCATCGCGTTGCGCAAGGGAGAGTCGAATCCCGAATGGGAGGCCCAGACGCTCAATCTTCTCGGCAGCTTGAGCTCCGATCTCGGCTCGTACGAGTTGGCCCTCCAGAGCTTCGCGCGTTCGCGGGAGATCTTCCGCCAGCTCGCCTTCACCGGCGCCGAAAGCAACTCCCTGTGCAACTTCGGCTCCAGCCAGGCCGCGCTCGGACGGTTCGAGGAGGCGCAGAAGAGCTTCGCCGAGGCCGCGAAGCTCGCCGCCGAGGTGGGCGATCCCGGCAGCGAAGGGCTCGCGCTCTATTTTCAGGGCCGGGTGGAGCTCCAGCGCACGGCCCATGGATCGAGAGCCGAGGTCCTGGCCTCCCACGCGGTCCTTCGCAAGGCGCTCGACCGCATGGGCCAGGCCGTCGATCTTGCCGGCCAGGCCGACACCCAGCTGGAGCTGGCCGGAGCCGAAAATCGCCTGGGTGACGTCCCCGGCGCGCTCGGACGGCTCGACTCGGCGTTCGCCCTGGCGGAGAAGTTGGAAGATCCGGTGCGCCGCGCGGCGGTCTTGACTCGCCGTGCCGAGATCCTCGCGGAGAGCGGCAAGCTGGAGCCCGGGCTCGCGGCGATCCAAGACGCCGTGCGCGAGATCGACGACCTTCGCACCCGCGTGGCGAGCCCGCAACTGCGGGCCACCTTTTTCGCCAGCCGGCGCCGCACTTTCGAACTGCAAGTCGAAATCCTGCTGCGCCTCGCGAAGCTCCATCCGGGTTCCGGCTTCGAGATCCAGGCGTTCGAAGCGAGCGAAGCGGCGCGGGCGCGCAGTCTCCTCGACCTGTTGGTCGAAAGGAGTCTCGCCGAAGGTCGAAACGCGAATCCGGAGCTTGCGAGCCTGGTTCGCCAGAGCCTCGATCTCGACCGCGAGCTGAACCTTGCGCAGGCCCAGGCGAGAACGCTTCCGGCGGATCCGAAGCTTCCCGAGCACCAGCGCCTGGACGCCCAGGTCGCGACCCTCGAAGCGACCCTGCAGGAGGTCGAGCGGCGCCTGCGCACGGCCGATCCACGGTACGCCGCGGTGCGCTACGCCCGGGCGCTCGGAGCGCGGGACATCCGGAGCGGGCTGGGCGATCACGAGATCTTGCTCGAATACGTTCTCGCCGCCGACGCGGCCTACCTCTTCGCGGTCACTCGGGAGGAAGTCCGCGCCCTGCCGCTGGACCAAGCCGCGATCGCGAGGATCCTGCCGCCTTTTCGTTCGCGCCTCGCCGGAGGGCTTGGCCTGGAGCAGGCTCTGCGGATCGACGCCCGGAAACTCTACGATCTCCTGCTCGCTCCGGCCGCGGAGCTGCTCGCCCAGAAGGACCGTCTGATCGTGGCCGCCGACGGCGATCTCTATTTTCTCCCCTTCGAGGTTCTCATTCCCCCGGCGCCGTCGGGAGCGCCGCCTTCCTACCTGATCGAAACCAAGACGATCTCCTACACCCCCTCCGCCAGCGTGCTCGCGCGGCTCGGGGAACTCCCGGTGAGAAACGAGCTCGATCTCGTCGGCGTCGCGGTCGGCGATCCGAAGGACGGCTCGGCCGTTCTCGCGAAGGTAGACGACGAGGTGCGGGGCATTGCGGCGCTCTACCCGGCGGAGCGGAGCCGCTTGCTTCTGGACGACGCCGCGACCGAAGCCGGGCTGCGGGGGCTCCGCGGTGCATTGTCCGGCGCGCGGCGCATCCATTTCGCGACCCACGGCTATTTGTCGGACGATCCGCAGCGGATGGGCCTGCGCCTCGCGCCCGATCCCTCCGGAGGGGACGGCCTGCTGCAGGCGTTCGAGGTCCTGCGTCTCGATCTTCACGCCGACCTGGTCGTGCTCTCCGCCTGCGAAACCGCGATCGGGCGGCAGGTTGCCGGAGAAGGGGTGATCGGCCTGCCGCGCGCCTTTTTCTACGCCGGAGCCCGGAGCGTCGCGGTCAGCCTGTGGCGCGCGCCGGACGATGCCACCGCGCGGCTCATGACCTCGTTCTACGGCCACCTGGAACGCGGTCTGGACAAGGCGGAAGCGCTCCGCCAGGCGAAGCTGGAACGAATCCGCGAACGGCAACGCCCGTTCCTTTGGGCGCCGTTCGTTCTCGTCGGGTCGCCGATACGGTAACCTTTCCACCGGCCTCAACGCCCAAAGAAGCGTCAGCGAAATTTCTGAGCGGCCGGTCCGTGGAATCGACCGGAGCGCCGATCGAACCATCGAACCCCTTTTGGTTGGGGAGGAGGAGCAGCACATGCCCGTTAGTAACGACGACGATACCGGAACGATTGCCACCGTCGGCAGACCTCGGCCGACCTTGACGTTCGAAACCTACGCTCTGTACTCCTCGGCGGTCGCCGCCACCGCATGTGGCCTTCAGCTCATGCGTTGCGGCCGCTCGCCCGTGGGCTTGATCGGCTTCTTCGCCGCCCTGCTGACCTTCGGTCTTCTGGCTTACGACCTCGGCCGCAAGTCGCCGGCCCGCCGGGCCACGACTCGGAGCAATGCCGTCGGTTCGTCGCTATCGCAGGATTTCTCGGGTTACATCTTCGGGCCCTCCTTCCCTCTCGCGGTGAAGGAAAGCGCCGCGCTGCCGCCCGACTTCGACGCGAGTTGCATCGTCGTTTTCTATACCGGTGGCGGCAACAAGGTAGAGACCTGGATCACCGGCGTGGCCGACTGCAACTGCTCGATCCGCTACATCAACAACCCGAACAAGAACGCGGCCACCGACCCGGATCACATCGCCGTCTCGCCTTAGGAGCTCGCCGGGCCGGCCTTCGGGCAAGACGCCCCCGCTCCCCTCGGTTATAGTCCCGTCCTTCATCCGGGCTGACCGAGGGGAGCCGCATGTCCGAGACGTCTCAACTGATGCGCAAGCTTCACGAGCTGGCGCAGAATCTTTGGTGGTCCTGGCGGCCGGAGATCCGGTCGATCTTTCGCGAGCTCGATCCGGACGCCTGGCGGGCGGTGTACCACAACCCCGTCGCGATGCTCCATCGGCTGGATGACGCGAGCGTCGCCCAGCGGGTGTCGTCGCTCGAAATGCAGACCCGCATCGACCAGGCGCACCGCCGGTTGAGCGAATACCTGCGCGGCGGAGACGGCTGGGGCGCCGTCCATGCCTCGGCGCTGCTGGCCCGGCCCGTCGCCTATTTTTCGGCCGAATTCGGGCTGCACCAGTCGATCCCTGTGTACTCGGGCGGCCTGGGCGTGCTCGCCGGAGATCACCTCAAAAGCTTGAGCGATCTCGGCGTGCCGGTGGTCGGAGTCGGTTTGCTCTACCACCAGGGGTACGTCCACCAGCTGATCGACGCGGCGGGCGACCAGCAGGATTACTACGAGCCGGTCGATTCCGCGCTGCTGCCGATCTCGCCGGTCCAGGGTCCCGATGCCCTCCCGATCCGGGTCGCCGTCGAGCTGCCGGGCCGGATCGTCCGGCTCCGGATCTGGCGCGTCGCGGTCGGCCGTTGCACCCTCCTGCTGCTCGACGCCCGCGACGACGAGAACTCCGAGGAGGACCGCTCGCTCACCGACCGGCTCTACGGCGGCGACACCGAGACCCGCATTCAGC
>DATMZU010000740.1:0-5415 GCA_035607435.1 Thermoanaerobaculia bacterium | reverse complement strand
AAGCCGTGGCGCGCAGCTCTTCGGTCGCGGCGTGAATGGCGGAAAAGGCGGCGAGCACGTCGCCTCGGCCACCCACCCGATGGGCGGCCTCCAGGCGTTCCCAGAAACTCGTTTGCGCGAGCGCGGGCACCCGGGTCGAGGCGCCGCGCCAGCCGATGAAGATGCCGAGAATCCGTCGGCGCACGCCGCCCCGCAGATGAGAGAAGGATTCCTCGGCCTCCGCGAGGTAGCGCAGCGACTCGCGCAGGCAGGAGAAGTTGCCGTCGCATACGCGGCCGTCATGTTGCCAGCCATGGACGAAGACGACGACGATCGCGCCGGTCGCCTTGGCGGCGCGGATCTTGGCGGTCGCGATCTCCAGCTGGCGGCGATCCCAGAAAACCCCTTGGTCATCGAGCTCGACCGCGCCGATCTCGAAGGATTCGTCGTTTTCCCACGAGGCCGCGGCGATCCTTGCGGCTTCCGCAGGGTCCGCAAGACGCGCGGGTCGAGTCTCGACCGCGCCGACACCGCGGCGCATGCTGTGCGGCGTGCCGGAAACCCATCGCACCAGCCCGAGCGCGACGAGAGCGAGGAGGAAACCCCAGAAGATCCGGCTTCGTTTCAAGGCCAAGGCGTTCTCCTTCCGGTCTCGTTCGAATCTGGCGCGAAAACCGGGGCGACCGGCGAATGCACTTGATCCGCAGACAACGGAAGTATAAGGAAGCCGTCGCAGCGGTAAATTCATCGCCTCCGGTCGCTCCGGCCCGGACTGCACTCCGCAGGAAACGGAGTTGACTTCGGTTGTTCAGGAGAGCCCTCGAAGGATGCGGGAAGTCTCCCTGTCGCTGCGCGGCTTTCCGGCGTTTAAGGCAGTGAGCTCGGAGTCCGGAGGATTTGCCGGCCGCCAAGCCGGCCCACGCCTTCAAGCTCCGAAATCCACCTTCCTATACACCTCAACGAGCGGCTGCTCAATTTCGAGCGTCGGCAATGTGAGAGCCGAGTCGATCCCCTGTATCGCGGAGAAACGCCATGCTCCGCCCTGTTCGCGAAGGAAAAGTTCGAGCGACGGTTTGTCCTGCGCGACGAGGAGGTACTCCAGGAGCGACGGAATCGTGCGGTAGTGCTCGAACTTCCGGCCCCGATCGAACGCTTCGGTCGAAGGCGAAAGAACCTCGATCAAGAGCTGGGGATTGAGCAGGTTGTCCTGGTGGCGATCCCGGACCAGGCGCGGCTCGCCGCAGACCACCGAGACGTCCGGATAGGTGTAGAGCCCGGTCGCCTCGACCAAGATCCGCAGGTCGCCCGGATAGACGCGACATGGCCGCTCGGCGAGCCGATTGCCCAGTGCGCGAATCAGGTTCGAGACGATCAAGTTGTGCGTCTCGCTCGCCCCTGCCATCGCGAACATCTCACCGTCCAGGTATTCGCTCTTCCCCTCGCTCGCGCGCTCGATCGCGAGGTATTCCTCGGGGGACAGGTAGGGCTTGGGTTCGGGGAGCATGGAACTTCATCTTAGCGCGCCGGAATCAATTCGCGGCTGCCGGCACAGCCGTCTCGACCGTGGGATTAAACAGCACCGATCAGAGTAGAGTGAGCGCATGCGAAAATTTTTCTTCTCCGCCTTCCTCCTGGCCTCAGGGCTCAACGCCCAGAGCTTGACTCCGTACCTGGTCGCGGACATCAACACGCGGACCGAGGGGGTCGGCTCGGCTCCGACGCCGGTGGTGAGCATTGGCGGCAAGGGAATCTTCTTGGTCGGCGACGAGGGAGAGCTTTGGTCGAGCGACGGAACCTCGGCGGGCACCGTCCTGCTGGCCCGCGGGCCGCAATTCAATGGGTCTGGGGCTCCGGCGGCACGGATCGCGTACCTCGGGGAGTCCCTTTCTCCCGGCGTCTTTCGCTTCTGGGCGACCGACGGCACGCCCTCCGGCACGTTGCCGATCTCGCCAACGCTCTCGCAGATCAGGCGGCCCCTGCCCAACGTATTTCTCATCCTGCCCGGGAGCGATCGCCTCTACTTCGCGGCGCGGGACGCGGTGGGCACCGAGCTTTGGACCGCCGACGGCACGGCGGGAGGCACCCATCGGGTCGCCGATCTAGCTCAAGGCGCGAGCGATTCGGAGCCGCATGAGCTGACCTCCTTCCGCAACCGGATCTACTTCGCCGCCGATGACGGCCGCGGGGTCTCTCTCTGGTCGACCGACGGCAGTGCGGGGGGAACGCGCCTGGTCGCCGATCCCGATCCGCAGCACCGGCAGCGGACCGGCCCGACCGGGCTCACGGTCGTCGGCCAGACGCTTTTCTTCTTCAATCAGGGGTCCGGCGGCTGGTACCTCTGGAAGAGCGACGGCACGACCCGCGGCACGGTGCCGGTGGCGCGGATCGCGGCCCGCTCGCCGCAGCCCGACTTCGGCCCGCCGACGCTCTCGCACCTCGGCAAGTTGTTTTTCGCCGCCAACGACGGCAGCCACGGCGAGCAGCTTTGGACCTCGGACGGCACGGCGCGCGGCACCGTGAGGATCACCAACCTCCAAGGACCGCTCAGCCTGCCGATCGCCCTGCCCAAAGTGCAGCTCCCCGGACGCTTGGTGTTCCTCGGCAACGACGGCGAACCGTGGGGCTCGACGGGCAAGCCCGGCGGCGCGCAACGGCTCAAGGACATCTGCCCCGGACCCTGCCCCGGGGTGATCGAAACCCCGACGCTCGCGATCGGCGGCCGGTTGATCTTCAAGGCATTCAATCCCTCCCGGGCGACCGAACTTTGGACCACCGACGGAACGGCCGCCGGAACCCGCCTGTTCAAAGACCTCTGCCCCGGCAGCTGCTCGGGGGAGCCGCGCCTGCTCGGGAGCGCGCCGGGCAGGTTTTATTTCGCGGCAGCAACCGCGCTGGGTGACCAGATCTGGCGTTCCGACGGCACCCCGGGCGGCACCGTTCGGCTGACCGACTTCACCATTCCGATCGATGGGTTCTCCCTCCAAGGCGTCGTCGCCGGGAGCTCGTTCCTGTTCAACGGTCACGACGAGAGTCACGGTCGCGAGCTGTGGAAGACGCAAGGGACGCGCGCCTCGACCGCGCTGCTGGTCGATTTCGCGCCGAACCGGCCGGCGAGCTCGATGCCCCGGAACTTCGGCCGGGCGGGATCGCGCGCGGTCTTCCTCGCCGACGACGGCGTCCACCCGGGCGGCTTCTGGTCGAGCGACGGCACGGCGGCGGGGACAATTCAGCTGCTCGAGGGTGTCGCAGTCCCGGTTTTTCAACCCATCAGCGCCGAGCATTTCGCCTATTTCGTGCAAGGACAGGGCAGCGACCAGGGGCTCTGGCGCACCGACGGCACGGCGCCCGGAACCTCCCGAATCACTCCCTCCGGGCTCACGTTTCCTGGCGGGCCGAATCTCGTCCCGATCGGCGACCGGGCGTATTTCGTCGGCACGGACGCGGAGCACGGCCGGGAGCTTTGGGTGACCGACGGGACCGCGGCGAGCACCCACCTCGTGGCCGATACCTTGGCCGGCCCGTCCGGTTCCGACGTCTCGGATCTGCAACCCGCATTCACCGGCAAGCTGGTGTTCCGGGCTTTTAACGGCAGCTCGTCCTTTTTCTTCGTGACCGACGGCACGGAGGCCGGGACCCGGCGGTTCGAGGACGCTTACCCCTTCATCGGCGAATTCGGCGACGTTTTCGCCGGAGGCAAATCCTACTTCCGGCGAGGCGAGCCGTTGGAGCTCTGGGCAAGCGATGGAACCGCCGCCGGAACGGTCCGGCTGGTCGATTCGAGCGTCTACGTCGCCGACCTCACGGCCGCCGGAAATCGGGTCTTGTTTCCCGTCTCGATCGACTCGACCTACCTGGGCCTCTACGCGAGCGACGGCACCCCCGCCGGAACCCACCGGATCGGGCTTGACCTCGTGCTCTCCCACAGCATCCCACCGACCCCTCTCGGCGAGCGCATCGTTTTCCTGGCCCGCCCGCAAGGCGGACCCTCCCACCAATCGCTGTGGGTGACGGACGGAACGGAGGCCGGCACCCGGCTCCTGGTCGACCCGGCGGACGATTTCGACGGGTTCAGTTACGTCACTCCCTTCGCCGGCCGCCTGCTCCTCGGCGGTCGCGCGAACCTCTGGCTCACCGACGGTACCCCGGAGGGCACCTCGATCGAGTTGACCTTCCCGATCGATGAAGTTCCCTTCGTCACCGTCGCTGGGGATCGCGGATACTTTTCTCGCTATACCGAGGAGACCGGCTCCGAGCTCTGGGCGCTGCGAGTGGAGTGAGAACCTACCGGTCGCCTATCTCCCAGAGGTTAACTCTGTCGGCCGGAGTTGGTGTCTAATCTTGCGTCTCGCGGACTTCTCCGCTTTCTGACGAGGGCCACCCAGATGCACCGCTCATCGATCCATCGAATCGGCCTCGCTCTCGCAGGGCTTCTTTTGATCACCGCCCCGCTCGCCGCTCGCAGCAAGAAATCGCCGACCGAGCCCGGCACTTATCGCGACTGGAAGGACGAGATCGACCGGGTCGAGATCTTGGAGACCTTCCGGCTCGCGGATTACGACCTGGTGATCGTCGAGCCGCTCGACGGCTCGCACACCGAGCTGCCGGATTCGGACGACAACACCTATGCCCCGGTCAAGAGCGTCATCGAGCATGCGACGAGTCCCTATGTCGCGGGCCTGGACGAGCGGATCGGCCAACGGATCGAGATCGTCGAGGCGAGCCGCGATGAGGTCGATTCGGGGAAGAGAAAGCTGATCCTGCGCGGCAAGATCGAAACGATGGACCCGGGCTCGCAAGCCGCCCGGTATTGGGCCGGGTTCGGCGCGGGTGCGGCGAAGACCGAGATCTCGGGCGAGCTGTTCGACCCGGAGAGCGGCAAGGTGCTGGTCAAGTTCGATCAGGAACGCCGCTCCGGGGTGGGTGATTTCGGCGGCGACTACGAGGAGCTGATGGATCGGAACCTGGCGCAGATCGGCGGCGACGTCGCCTTCCTGCTGGCGGCGTTTTAGGTCGAGGCTTCGCCTATGTGCGGCCGCTACACCCTCACGACTCCGCCCGAGCTGATCGCCGACCTGTTCGAGATCGAAGGCGTCCCGACGTTCGCGCCGCGCTGGAACGTGGCGCCGACCCAGGAAGCCGCGGTGGTGCGCGTCCCAGCGCCGGGTGAAAAACGCCGGCTCGATTTCCTGCGCTGGGGCTTGGTGCCCGCCTGGGCGGAAGATCCGTCGATCGGCAACCGGATGATCAACGCGCGCGCCGAGACGGCGGCCGAAAAACCGTCGTTCAAGAGAAGTCTGCAAAAGCAGCGCTGCCTGGTCGTCGCCGACGGGTTTTACGAATGGCGGAAGGACGGCAAGGTCAAGCAGCCGATCTGGACTCACCGCAAGGACGGCCGGCCCTTCGCCTTCGCCGGCCTCTGGGCGAGCTGGCGGCCGA
>DATMZU010000739.1:0-4651 GCA_035607435.1 Thermoanaerobaculia bacterium | reverse complement strand
GCGTAGTGGTGCGGCCGCTGGACCATCGATTCGAGGTCGAACTTCATGTTGTCGCGCAGGTAGTCGAACCCCAGCTCGTTGTTTGTGCCGTAGGTGACGTCGCAGTTGTAGGACCGCTTGCGCTCGGCGTCCGAGAGATCGTGCTGGATGACGCCCACCGACAGGCCGAGGAAGCGATAGATCTGCCCCATCCAGTCGGCGTCGCGGCGGGCGAGGTAGTCGTTTACCGTGACGACGTGGACCCCTTTGCCTTCGAGCGCGTTCAGATAGGTGGGGAGGGTGGCGACGAGGGTCTTGCCCTCTCCGGTCTTCATTTCGGCGATCCGGCCGCGGTGGAGCACCATGCCGCCCATCAACTGGACATCGAACGGCCGCATGTGCACCGTGCGCCAGGCGCCCTCCCGGGCGACCGCGAAGGCTTCCGGCAGCAGGTCGTCGAGGCTCTCGCCGTTCTCGATCCGAGTACGAAACTCGGCCGTCCGTCCCCGCAGCCCTTCGTCGGAGAGATTCTTCACTCCCGCTTCGAGCTCGTTGATCTGGGCGACGATCGGCAGCATCCGCTTGACTTCGCGCCCATGCGCGCTGCCGAAAACTGTGGTCAGGATTTTCTGGATCATGCGACTCTCATCTTGAGATGGGGGGATTCGCGGGCGAGGCCCGCGCGGAGCTGCCGCCGCAATATATCAGAAAGGGGGGAATGCCTCGCTCGAAGCGAGGGTACTTGGGAGGAGCTACGAGCCGTTCGGTTCGTCGAGCATGTAGGCGAGCGGATTGACCGGCGCGCCATCGACGTGGACTTCGTAGTGCAGGTGGTAGCCCGTGGAGCGGCCTGTCGAACCGACTTTGCCGATCATGTCGCCGCGCTTGACTCGCTGGCCGGGCCGCACGTCGATCTCCGAGAGGTGACCGAACGTGGTGGAGAGACCGAACCCGTGGGCGAGGAACACGGCGTTGCCGTAACCGCCGGCCGATTCGGCCCGCACGACGATGCCGTCCGCCGGAGCCTGGACCGGATGGCCCGCGGGAGCGGCGATGTCCACCCCTTCATGGCGGCCCCGGCCGTGGGTCAGAGGATCGCTGCGCGATCCGAAACCGGAGGTCAAGATTCCGCGCACCGGCGCGATCGCCGGGGTGGAGGAGATCCAGTCGAGCCGCTCGTCGAGGCGGGTGGCGATCTCTTTGAGCTGGCCGGTGAGATCCCCGGTGCGCCGCGCGATGTCGTCGAGCCCGTCGAACGAGCTGTCTTCCACCGGTCCGCCGACGCCCGACTCGGCTTCGCCCAGCGATTCGAGGCCGGCGACGATGGCGAGCTGGCGCGTCCGATCCTCGGTGTCGCGCAGGCGCTTCTTCAATTGGGAAAGGCTGGATTCGAACGAGGAGTTGGTGGCGCGGAGCTTCTTGTTCTCGGCTTCGAGGCGGGCGATCTGCGCGGGGCTCGCGTTCGACCGGAAATAGAGCCAGGAAACTCCGATGGAGCCCAACGCGAGGAACATAATACAGCCGGCCGCAACCGCGATCTGCGGGTTGCTCACTCGCCATTTCCGCAACTTGGCGCGGGCGTGGGGAATGAGAATGATCGTGTGGTGCGTTTGGGCCATAGGCTGTCTAAGACCGACTCCGATTTTGGAGACGAGCCATGCTCGCCACCGGGGTGAAGCCATCACCGTCCAAAGGTGTCGCGTATTGTAACGGCCGAACTCCGACTGTCAAGCCGGAGGAAAATTATGCTCGAAGAGCATTTTGCGAAATCCGTCCAGTCTGTTCGTCCCGCCGTTCGAGCAACTCAAAACAGCGCTTCGGTTCATTTCAAGATCTGCGGAGTTGGTAACCGCACATATCCGCTTGGAGCTGTGGACGAAGCGGCGGGGTGAATCGGACCTGTCTCAGCCGCGCGCCGCGCCGCGAACCCGCTCGACGAAACTGCGCAGGGCGCGCGCCGCCGGGGTGCCGTCGGCCACCAGATTGGGATCGAACGCGATTCCCGCCCGTTCTCCCTCCCGCCAGGCGACCCGGCCGCGGACGGGCAGCACTTCGAGCTCGCCCGAGACGCCGAGCGTGAATTCGACCCTTTTCCCCAGTTGCCACTCTTCCAGAGCGCCGGTGAGCGCGATGCCGCCGAGCGACAGGTTGTCGAGCAGGATCGTGTGGCGAAGGCCGTCCGGAAACGTCGCGATCGCCTCGATCCCCAGGCGGATGCGCACGTCGCGTTGGCCGGCGAGGCCGAGCAGGGCGGAGACGTTCCGGCCATGGCGGCGGACCACCTCGCCGCGCAGTTTCAGCTCGACCGCCGGGTGGTCGGCGAGGAACGGCATCAGCTCGGTCTTGTCGATCCGCACCAGCGAGGAGGCCGTCGAGGTCCGCGCCGAGGCGAGCCGGTGGGCGCGATTCAACAGCCCCATCTCGCCGAAATAGCCGCCGGATCCCAGGCGGGCGAGCAGCTGGTTCGGTTTGCCCGGCGCATCGCGGTAGACCGCGACCTCGCCCGAGTAGACGATGTAGAACGCATCGACCGGGTCGGTCTCGCGAAACAGCAGCTGATTGGCCGCGATGTCGAAGCTCCGGGAGATCTCCGCCAGCCGGTCGAGGCCCGCGTCATCAAGCTCGGAGAACAGATCGACCGACTGCAGGAACGCGCGTAGCAAATGATCCCCCTCGACAGCAGAATTCTACGGGACGACCTTCATTGTGACCCGATTAGGGGGGCGATGCCAAACGACCGGGGGTGAGGGCTGGTCGGCCGACACCCCCAGACAGAAGAATCAATCGTCGTCCTCGTCCTGCCCGTTCCGCTTCTCGACGAAGACGGCGGCGGTGCGCCCCGGAATGTGGAAATTGCCCGTCGCCGAGGTGAACGTCGAGGTGCGGACGGCCGTGTCGTACGACGACTTCTGGACCTTGTGCAGCTTCATCTTGAGCCCCCCGAGGGAGGAGTCGGCCACGTCCACCGCACCCGGCCGGGCGTTCCAGATCACGACGATGCGGCGAACCTTCTTGTCGAACGCGCCGTCGGCGTCCGAAAGGGTCATCGCGATCACCCCCGGAACCTGGCTCGGACCGGTGTTCCAGAAACGGAGCCGGGAGGCGACGTCGGCCGCCGTGGGAAGATGGAAGAGATCCGAGCTCTTGCGGATTTCCAGGATCTCGCGCAGCTGGTGGACGGCGGTCTGAATGTTCGCCGGGCTCGCTTTGAGGGCGGGATTCGCGAGCAGCGGCTGCATCACCGGCCAGTTGCTCTGGTTCTTCTCGGCCGACGGCAGGCCCACGCCCCAGTTGTTCGAGGCGTAGGTCCAGTCGATTTTGTTGAACCAGTCACCCGAGTTGAAGCTGTCCCGGTCGAGCGACTTGCTGCGCAGCAGGTCCGCCCCCGCGTGGAAGAACGGAATCCCCTGGCCGAGGCCGATCAGCGCGATCCCGAGGTTTTGAATCCGCGCCCGATCGGCGACCGTCGCGGCCGGCGACGCCTTGAATTGGATCGTGTCCCAGAGCGTCTCGTTGTCGTGCGCCTCGATGTAGTTGATCGACTCGCGCGGGATTGCCGTATAGCCGGTCGGCTGGCCGTTGTAATCGATCGCCGAGGCCGGACCGATCACGCCGGCCGCGTTCTCGAACGGATAGCTCGCGAGACTGCCGGCGATTCCGGCGCGAATCCAGTCGGTGGTGTAGAGCAGCCGCGCCATCTGCGTCGCCGGGCTTCCCTGGTCGGTCGCATTCGGATCGAGGAACAGGCCGGTCAGATACCCCTGCTCCTGAATCCCGGAGAATGGACCGCCCCCTCGCGCCCCGTCGCGCAACCGATCGTTGAACGTGCCGATTCCCGTCCCTGCCATGTTGACTTGGGTCGCCTGGAGGAATTGGGCGTTGTTCGCCACCTCGCCGAAGTTCCACCCCTCGCCGTAAAGGATGACCTTCGCGCCGTCCACTCCGTCGCGGTTCGGCCGCAGCGCGTCAAGCGCGGCGCGGATATTCAACAGGTTCGCTTGGGTGTGATGCCCCATCAGGTCGAAGCGGAAGCCATCCACCTTGTAGTCGCGCGCCCAGGTGACGAGGGAATCGACCATCAGCTTTTCCATCATCCGGTGTTCGGACGCGGTGTTCGGGCAGCACGAGCTGGTCTCGGGCTCGCCGTTGCCGTTCAGACGGTGGTAGTAGCCCGGAACGATCCGGTCGAGCACCGCCTTAGCGTTCTGGCCGGCCGCGTTCGTGTGGTTGTAGACCACGTCCATCACCACGCGGAGCCCTGCCTTGTTGAGCCCCTGAACCATCTCGCGGAACTCTTTGATCCGCGCCGGGCCGTCGGGGTTGGTCGAGTAGCTCCCCTCGGGCACCGTGTAGTGCCACGGGTCGTAGCCCCAGTTGAAGCCGTCGGCGTTCGCCACGGCCTGCACCCGTGACTGCTGCTCCGTGGAGTCCGGCGCGAAGGAGGAGAGGTTGCCGGCGGGGGTCTGCCACGTCGACTTGTCCTCGTTGACGGAGGAGATGTCGAACGAGGGCAGGATGTGGACATGCGTCAGGCCGGCCAGCGCCAGCGAGCGCAGGTGGCGCATGCCGTTCGAGCCGAGGAGGGTGAACGCCTTGAAGGTGCCCTTGAGGTTGGCGGGCACGCTGGGATCGCTGGCGCTGAAGTCGCGGACGTGGAGCTCGTAGAGGACGA
>DATMZU010000738.1:0-3467 GCA_035607435.1 Thermoanaerobaculia bacterium | reverse complement strand
GATGCGGCGCAGGACGTAGCCGCGCCCCTCGTTGCCCGGGATGACGCCATCGGCGAGCAGGAACGACACCGCACGCAGGTGGTCGGCGATCACGCGGAGCGACGTGTCGGACTCCGAATTGGCCCACTTGCCGTTCGCCGCCCGCATTCCGTAGCGAATCCCGGCGAGCGTCGCCGCCGCTTCGAGGATCGGCCGAAAGAGGTCGGTGTCGTAGTTCGAGGAAACCCCTTGGAGCACCGAGGAGGTCCGTTCCAAGCCGGCTCCGGTGTCGATCGAAGGATTCGGCAAGGGCGCGAGCGCCCCCCCTTCCTCCCGCTGGTACTGCATGAAGACGAGGTTCCAGATCTCCAGGTAGCGACCGGAATCCGAGCCCTGCTCGAAGGAGACCTCGGGGCGCTGGGGCTCAAGGTCCACGAAGATCTCGCTGCACGGTCCGCACGGGCCGGTTTCGCCCATCGCCCAGAAGTTGTCCTTGGCGCCGCAGCGGATGATGCGCTCGGCCGGCAGGGTCGAAAGGCCCCGCCAGAGCGCCTCGGCCTCGTCGTCCTGCTCGAACACGGTCGCGAACAGACGAGCCGGGGGGAGACCCCAGACCTTCGTCACCAGTTCCCAGGCGAAGCGGATCGCGTCTTCCTTGAAGTAGTCGCCGAACGAGAAGTTGCCGAGCATCTCGAAGAACGTATGGTGGCGCGGGCTCGGACCGACGTTTTCGAGGTCGTTGTGCTTGCCCGAGACGCGCAGGACTCGCTGCGCCGAGACCGCCCGGCGGTCTTCCGGTGTCTCCAGCCCTAAAAAGGCGTTCTTGAACGGCACCATGCCCGCGTTGGTGAACAGCAGGGTGGGATCCCCATGCGGCACCAGGGGGGCGCTCGGAAACAGGCGATGCCCGCGTTCGGTGAAGAAATCAAGGAAGCTGCTGCGAATGTCGGCGCTGTTCATGATGTCGGGAAGCCCTTCGGGAAAGCCGGAGCGATTGCAAGAAGCAGGAAGGCTAACAGGCCGGACGGCGGGGCGCTAGAAGGCGGGGGCGCGCTATGATCGCCCGCCGTTCGCCGAACCCCGCAGAGAGGAATCTCGACATGCCGACACCCCACCGCGCCCTGGTCTCCGTCTTCGACAAGCGCGACCTCGAACCGTTCGTCCGCGGCCTGGTCGAGGCCGGATTCGAGATCCTCTCGACCGGCGGCACGCTCTCGACCCTCCGCTCGGCGGGAATTCCCGCCACCGCGGTCTCCGACGTCACCGGATTTCCCGAGATCCTCGATGGGCGGGTCAAGACCCTCCATCCGAAGATCCACGGCGGCATCCTGGCCGATCGCGCCCGGCCCGAGCACGCGGCCCAGATCGCCGAGCACGGCATCGCGCCGATCGACTTGGTGGTCGTAAACCTCTACGCCTTCCGCGAAGCGGCGGCCAAACCGGGCGCCGCGCGGGCCGACGTGGTCGAGATGATCGACATCGGCGGCCCGGCGATGGTGCGCGCGGCGGCGAAAAACCATGGCGGCGTGGGGGTCGTGGTCGATCCGGCGGATTACGCCGAGGTGCTGGCCGCTCTCCAAACCGGCCATGGAGTCCTATCCGAGGACCTGCGGCGGCGCCTCGCGGCCAAGGCGTTCCGCCATACCGCCGACTACGACGCCGCAATCGCCCGGTGGATGGAGAACGATCCGACCGCCACGGCATCCGCGGCCGAGCCGGAGCGCTTCCCCGCCGCGCTCGACCTCGCGCTCGATCGGGTCCTCGTGCCGCGCTACGGCGAAAACCCCCACCAGCAGGCGGCCGTCTACGCCACCCGTGGGGCGGGAGGAGTCTTCGGCGGATTCACCTCGATCCAGGGTAAGGAGCTGTCCTGGAACAACCTGCTCGACGCCGACGCGGCACGCCGGATCATCGGCCAGTTCGAAGAACCGGCGGTCGCGATCATCAAGCACAACAACCCGTGCGGCGTAGGGCTGGGAGACGACCTGCCGGCCGCTTACCTCCGCGCGCTCGCGACCGACCCGGTCTCGGCGTTCGGCTCGATTCTCGCGGTCAACCGCGAGGTCGATGCGGCGTTCGCCGAGGCGATCGGCGACCTGTTCGTCGAGGTGCTCGTCGCCCCTTCATTCTCGCCCGAAGCGCTCGAACGGTTCGCGAAGAAGAAGAACCTCCGCCTGGTCGCCTGCCCACTCCACCGTCCGTTCGACCGGGCCGCGGCTCTCCCCATCGAGCTGCGGGCGATTTCCGGCGGTTACCTCGCCCAGGACGCCGACGACGTGGCGGACGATCCCGCCGCCTGGACGCTCGCGACGAAACGCGCGCCGAGCGAGGCGGAGCGGAAGGCCCTGGAGCTGGCGTGGAAGGTGGGGCGCTATGTCAAATCGAACGCGATCGTAGTCACGGATCCGTTCCAGACCGTAGGCATCGGCGCCGGGCAGATGAGCCGGCTCGATTCCTGCCGGATTGCGACCGAAAAAGCCCGTCAATTCGGCCTCGACCTCGCCGGAACCGCTGCTTCGTCCGACGCCTTCTTCCCGTTCCGCGACGGCCTCGACGCCCTCGCCGCGGCCGGAATCACCGCGATCGTCCAACCGGGAGGCAGCAAGCGCGACGACGAAGTGATCGCCGCCGCCGACGAGCAGGGGCTGGCGATGCTGCTCACCGGAGTCCGGCACTTCCGGCACTAGAGCAACCTACCCCGGTTCGGGAGCCCCCTCGCGGATTTCGGTGTGGCGGACTTGGCCACCGAGGTTGGCGGCTTGGCCGGTGAGGCCGGTGGTGGCGAGCGCCAAGAGCAGGAGCACCAGCTGGAGGCCGCGCTGCGGCCCCTTCTGCCAGAAGAGGGCGACCAGGGCGAGCGCGCCCAAGGGGAACGCCGCGTAGCGCGAGGTCTCCGCCGCTTCTTCGTGCTCTTCGATGACCTCTTCGGTTACCCCCGGCTTGTCGTTGACCCAATCCTCCGCGCGTTGGCCGGAAAAGACCGCCGCCCAGGTACCGATTCCGGCGAGGATGCAAGCGAGAATTCCGGCCCGGGCGAGAGCGGAGTTTTTGCCGATCAAACCGGCGCCAAGCAGGAAGACCGCGGCGAGCGCGGCGAACAGCGGCAGGTGATTGACGATCATGTGCAGGTGCGCCCAGTTCGGATTCATGCGTACGCCCCCCCTCGACAATAGATGGTCGGGCCGAATCGTAGCACCCGACTTTCGCCCCGTACGGCGCGAAGCCCGTGGTTCTACTCGCCCAGCTCCATGCCCATGACGTGGAAGCCCGAATCGACGTAGACCGTCTCTCCGGTCGTGCCGGAGGCGAGCGGCGACAGCAGATAGAGACCCAGATTTCCGACCTCTTCGTGGGTGACGTTGCGCCCGAGCGGCGCGATCTCCCCCACCTTGTTGTACATCTTGAGGAAGCCGGGAATCGAGCGGGCGGCCACCGTTCGCACCGGTCCGGCGGAAACGGCGTTGACCCGCACGTCCTTCTTGCCCAGC
>DATMZU010000736.1:0-7922 GCA_035607435.1 Thermoanaerobaculia bacterium | reverse complement strand
GCTGACCCACACCTCGGGGATTCGCCACTACCTGCCGACCGACTTTCCCGACTCCGACGCGAACGAGAACCGCCGGCCCTATAAGACGCTCGCCGACGCGATCACCCTGTTCCGAGACGATCCGCTGCTCTTTGCCCCCGGCACACTGTTCCGCTACACCTCGTACGGCGTGAACCTTCTCCAAGGGGTGATCGAAACGACGAGCGGCCTCTCCTTCGAGGACTACATGGAGAAGAACGTCTGGCAACCGGCGGGGATGCTCCAGACCGCGGTGGACGTGCCGGGCCGCATCGTTCCGCACCGCGCCCAAGGGTATCTGACCGACGGCGGCCCGCTCCGCGAGCATCCCTTCGGCGACCTCACCTACAAGTTCCCGAGTGGCGGCATCCTTTCAACCGCCGAAGATCAGGCACGCCTCTGCGTGGCGCTCAACGCCGGACGCCTCCTGCGCCCCGAAACCCGCGACCGAATGTGGGCCTCCCAGCTGCCGCTGCCGATCCGCGCCTATCAAGACAACGCCCCGCCGTACGAAGAGGATTTCGAGCAAGGCTTCCTCTGGCGCGCCACGAAAGACGCCGCCGGTCGCCGCTTCGTCTACCACTGCGGCGCGGTCCAGGGATTCCAGAACTGCCTGGTCAACTTCCCCGCCGAGAACCTCGTGGTCGTCCTGCTAGCCAACGGAGACGAAGCTCCCGGCTGGGCCGAACCGCTGGCGATCGCGGAGTTGTTTCTGCCGGCAAAGCCCTGATGCAAAGATTCCAGGAATGCTGGTAGGGGCGGAGCTTGCCTCCGCCCGAGACCTGCGACAACCGCGGGCGGAGGCAAGCTCCGCCCCTACGGCTGTCCCGCCTGTTTCATCCAACGGAGCCCGCGACAGAGGGTGGCGAGCTCAGTGGCAGTCGCAGCGATTTTCGATCTCGTCCCAAGAACAGAAACCGCCCTGCTTGACGCACGCCTTACAGAAAATCGGCGAGCAGCCGCTGGCGAGAAACTGCAATTCCGGGGTCCCGGTCGTCCCGATCGGATCGAGCAGGAAATCGGCCTGAACCGGCGAGGCGGGCGTGTCGAGAGCTTGAGCCGGGAGCGCCGGGTGAGCGGGAGCTGCGGGGGCCGCCGGGGTTGACGGTGCCATGCCGGTCAAGCCGACGACGAGGAGGGCGGCGAAGAGAAGGGCGACCAACGGACGGTGGTGGTTCATGAGTCCTCCTTCAGTGTGGATGAACATGGTACACGAGGGCAGCTGCGGAGGGGGATCGAAGGGAGGCGGGCAGGTTTCCCGCAGGGCGTAGAGACGTCCCCAGTACCCAACCACGATCCTGTCCGGGTGCTGGCCGTCGGGGCGTCCCCGATAACCACGACCGCTGTCATCCGCGCGATAAACCGAAAAATGCCTACCCACATCGCACGGCGGGTCGTTTCAGGCGGTTTTCCGGATGCGCCGACCGAACCCTTTCACGCCGTCACCACTTTTCCCGTTCCCGACGACACGTTTCGGACGCCGGCCAACGATTTGGCGGACGAGGAAATCGAATTCGGGAAGGAAAAGACCGTTCCGCAGGATCCGCGGAGTGGTCTTTTCCTTAAAAAGACCCTTACGCTGAGCCAGCGGAATGATCTTTTTTTCCAAAAGACCCCTCCGCTGGGCCAGCGGAATGGTCTTTTTGGTCAAAAGACCCCTCCGATGAACTAGAGGAATGGTCTTTCCTTCAGAAGACTCCTCCGCTGAACCAGCGGAATGATCTTTTCGTCCTAATGACCCATCCGCCAGACCTGCGGAACGATCTTTTCGTTCGGGCGCCCTCATGATTGGCTTGGCGGAAGGCTACCTCTGCCTGCATGGTTGCGTCAGAATGGGACTCTATGAAAGCGCTCGACCTGATCGAAAAGAATCGAGATCCGCTCGGCGAGCTTTGTCGGCGCTACGCCGTCCATCGCCTGCGCCTGTTCGGCTCCGCCGCCGCCGGAGATTTCGATCCGAGTCGCTCCGACTTCGACTTCCTGGTCGAGTTCGACGAACCGATAGGGATGAACAGCTTCCACCAGTTCTTCGGCTTCCGCCGCTCATTGGCCGACTTGCTGGCCCGGCAGGTGGATCTCGTCGTTTGGTCCGCGGTCAAGAATCCCTACTTCCGTCAGCAGGCGGCAGCCCAGGCGGTCGATGTCTACGCCGCGTGATCCTCGGGCTCTGCTCGACGACATCCTTCGAGCGACGGCCGGCATCGAGCGTGTCGTCTCGGGCAAGACCCTGGACGACTACGAGTCGGACGAAGATCTCCAAAGCATCCTCGAAAGGCGCTTCACGATCATCGGGGAAGCCTTGAAGCGTCTCGAACGGACGGACGCCGCCCTCTTCCAAGAGATTCCCGACGCGCGCGACATCATCGATTTTCGAAATGTGCTCGCCCACGGCTACGAGGTGGTGGACACTCGAACCGTGTGGTCGGCGGCGGTGGAGGATTTGCCCAGGCTGGTGGCAACGGTGATTCCCATGCTCGAGAGGCTCGATCGCGGCTGATCGCGGACCTCTGGGCGGTCAGGAAGTGCTAGGCGCCGACGCCCGCCCCCCGAACCGCCAAGCCAGCTCGGGCATCAAAATCAAATTCAGCAGCGTGGAAGTCGCCAACCCCCCAAGCACCGCAACCGCCATCGGGCCTTCGATCTCGTGGCCCGGGCGATGCAACCCGATCGCGAGCGGAACTAACCCGAGGCCGGTCACCAAGGCGGTCATCAGGATCGGCACCAGGCGCTCTGCGGTGCCGCGGCGGAGGGTTTCGCGGTTCCAGGGGGCGCCTTCTTGGTCCACCAGATGTTCGAAGTGGGCGAGGAGGAGGATCGAGTTGCGGGCTCCGATGCCGAAGACGGTGACCAGGCCGACGAGGGCTCCTAGCGAGAGGCCGACTCCCGAGAGGCCGACGGCGAAGATGCTGCCGATCAGGCAGAACGGCAGGCCGGCGAGGACCAGCCAGGGGTAGGTGCGGCGGCGGAAGGCTAAGAAGAGGACGAGCATCACGAGGCCTACGGCGAGGGCAGTGTCGAGGAGCAGCTCGCGGCGGGCCAGACTTTCCGTCTCCGCGGCTCCCGCAAAACTCAACTCGACGCCGGTCGGCAGGTGGAGGGCGGCGAGCTTGGTCTTCGCCGCGGCCACGATCTGGTTGAACGGCTGGCCGCCGACGTTGAAGGTCACGGCGACCCGGCGGCGCCCTCCTTCATGCACGATGCTCGCGCGTCCGTCCGCCATGGCGACGGTCGCCACGCGCGACAGGGGCACGCGACCCGACGGGCCGGAAATCCAGAGCGAAGAGAGCGCGTCGAGCCGGCCGCGTTGTTCGGCGGGGAGCAGGATCACCGCTTCGATCGTTCGCGCGCCGTCGAACGTTTCTCCCACGTTCGTTCCGGCATAAGCGGTCGCGATCGCGTCCAGCGCATCGTCCGTGCGCAGGCCATAGGTCGAAAGCGCTCTGGGGTCGAGCTTCACCGAGAGCATTGGCGTGCCGCTCTCTTTCTTGAGCTGGAGATCGACGACGCCGGGGATTTTCGACAGGGTTCCCGCCACCGCGCCGGCCGCTAGGTCGAGATCGTCCAGCCGGTCGCCGAAAACCAGGACGACCACCTGCGCGGTCTCGCCGGTCAAACTCTCGCTGATCCGATCGCCGAGGAAGGTGAGCACCTCGCCGCGGACGCCGGGGAAGGCGGCGAGCACCTGGCGCAGCTTCTCTTGTACCTTCGTCTCGTCGAGCTGCGAATTGGCCTTCAGCTCCAGGTGCAGCTCGCTCCGGTGCGGTCCCCAGGTGTCCTCGCCCAACTCGGCGCGGCCGACTTGCTGCTCGACCGTGGCGACGAACGGCAGTTTGAGCAGGGCGCGGCTCAACCGTTCGCCCAAGCCCAGCATCTCGGAGAGGGAAGTGCCCGGAATGCGGCTCGAAACCTGGAGTACGAAGTGCCCTTCGCGGAACGCGGGGAGCAGCTCGCCGCCGCCGAGCGAGGGGAGCCAGGCGAGCGCCGCGAGGAGGGCCACGACCAGCGCCGCGGCCGAGAGGCCGAAGTGGCGTTCGGCGAAGGTAAGAGAGCGATCATGCAGCCGGGCGAGCGCCGCGAGCCAGCGGGGATGAGTGAGCTTTTGCCGCTCGGGCAGAAGCAGCGCGCAAAGCGCCGGGGTGACGGTGAACGCCACGGCGAGCGAGGCGAGGACCGCGAGCGCGAACGCCATGGCGAGCGGGCGGAGGAATCGGCCTTGGACCCCCGTCGCGAGCAGCACGGGGAGGAACGCGATCAGCACGACGAGGGTGGCGTAGAGCACCGCGCCGCGGATTTCGAGCGAGGCATCGCGGATCACCGCGAGGCGCGGCCGGGGCTCCGCGAGCCGGAGGTTCTCGCGCAGCCGGCGCAGGATGTTTTCGACGTCGATGATCGCATCGTCCACCAGCACGCCCAAGGCGACGGCGAAGCCGCCGAGCGTCATGGTGTTGAGCGTCTGGCCGAAATGGGTGAGGACCGCCACCGCCGCGAGCAGCGAGAGCGGGATGGTGAGAAACGAGATCAGGACCGAGCGCAGATCGCGCAGGAAGAGCATCAGGATCGCGAGGATCATCAGCGCGCCAAGCCCCAAGGCGCCGCCGAGGTCGGAGAGAGCGCGCTCGATGAAATTCGCCGGCCGGTGGAGCGCCGGGTAGATCTCGATGCCGCGCGCCGTGAGGGCCGGAGTCAGCTCGGCGAGCGCGGCTTCGACCCCTTGGGTGGTCGCGAGCGTATTCGCGCCGTACTGGCCGGAGATCGTGAGCAGAACGCCGGGGCGCCCTTGAATCCGCGCGTCGCCCACTTTGAGCGCTTCTCCTAAGACCACCCGGGCCACGTCGCTCAAATGGACCGCCACTCCGGAGCGGATGGCGACCACGGTGGCGCCGAGCACTTCCGGGTCGGGGCTCGGCGTGGGGGTGGAGATCAGCACCCGCTGCGCCGCGAGATCGACGAACCCGGCGCCGCGCAGAGCGAGAGCGCCGCGGGCGGCCCCGGCGAGGTCGGAGAGCGCCAGACCGTAGGCGGCCATCCGGTCGAAATCGGGGAGGATCTGAAGCTGCCGCACCGAGCCGCCGAACACGGTGAGCCGCGCCACGCCGGGCACCGCGAGCAGCCGGGGCTTGAGCGTCCAGTCGGCGAGATCGCGCAGCGCGAACGGATCGACGGTGTCCGAAACCAGGCCGATCTTCAACAGGTCCATGGTGCTGGAAACGAGGGGAGAGACCTTCGGCGCGGGAATCCCGGCGGGAAGGCTGCCGGAGAGGCTCGCGAGCCGCTCCGCCACCCCCTGGCGGGCGGCCTGTACGTCGCTTCCCTCGGCGAAGATGAGAGTCACGACCGACAGGCCGGGAATCGATTCGGAGCGGAGCGACGCCAAGCCCGGCGCGCCGTTCACCGCCGCTTCGACCGGCCGGGTCACCAGCTGTTCCACCTGCTCGGGCGACAGGCCGGGCGCTTCGGTCTGAATCGACGCCTCCGGCGGCACGAACTCCGGAAACACGTCGAGCGGCGCCTTCCGCGCGACCCCGGCGCCGAGCAGCAGACCGAGCAGCGTGAGAGCGGCGACCGCGCCCCGGAACCGGAGGCTCCATTCGACCAGCCGGCCCACGGCTCAGTCGTCCTCGTCGGCGCCCGCCGCGGCGCCCATCTCGTGGGCGAGCAGCAAGCCCGCGCCCTGGACGACGACTTTTTCACCCGCGGTAAAGCCGCTCGCGGCAAAGTAGCCGCCCGGCTTGGAGCCCGCGGCATCGCTCGAAAAACCTTCGGCGAGGGCGACCGGCCGACGAATGAACCGGCCGGTTCGGGCTCCGGGGCCGCCGTCGATCTCGACGAAACACCAGGCGCTGCCGCCCGAAAGTACGACCGCGCTTTCGGGGATCGTGACGCCTCGTTGCCGGTGGGACAGGTCGGCCGTCGCGCGCAGCCGCTCGCCGATCTGGGGAAGGGCACCCCCTTGGACCAAGGCGAAGAACGCCGGGCCGGGCAGCGCCGGATCCTCCGGGGCGGGCCAGATCGCGCGGACCGTCGGAGCGGCGCGAGAGTCCGCGGCGGTCAGGTTTTCCAAATGAAGCGTCGGAGCGCGCGAGGGTAGGGCGGTGCCGAGTGGGAATTGCACCCTGGCGAGGGCGGCCTGGCCCGAAGCGAGCCGATCGAGCCAGGCGCGGCGCGATCCCTCGCCCGCGAACGGCGACCCTCCGGCGCGCGGACCCCATTCGAGCGCCAGCCGCCGCTCCAGCCGCTGGACCTGGGCGTCATCCGCCGCGGCCTGGCGCCGCGCCGCCTCGACCGCGGCAAGCGAAACGCTCACCTGGTCGGCATAGAGCGCCTCCGCCCTGGCGAGGGCGGCATGGCTCGCCACCGAGGCGACGCGCGCCGCCGCGAGATCCGAATCGACCTCGCCGAGAGCCGCGGCCGACACGACGGTGGCAAACCCCTCCGTTTGCCCCTGCCGCTCCGCCGGCCGCAGCTCTTCGACCGCGATCCCCAGCCGCTCCCGATCGGCCGGGGTCAACGCCACTCCCTCCGCCCTCCCCTCCACGCCGTTTTTGTCGTCCTTGGAGTCCTTGCCGTCCTTTAGGTCCTTTTTTTCTTCTGCCGCTCGAAGGCAAGCCCCCGCCAAAACCACGATCACCAAACACCCCGCCAGTCTTCTCATAGGTGCGACCCCGGCCAGACCGGATGCTCCAGGCCCTGTTCGAGCGCCGACAACGCCTCGACCGCGGCGCGCCGGATAGCGAACGCGGCGCGCCGGCTTTCGATTTCGGCGAGCGCCGCGGAGAGCACGTCGCCTCGATCGGCCGCGCCGAGGTCGCGGCGATGCTCGGCGTTTTTGACCGCCGCGGCGCGCTCGGCGCGAGCGGCTTCCGCCCGTTCGAGCGCCGCCCGGATCGCGGCGTAACGTTCGATCGCGCCGGAAGTCTGAGCGAGCGCCTGGGCTTGCACCGTCTCGACCTGGGCCCCCGCCGCGCCGACCAGGGCCCGGGCGCGCTCGATGCCCGCCCGGGCCGCCGCGGTGCGCGGCAGGGTGAGCCCCACCCCCAGCACCAGCTTGCGGTCCCCCCGGTCGTAAGTGAGCCCGGGACCGAGCGTCCAATCCGGAAACTGTTTCGCCACCTCCGAGCGCAGGTCTACCACCGCCGCGGCGTAGGCCTGAAGCGCTCGGTGAAGATCGAGCCGGTCGAGTACCGCCCGCTCGCGGAGAGCGGCTCCCTCCGCTTCCGCAAACGGCGCGGGGAGCGCATCGAGATCAGGTGTCGTGAAGCGAAAGTTCTCGACGCCCGAGGGCGGCAGGCCGACCGCCGCCGCGAGCCGGTTTTCCGCCGCGGGGATCTCGATCCGCGCCAGCTCCGCCTGCCCCGTCGCCCGGGCCAGATCGGCTTCGGCGGTCGCGAGATCGGGACGGGAGGCGGCGCCGAGCGTCAGCTGAGTGCGCAGCCATTGCAGAAAATCCGCGCGCAGCGCCAGCTCCGCTTGAGCCAGCGCGCTCTCACGCTGCGCCAGCTCGACGTCGAGCAGCGCGCGGCGCACGTCGCTGCGCACTTTCCACAGCGCATCGGCCAGATCGGCCGCCGAGAGGGCGGTCTCGGCCGCCGCCCGCTCGGTGCGGATCTGCCGCTTGCCGTGGCTTTCAAACATCTGGCTGACCGCGAGCGCGATCGTCCAAGGGCTCATGCCGCCGAGCGCCGAGGTCACCAGCTCCGAGGTGAGCGAAAACGACAAAGGCGGTTTCGCCGCCGCCACCCGTTCGCCCGCGCGCGCCGCATCGAGCGAGGCGCGGGCGCCGGTCACCTCGCCCCGAAACTGCCAGGCCGCGACCGTGAGCGCGTCGAGATCCCAGGGGCCGTCCGGGGCCGGTGCCGCAAGCCCCGCCGCCGCGAGCGCCGGCTCGACTTGCGGGTCGCTCAGAC
>DATMZU010000730.1:0-13519 GCA_035607435.1 Thermoanaerobaculia bacterium | reverse complement strand
CACGTCCTTGCCGGCGTACTTGGGAGCGGAGCCGTGCACGGGCTCGAACATGCCCCGGCCCGTCTGCGGGTTCACGTTCGCGGAGGGCGCGACGCCCAGGCCGCCCACGAGGCCCGCCGCGAGGTCGGTCACGATGTCGCCGAACATGTTGTTGGTGACGATCACCTCGAAGCTCTCGGGCCGCTTCACCATCATCATGGTGAGCGCATCGACGTAGAGGTGGCTCGGCTCGATGCCCGGATAGTCGGGAGCCACCTCGGCGAACGCCCGCTGCCAGAGGTCGTGGCCGAAGCGCATGACGTTCGCCTTGTCGCTCATGCACACCTTCGTCTTGCCCTGGGCGACCGCGTACTCGAACGCAGCGCGCAGGATGCGCTCGACCCCCTTGCGGGTGTGGATCTCGTCCTGGATCGCCACCTCGTCCGAGGTGCCCTTTTTGAAATTGCCGCCGACGCCCACGTAGGCACCTTCGGTGTTTTCGCGGAAGACGACGAAATCGACGTCCTTCTCGGCCTTCCCCTTGAGTGGGCAGAGCCGCGCGTCGTAGAGCTTGACCGGCCGGAAATTGACGTAGAGGTCAAGACCGAAGCGGGTGCCGAGCAGAATGTCCGCGGCATGCTTCATGTCCGGCACGCGCGGGTCGCCGAACGCGCCGATGAAGATCGCGGCATAGTGGTCGCGCCACTCGTCGAGCGTGCCCGGCGGCAGGCTGACTCCCGTTTCCAGGTAATAGTCGGCGCTATAGGGCAGAGGGACCAGCTCCAGGGGCAGGCTCCAGCCCGCGGCGGCGGCTTCGAGGACTTTGACCGCCTCGGCGGTCACATCGACGCCGATGCCGTCGCCGGGCAGGACCGCGATCTTCTGCGGTCGGCGGGATTTCGGATCTGTGGGCTCCATGGCCGAAATGCTACCACTCGGAAGAGGGTTCTAGAACCGCCTCCCGCTTGCTCCGCCGGGCGCATCGTGGGATAAATCGACGCAGAGCAATGATTACCGCGGTCATCAGCCGGAAAGGCGGGGTCGGCAAGACCACGACGTCGGTCAATCTGGCGGCGGCGCTAGCCCTGTCCGGCCGGCGCGTTCTGCTGGTCGATCTCGACAGCCAGGCCTCCGCTTCGCTCTCGCTCGGGGTGCCGCGGGAGGAGCTGGCCCCCTCGTCCGCCGATGTGCTGCTCGGCGGGTTCCTCGCGAGCGAGGCGATCCGGCCGACGAAGGTCCCCGGACTCGACCTGATCACCGCCTCGGTCGATCTGATCCACGCCGACCTGGAGCTGGGCCGCTACCGTTCGCGCGAGAGCCGCTTGAAGGGCGCCCTCGCCGCGGTCTCCCCGCGCTACGACCTGATCTTCCTCGACTGTCCGTCGTCGCTGTCTCTCGTGCCGATCAACGCGATCGTCGCGGCGGATGCGTTCGTGGTCCCCACGATGCCGCATTTCCTGTCGCTCACCGGGGTGACCAACCTGATCGCCGCCGCCCACCGCGCGAGCAACGAAGCCGGCGGCCGGATCGTCCTCTTGGGCGTCCTATTGACGATGGTCGATTACCGGATCAAATCGACGCGCACCCACGTCGAGACCCTGCGCGGCGAGCTGGGCTCGAAGGTCTTCGCAATCGAGATCCGGGTCAACAACCGCCTTGCCGAAGCCCCCGAGCACGGCCAATCGATCTTCCAATTCGATTCTAAAGCGAAAGGCGCCGCCGCCTACCGCCTGCTCGCCCAGGAGTTCGTCCTCCGCGCCACCGACGCCGGCCGCCGGATCGCCGCCGAGATTCCCCGCCCGGCCGAAGAGCCGGCGACGGAGCCGGTGGCTCCGGGCCGGTAGGAGGTTGCCGAGAGCCTACTCTCGCCAATCTTCGATCTCGATCTCGTCGAAGACCTCGAAGTCCGAAACGTTGGAAGTGACGACGATCAACTGGTGCACCCGCGCCACGGCCGCGATCTGCCCATCGACGAAGGGAGGAGTCTTTCCCAGCGATTCGAGCCGCGCCCGCTCCCGCGCATGCCAGTCAGCCGCCGCTTCGTCGTAGGCGAGCACCGGAATCGTCTGCACGGTCCGCAAATAATCCTCGATCTTTTGCCGCTTCTTCGAAGGCGGCAGGCGTTCAACGCCAAACCGCAATTCGTGCCAAACCGGGGCGGCGATCGCGACCTCGTCGCCATGCTGTCGAAGACGCCGCGAAATGCCCAAGTTGGGCACCGTCTTGGAGGGATCGGAGATGGTGTTGGTATCCAGCAGATAGCGGGTGATCACCACGAGAAATCCCGGCCCGGCGAAGGGTCGCGCACTCCTTCGAAGGCATCTCCGATGTCGATCCCCGATGGATCCGCGGGTGGATGCCGGCGCAGGTAGTCTTGGTAGGACTCCCAAAAAGAGCGCTTTCCTTCCGCGAGCTGACCGTACTCGGCGAGCGACATCAGGACGGCGACCGGCTGGCCGCGCCGGGTCAGTTCCACCCTTTCCCCCTTCTCGGCCTCGTTGACCATCGTGGTGAAGTTCTCTCGGGCCTCCGCGATTGAATACCGTTTGGACATCTCGCCTCCATCTCTTGTACATCTAGATGTACATCTTAGGAGACGACCGCCCGGCAGGTCAAACGCTGGGGCGCAAGGCCGTGTCTGGCGCCGGTGACGGATCTGATACCGCGCTTCTACCGACAACATCACCGGCGGTCCCTAGGCTCTCCTTCAACCGGCGTTCGACTGGAACGACCGGAGAAGAGAACAGGAGCGCCGAATGGACAATCGAAGAGCTGCCGTGCGGGTTCTACAGGCCGGTTTGATCAGCTCCGTGCGCCGGGTGGTGCAGGGAAAAGGCCGGCTCGATCGCCGGATCGAGCAGGTCGGCGACGTGCTCCGCATGTTCCTTGGACATGAAGATCTTCTCTTGCCGGAACAGCGCGAGACCGACCCGGCGAATTACCGTCAGCACGTGCTGCACGCCGAGGCGGACGGCAGCTTTTCGATCGTTGCCCTCGCCTGGCTTCCCGGCCAGCAGACCTCCATCCACGACCACGTCTGCTGGTGCGCGATCGGCCTGCATGAGGGCGTCGAACGGGAGGAGAGCTACGAGATCGACGGCGACGGGCGCGGCCGGGTCTTAATGCCGCTCGGATCCCAAGACTTCCGGGTGGGGGAGGTCGCCACCCTGGTGCCGCCAGGCGACATCCACCGCGTGACCAACCCGGGGCCGGGACCGGCGGTTTCGATCCACGTCTACGGCACCGACATCCGATCCGCGGGAACGAGCATTCGCCGCCGCTACGATCTGCCGGTCCTGCGGCCGGTTCCGGTTCTGCCAACCGGCGAGCCGATGCCGATTCGCGCTCCGATGGCGGCTCCAGGCGCCGCGCATCCCTAGAGCAAGCTCCGACTTGGGGGGATGGCGAGGCGCTACAATCCTCGCCATGACCTTCAAAGATCATTTCTCCGGCCATGCCGGCGCGTACGCGGCGCATCGTCCGGACCGGTACCCCGACGAGCTGTTCGATTTCCTGGCCGGGCAGGCTCCGGGGTGCGGGCTCGCCTGGGATTGCGCGACCGGCAACGGTCAGGCGGCGATTCCGCTCAGCGAGCGTTTCGCCGTGGTGGTGGCCACCGACGCCTCGGCC
Source organism: Thermoanaerobaculia bacterium (assembly GCA_035607435.1). Classification (GTDB taxonomy): domain Bacteria; phylum Acidobacteriota; class Thermoanaerobaculia; order Multivoradales; family UBA5704; genus DASYKS01. Next base: position 9,910 of record DATMZU010000730.1, on the reverse strand, counting down.
GAACAGGTCGCCCACTTCCGGCCGCAATCGCGGATCGACGTGCGCCAAGCTCCCGCCGAGGCGAGCGGCCTCGCCGCCGGCTCGGTCGATCTGGTGACCGTCGCCCAGGCGATCCACTGGTTCGATTTCGACCGCTTCTACGCCGAGGTTCGGCGGGTTCTCCGACCCGACGGCGTGATCGCGGCATGGAGCTACAACCTGCTGCGCTCCGAGCCGGGAATCGACCGTGTGCTCGACTACCTGGCCGAGGACCGGGTGTTTTCGTACTGGCCCCCCGAGCGGCATTGGGTGAGCGAGGAGTACCGAACCCTCCCCTTTCCGTTTCCCGAGCTGGCGGCGCCGCAGTTCACCATGACCGTCGAGTGGACGCTCAACCAGTTGCTCGCCTACGTCTCCACCTGGTCCTCGATCGTCCGCTGCAGGCGCGAGACCGGAATCGACGCCCTCGCCGAGGTCGAGCCCGACCTCGAAGCCGCCTGGGGCGGACCGTCCGAACGCGACCGGGTACGCACGTTGAGCTGGCCGCTCCATCTGCGGCTGGGACGGATGGAAGAACGGGCGTAGACGTAACGGACGCCGCGCTGCGCCGCCGTATTGATCTGATATGTTGTGTGCCAATCAAAGTTCGCAAATGGATCGGGACGCCAACCTAGAGGTCGATGGCAGGCCGGAGTGGGAGCTTGCCCTCCTCGGCGACGAGGATGCTCTTGCGAGTCTGGTCCGTCGCCTGACGCCGGTGGTTCAGGCTCGCGTGGCGAGGAAGCTGCTGCTCTGCCGCGATCGTTCGGGTAGCACGCGCGACGTGCGTCAGGAGGTGGAAGACCTCACCCAGGACATCTTCCTGATTCTGTTCGCAGACGACGGCAAGGTGCTGCGCGGCTGGGACCCCGCGCGCGGGCTGTCGCTCGCCAACTTCGTCGGTCTGGTGGCGGAGCGGCAGACGGTGTCGATCCTGCGGAGCGGCCGGCGCTCGCCCTGGCGCGACGATCCGACCCTGTCGGATGAGATGGAACGGATCGCGTCGCCGGTCGAAACCGAAAAGACCGCCGCCTCGCGCGAGGTCCTCGGCCAGCTGTTCGACCGCCTGACCGAGGAGCTTTCTCCCCTCGGCCGCCGCCTGTTCGATCTGCTGCTGGTCCAGGAGACCCCCGTGGCCGAGGCGGTTCTCGCGACCGGCCTTTCGGCCGACTCGGTCTACGCCTGGCGCAGCCGGCTGCGACGCCTGGCGCGGAACCTCCTGGCAGAATTGTCAGAACCGCCCCCTAGAGCGCGAACACCTGCTCGGGAGAAGACCCGATGACACGACCGATCGAGCCCGGAGCCGATGCCTCCGCCGGAGCCCCTATGCCCGGAGAGGATGATCCGCTTCTGCGCGAGCTGGCGGCCTGGGCGCGCGACCGCGCCGAAGTGGAACGCGAACAGCTCGACGATCGCTGGGATCGCCTGGCGGCCGGCACTCTCACCGCAGAGGAAGAAAGGCAGCTGCGCACGGAGGCCGAAGGTTCGGCGGAAGGCGCCGCGGCGCTCGCGGCGTTTCAGCCTCTGGGAGCGGAAGCCGAGGCGCGAATCGTCGCCCAGATCCGGGCGCAGCGCGCGGCGGAGCGGCCGGCCAGGCCGGCGCTTGTCGCCCCGCGGCCGAGCGTCGCCGCACAGCCCGCCGCAGGGTCGAACGATCGGGCGAACGGCCGGCCAAACAACGTCCTCCCCTTCCGTCGCCGCGCCGCCCTGTGGGCCAGCGGCTTGGGGCTCGCCGCAGCGGCGGTTTTGGTCGCGGTCTTTGTCCTCCCGGGAAGCTTGGGGCCGCTCCCCCCCTACACGGCGGAACTCAAAGGCGGCGACCTGGCCGCGCGCGGGAAAGGCACCGAGGCGAAAGGCATTCCGACGTTTTCTCCCGGCGCGCGTTTCGAGCTGGTCCTGCGCCCGGCCGAAACCGTGCCAGGGAAAGTCGCCGTAAGCTGCCTCCTGATCGCAGCCGGAGGCGGCCTGCCGCGCCCCTTCCCCGCCTGCGATGACGCCAAACACTCGGAGGACGGCAGCCTGCGCGTCACCGGAACGGTCGGGAGCGGGATCGAAGGCCCGCCCGGCGATTGGACGCTCTGGGCGATCGTCGGCCGGCCGGGCGGGTTGCCGGAAGACCCTCCGGTCACGGGCGTCGCGGAGCCGATCGCCGGCAAGGGCTGGATCGGCATTCCGCAGCGGATCCGCTTCGCGGCGGCGGCGTGATCCGCCGGCCGGCCTTCCTGGCCGCGGCGCTCCTCGCGCTTGGCTGTTCCCGCCCGCCGCCGCTCGCGGTTGAATACGCCGGGTGTTCCGAGGTCCTGCGCCAGGGGCCGACCTGCCTGCTCGAAGCGCTCAAGGACGACGCCTCCCCACGCCTCGCGATCTGGGTGCCGCTCACGGCAGCGAATACCCACGTCGAAATCCGGATCGACGATCAGCCCGTTGCGGCAGAGGGAACACCGGCTCGCGAAGGACGCCGCTATTCGATCGAGGTCCCGCTCTCCGCGCATCATCTCGAGGTCCGACAGAAAAGTTCGAAAGGTACGGGCACCTGGTCGCTTGAGCTCGCTCCGCTCCCGACGCCGCCGGAGTGGTTCGCCGAGGCGCTTCGCCTCGCGCGCACCGGAAAGCAGCCATCGAGCGAGCAAGCCCGCAAGATCCTCACGGACCACCTCGCCACTACATCCGACCTCTCGCTCCGCGCCCGCATCGATTGGATGCTCGCCCGAATTCCCCCGGAGCCCGGCGAAGACGCCTTTGGGGGATTCCGGCGCGAGATCGAGGCGCAGCGCAAAGCGAACCATCTCCTCGGCGAGGCGGGGGCGGCCGCCGCCCTGGCACAACGCCTGGCCGAGGATGGCGACCGGATCGCCGAGGCGTACAAGGTTCTCGACGCGGTCGCTCCTCCACCGGGTTCGCCCGCCGAGGTCACCTTCTATCTCGCCTATGCGCGCTGCCTGGTGGCGCGCCTTTCCGGCGAGCCGCGCCAAGCGCTGCGGACGTTCGAGGAGGCGGCCGCCGAGGCCGAGCGGCTGGGTCTCGTCGCCAACCACTCCTACGCGGAGCAGCAGATGGCGTCCCTCCTGCGCGATCTCGGACGTTTCCAGGAAGCCGAGGCTCGGTTCGCGGCGAACACCGTGGATGCCGGAGCCCCAGTGATCGATCGGGAGTGCGCTGCCGCGATGCTCGCCGCCAACCGCGGTTGGACCCGCCTGCTCGCCCGCGAGGCTCGCCTCGACATAGGCGATCCGTTGCCTCAACTGATCGAGGCACGCGACGCCTTTGACCGGATCACAACCTGCGACGCGGCGCACCAAAAGGCCAACGCCCGGCTCAACTTAGCCCTCGCGTATCTCCAAGCCAACTCGCTCGACGCCGCGGCGGGCGAGTTGCAACAGGCCCGAGCGCTCGCGTCCAATCTGATCGCCGAGGAACGGCTCTGGCAGCGCGAAATCGAAGCGCGTCTGGCGCTCGCCCGCGGCCGGAGTCCAGAGGCGCTGAAGCTCTGGCGCAGCTCGGAAGCCATCGCAAGGCGCGCCGGTTCTCTCGAGGATCTGTGGCTCGCACTCGTCGGCCGGGCCAGGGCGGAGCGCCAACTCGGCGATGGCTCCTCCGGGCTGCAGGCGCTCGACGAGGCCGAGGATCTCCTCGACCGCCAGGCGGCCACCGCCCAACGGTCCAGACGGGCGCGTTTTGTGGCGCAACGCGAGGCGAGCGCCCGGCTGCGCATCGAGCTGCTCTTGGAGAAAGGGCGAACGGCCGAGGCGCTCGCCGACGCACGCCGCTCCCGCGCCCGGGTGCTGCGCCAGATCGAAACCGAAGGGCGGATCGAAAAGCTCGCCGCGCCGGAGCGCCAGCGCTGGCAAGAGGCGGTCGGCGACTTTCGCGCCGCGCGCCGGAAGTGCGACGAGGAAGCCGCCGCGGACTGGGCGGCGTCCGCCGACCGATTGCCCTCCATCCGCGCAGCCCGCGCCTCGCTCTGCGCGAACGCCGAGGAGAATCTCGAAGCGGAGGTCGCCCAGCTCGGCTTGAGCACCCAAGGCGGCGGCGAGACCTTCCGGCCGCCGGGCGAGAGCGAGCTGCTGCTCGCGTTCCATCCGTTGGATGGCGGCTGGGTGGCGTTCGCCGCCGAAGGGACCCGCGTATCCGCCCATCGGTTCGAGTTGCCCGCGGGTGCGCTCGGCCGGCCGCAAGACCTCGCGGCGCGGCTCTTCTCACCGTTCGCCGACGAGATCCGGCGCGCCCGGCGGATTCGCCTGCTCCCTTACGGCGTTTTGCGCGAGGTGGATCTGCACGCGCTGCCGTTCGACGGCGCGCCGCTGCTCGCAAGCCGATCGGTGGTCTACGGTCTCGATTTGCTGAAACGGCCGAACGCCGAGGCCTCGACCGAGGCTCAGCCCTCCGCCTTGGTGATCGGCGATCCGCGCGGCGATCTTCCCTTGTCGCGCAAGGAAGTGGCAAGAGTCGGAACCGCCCTGACGGACGGCGGCTGGCAGGTCGAGAAGGAAAGCGGCGACGACGCCACCGTCGATCGGTTGCTCGAAGCGCTGCCGCGGATCTCGCTGCTCCATTTCGCGGGCCACGGCGTCGCGGGCAGCGCGGACGGCGGCGGCGAGCTGCTGATGGGCCACGAGGAGCGCCTGTTCGCGACCGAGATCCTCAATCTCGACCGGGTGCCCGCCCGGATCGTCCTCTCCGGCTGCGAAACCGGCCGCGCCGATCCGGGCGCCGCGGTCGAGGGGCTCGGCCTGGCCCAGGCGTTCCTGCTCCGCGGCGCCTCCCAAGTGGTCGCTGCCATCCGCACCGTCCCCGACGAGGACGCCGCCGCGCTGTTCGAAGCGTTCTACCGGCCGCCGCCGAAGGGAGCCGCCGATCTCGATCTCGCCAAGCGCCTCGCCCAGGCACAGGCTGACGCCCTGCGCAAGAATCCGAAGAGCGCCGCGGTGAGCTTCCGCGTCTTCGAGCCCTGAAACGGTTCTTTTCACACCTCCCCGTCAGAAATGGGGAGAGCACGGCGAAGACCTCGGCCGGCGCACTTCCCACCCAGGGGCGCCTCTCTTGTTTCGAGGAGGAAGATCATGTTCATTCGAGTCCGAAAACCGTTCGCGTCCCGTCTCTTCGCCGTCGGCTGGATCCTCTGCGCGCTCACCGCTGGATTTTCCTGCGCCAGCGGATTTCGTTTTCACTCTTGTCCGGTACCGCCTGGCGACCGGGTCTACGATCTCCCTCGGGGCGGTTGCTCCGACCGCCATTGGATTACGCTGGCCGACCAGCCCGCGCCCTCCACGACCTCGGGCTGTCCCGAGGTTCTCGGCTGGAGTGAAGAGTTTCTGTTCTTCGAGAGACCGCGAGACGAGGCGGGCCGCCGCTTCTGCCGCTATCTCTGGAACTCCGAGAAATCACCAGGCGGCGAGCCCTCCCTTCAGGCCGACACCCAGAGACTTCGGCAAAGAACCGACCTTCATGGCACGGTCCGCCGCTGCGGCGTCGTGGGAACCTCGGCCAAGACTCTTGCGGAGAGCAACCAGGAGGTTCTGTTCCGCGAGCTGCGCTTTCAGGTGGGCGACACGGACATGCCGGTGCTGGCCAACCCACCGACCGTCCGGCTCGCGGTGCTCGATACCTATCCGACGACCGATGAGTTTCCGCTCCGCGAAACCCAGACCTGCCGTTCCTCTCATGGTCACGGGATCGCCCGCATCGCCCGGGAGTTGTCCTGCGACGGCAGCGCGGAGGCCTTCACCGCCTGCGCCGCGGAGATCGGGAGCCGCCTCGCGCTGCCGGTGATCGAGCCGGGCCTCGGTGTGCTCGACCTGCCGCCGTCGCCCGGCCCGGACCAATGCGGCCGATTCGGCAGCCCCGTCGATCTCGCGCTGGCGATTCGCGAGGAGGTCCACCGACCCACTCCAATGGGCCACCTGATCCTGAACCTTTCGGTCGGCTGGGACCCGGAGCTGCTGCACCAAGGGCTCGGCGCCGAAGCGGCGGACGGACTGAACGCCGAGGAGCTGGCGGTATATGCCGCGCTATGGGACGCCGCGAGTCGCGGCGTGCTGGCGATCGCCGCCGCGGGCAATGGCCAAGGTGGACAGCAACCGGGCAACGGCCCGCTGCTTCCGGCCGGCTGGTACGTCGAGCCCCCGAAGACGAAACTTGCTCCCGCGTTCCTCCCCGACCCGGCCGATCCCGTGATCTGGTCGATCGGCGCCATCGATCGCAACGGCAGGCGTCTCCCTAACGCCCGTCCGGGAGCCGAGCCGCCGCTGGTGGCCTATGGGGATCACGCGGCGGTTCGATTCGGCGGCCAATCCTGGACGGAACCGCTCACCGGTAGCTCGGTGGGCGCCGCGGTCGCCTCGTCGCTCGCCGCCCTCGCCTGGCACCTTCAACCGGGGCTCGACCGAACGGGAGTGATGGCGCTGCTCGAAAGCTCCGGCACCCCCTTGGGACGAAACGCCGAGAGCTATCGATCGACGCTCAAGCCCCAGGTCCGCAGGCTCTCGGTCACCTCCCTGCTGAGCCGCGCCTGGAGCCCGCCGAAAGTCCGCTCCGACCCCTTCACGATCGCTCAGGTGATCGACTGCGCGCAGGGAGGGTGGGAGAACTCGACGGTGACGGCGGGAAAGATCTACAAGTGCCTGGGAGCCCAGGCCCACGCCCCCATTCCACCTTCGCCGCTGCTCCAACCGCTCGGCGCAGTCCCTTGGGTCCAGACTCAACCGGGAGCCAACGCCTGCCCCAGCTGCTCGCTCGGAGGAGGAGGCGGTAGCGGTCTCCAAGGGGCTCAAGCGGCAACCGACATGGACCTCAGACTCGAAATTCCGGCGGACTGGGATTCCAAACTCCAGCTCACGGATCTTTGGCTCGAAGGCATCGACCCGAGCGGGCAGAAGACCACGATCTGGATCGGCACACCGGCCGGTACCTGGCTCAAACCGAGCGAAGCTCTCCAGGTAAAGAATTTGCCCCTTCCGCCCGACATCCAATCGGCGGCATTGACCGCGCGGGTCGAAGTCGATGGCAAGAATCTCTCGCTACGCATGCCGATCTACGTCGATCCGGAGAATTAGAGCCCGGAACGTCCATGGAGCCGAAGGCCTTGAACCGAGCTGGCACGAAAAGCCTGCCCATTTCGCGTATAGCTATAGCGGTCGACGATCCTCTTGTGGCGCAACGACTTTCTGATCTTCCGCACTGGTGGAGGTGCCCCTTTGCAATCAGCCCTAGATCAGCACCCGGCAACTTAGCTATGAAGGTTTCGCAACTACTGATAAAGAACTTCCGCGGGATAAAGGAAGCCAGGCTCTTCTTTCCCGATCACGTTGTCCTTGTCGGCGACAACAACGTCGGCAAATCAACCGTCTTCGAGGCACTCGACCTCGCTCTCGGACCAGACCGGCTGAATCGTCATTCGAAGATCGACGAGCATGACTTCTACCTCGGCAGCTATGTCAGTGGCGAGAACGAGCCCCGTAAGGAAATCCATGTCGAAGCGTGCGTAATTGGACTCAGTGAGGCGCAGCAGGCCCGTTTCAAAGACTACATCGAATGGTGGAACACGAAGGCAAAAGCGTTCCAGGGCGCGCCGGTCGAAGGTATTGATCAGCCGGACGTTCACGCAGCCATCCGGGTTACTTTCGTCGGCTTCTATGACCCTGAAGAAGATGACTTTAAGGGCGAGACTTACTTTTCGCGGAGCCGCGAAGAGGGCGGAACGCCCCAGGCCTTCTCAAAAAAAGACAAACAAATCTGCGGATTTCTGTACCTGCGGTCGCTGCGCACGGCTACGAGAGCGCTCAGCCTCGAACATGGCAGCCTTCTCGACATCATTCTGCGCATTCAAGAGATCAGGCCGCAGATGTGGGAAAAGACAATCGACCAGTTGAGCGCAATTACAGTCGCCAGTGATCCGGAACTCGGAATATCCGGCGTCCTCGAGAGCATCGAGGTGGCGATCAAGAAATACGTGCCGCGTGAGTGGGGCGTGGCGCCGCATCTCAAAGTCTCGAATCTCACACGCGAGAATCTGCGAAAGGTCATTACCGCCTTCATTGCTACCGGCGATAGCGACCACGCTGCGCCGTTCTACCGGCAGGGGACGGGCACGATCAACATGCTCGTCCTGGCCATGCTTTCGCAGATCGCGCAAGTCAAGCAAAACGTCATCTTTGCAATGGAAGAGCCGGAGACAGCAATCCCGCCTTACGCGCAAAAGCGGATCGTCCATGAAATCCGTAAGCTATCCTCGCAATCTCTGTTTACCTCGCATTCACCCTACACCCTTGAAGAATTCGATGTCAGTGAGGTGTTGGTTCTCAACCGTACGTCGGAGGGCGTGCTGAGGCAATCTGTCATTGAGCTGCCACCGAGCATCAAACAGAAGCGATACCGACAGGAGTTTCGCACGCGTTTTTGCGAGGGACTACTTGCGCGCCGAATCCTGCTCGCGGAAGGTGCCACCGAAGCCTCTTCGATCCCAGCGGCAGCAAGGCGTCTTGCTGAAGCTGATCCGGAAACGTACGCCTCATTTGAGGCGCTCGGGCTGTGCACGGTGGACGCTGGAAGCGATAGCGCTATCGCCGACCTCGGCAAACTCTACGGTGCTCTTGGAAAAAAAGTCTATGCCATTTGCGACAAACAGGAAGCACAGGCTCAGAAGAAGATAGAGGCTCAGGTCGAGAAGCTGTTCATGCATGGCGAGACAGGAATCGAGGAGCTTGTGCTCAAAAACACCAGGCCTGCCGCGCTGGAGCGCTTTATTGGCGCTATCGAGCTGCCACCTCACCTGGTCGAGAGATATCCCATCCCGAAGGCCAATGCGCGTGAGGTCGTATCCGATTTCTTGGGGTGGTCAAAGGGCAATTGGGGCCTTGCGGAGTTTCTCTCGCAGTGCAATGAAGCCGAGATCCCCGAATGGATTCGCGCCACCTGCCGGGAATTGCGCGAGCTATGCCAGCCGCTACCGCCTGACGAAGATGGAGTCGAAGGCGATGGGCTCATCCAGGGGGCAGCGGCGGCGAAGGTAGGCGCCGGGGGCGAGGACAACCTTGTTTGAGATTTCAGACAAAAAGAAAGCTATTCTGGCTCATGACGGCCATCTTCTTGTCAAGGGCGGACCGGGATCGGGAAAGACGACGATCTCGATCGTGAAAGCTGACAATCTAGTTTCAACATTGCGGCCTGGCCAGAAGATACTGTTCCTCAGCTTTGCCCGCGCCACTGTCGCACGCGTTGTGGAGGCCTTAGACGAACATTCACAGAACAAGGCACAAACTAGAAGCCGGATTGAAGTTGACACCTACCATGCGTTCTTCTGGCGGTTGCTCAAAACGCACGGCTACCTCGTCGGATTGCCACGGACACTGGCGATTCTGACGCCTCCGACTCAGGCGATCGCATTGTCACCAATACGCCACGAGTTTGGTTCGCTAAAAAAACTAAACGACGCCCAGAAGGCGGTGAAAGTTGCGCGAGAGCGCGCTGAATTACGACGCCTCGCCTTCGAGGAAGGTAGAGTCTGTTTCGATTTGTTTGCCGATCTAGTCGCGCCGATCCTTACGGGCAGTACCAAGCTAAGGAAGCTCGTTTCATCCGGCTATCCCGTCATCGTGCTAGATGAGTTTCAGGATACTAATACCGGACAGTGGCTCGTCGTCCAGCAGCTTGGGATCGGCAGCACGCTTATTGCGTTGGCCGATGAGGGACAGCGGATTTACGACTTTATCGGCGCGGATCCGGAGCGCCTCAATCATTTTAAATATAGCTTCAATCCGGCCGAGTTTGATCTGGGAAACGAGAACCACCGCAGTTCCGGTACTGACATTATCCGCTTCGGTGACGACTTGCTGACAGGAACGATCAGCGGTCGATACCGCGGAATGGTGCTGCACCGATTCCCTGCAAATCAGAA
>DATMZU010000729.1:0-9425 GCA_035607435.1 Thermoanaerobaculia bacterium | reverse complement strand
GGACTCGGGAAGTGATCTTCGCGAAGAATGCGAAGATCGTAGCAGAGCCCCCGGGCCTAGGAAGCGACGAGCGGGACAGGCTCTCGAAAGGACGCCGTGAGAGTAAAGTCGGGGATCGAGGCGCGGCTCCAAGGGACGTCGAAGTATCCGTCGGAGTAGAGAAGCTCCTCGTCGTTCGGATCGCCGGGACTTTGCGTGACGCGGAACGTGATGTCGGGAACGTCGAGGAGCAAGGTCCAGAGCTTGAGCACCAGATCGCTGCGCCAGACCGGGCCGATCGGCCGATCGCCTCCCCAACCTCGGCTGTGCTCCGCGGGAAGGCCCGGCGCCTGCGCGGCGACATTGGCCCGCAGCGCGGCTTGCAAGAGGTCATCGAAAGCCGGCGGGCGCTCCGGCACCACTGGAGTTTCGAGCAGCATTTCGAGCACCTCTTCCGACAGGGTCGTGCCCTCGCCGCGCAGCAGCGCCGCGATCTCGTCGGTCAGCGCCTGCCCTACTTTTCGCCGGCACCGGTCGAGCAGATCCGGTTTTCGGAGTGCCGTTTCCGCCGATTCGGAAGAGTGCTCGGGCTCCAGATCCTTCACGATGTCGCGCAGCCGGGGCCGGCTGAAATCACCGAAACCGATCCGCCCTTGCCGCCAGCGGGCGACCGCCTCGATCTCCCAGCGTGGCAGGTACACGCTGAAATGCCCGCTCGCGTCGGTGGTCGCGGTGGCGATCTCTTCCCGGCGAAGCTTGAAGGGATGGAGCCAGCTCCAGTCCGCCCACTGCGGCGGCGAGTAGAGCAGGAAGGAGCCGTCCGTATCCTCGGCGTGCACGGTGACCTGGGGGATCGGTTCGAGCGCTCCGGTCGCCAGGTTCCGCCGGACCACCCGGCCCGAGACCTTGCGCAGGATCAGCAGTTCCGGGTCCAGAATTCCATGCAGTCTTCGATGAATCTCGAAGAGCGTTTGACCGAACATCTGGTCGAAGGGAACCCCCGACAGCTTGGCCAGGCGTTCGGCTTGCGTCTTCGTCACCGGGCGGTCATGGAGTAGTGCGTGCCTCGTCCCGGTCTCATATTTGTCCACGGCGAATCTCCTCGCTGGATGACTATAGGAGTACGGGCAAATCACTTTTGCCGGATGCGGGAACGATGGTGCGGCCCCAAGATGCCTGGGCACGAACGGTCCCGGCGGGCGTTTTATCTCGTGATGGAGGGGCACCGCGCCGGAATGTCCGGTTGCGGCGGGACGATCACCGAACCGAGAAGCCTGGGTCCCCTCCGTCTCAGCGGTCTGGTACGCTGGTTATATGCCTCCCGCCCGCCGCCTGTACCTTCTCTGCGGTCCCTCCCTGGCCGGCAAAAGCACGGTAACCCGCGCCCTGGCGGCCGACCTGGGGGTGGCCGTCGTTTCGGCCGATGCGATCAACGCGGCGCGAGGTTTTCCGTTCGGCCTGGAGGGCATGCCCGAGTCCGCTTGGGCGGAGATCCTGGGCTCCCAGATCAAGGAGCTTGCGGACCATATGAAGCGCGGCGTCTCGGTCGCGGTGGACGACACGGCCTGCTATCGCTGGCTGCGCGACCGGTTTCGCGAAGAAGCCGCGGCCGGAGGGTACGACTGCCGCATCGTCTACGTGCCCAGCTCGCGGGAGGAGATCCTCGCCCGGCACCAACGGCTCTCGAAAACCAAGGAGCGCCCCGTGCTCTCTCATGAGCGACTGATCGATCATCTCGACCGATTCGAGCCGCCGGAGGAGGACGAGCCGCACGTGACGATTCGGTCGGCGGAGGATCTGCGAGACTTCCTCGACCGCGAACGATCCGCGCTTTCCGGCGCATGAGAGGTTCAGGATGAAAGCTGCGAATTACGAACGACCGGGCCCGGCCCGAGAAGTCCTGTCGATCGCCGATCTTCCGACACCCGATGCCGGTCCGGGAGAGGTGCGCGTGAAGGTGGCCTGGTCGGCGGTCAATCCTTCGGATGTCAAATCGCGGGCGGCGCTGCGCTCAAAAACCTTGCCGTTTCCGCGAATCGTGCCGCATAGCGATGGGGCAGGCGTGATCGACCAGGTGGGGGAGGGTGTCGATCCTTCCCGGCTCGGCGAGCGGGTCTGGTTGTGGAATGCGGCTTGGATGCGGCCGTTCGGGACGGCGGCGGAATACGTGTCCCTTCCCGCTGCGCAGGCGGTGGCGCTGACGGACGGCGTGGATCTCGAAGTTGGGTCCTGCCTCGGCATTCCGGCTCTCACCGCGTACCACGCCATTGCGGTGGATGGTGGTGTGGAGGGCAAGAGCGTTTTGGTTTCCGGTGGAGCGGGGGCGGTCGGGCACTACGCGATCCAGATGGCGAAGCTCAAGGGCGCGCGTCAGGTCGTCGCCACGGTAAGCAGCGAAGAGAAAGCGGCGCTCGCTCGCGCGGCGGGGGCCGATCTCGTCTTCAACTACAAGGCCGAGGACTGGGTCGCGAAGTGCCTGGAAGCCACCGGCGGCGTCGGTCTCGACCGGATCGTCGAAGTGGACGCCGCCGCGAACGTGAAGGGCGACCTGGCGGCGCTGCGACCGGAAGGCCGGATCGTCGTCTACGGCAGCGGCGCGCCGGAGATCCCCGTTCCGTTCGGTCCGTCGATCCTCAAGAACGTGCGGTTCTCTTTCTTCATCGTCTACAACTTGTCCCCCGACGACCGGGAGCGCGCGATCACGGACCTCAACGAGCTGCTCGCCGCGAACCGATTGGAGCACAACATCGCCGTCCGCCTGCCCCTGGAACGGATCGCTGAAGCGCACGAGCTGGTGGAGCAGGGGGCCGCGGTGGGGAAGGTTCTGTTAGAGATCGGATGAGGAAACCGCGGGTGAGAGCGAATCTCACCCGCGTCCGCCTCGGCCCTTACGGCGTGCCGCGCTGATAGAGCAAGTCGGTGTTGCCGGCAATCAGCACGTCGCTGAAACCGTCGCCGTTGTAGTCGCCGAACGCGAGATCATAGGCTCCAGGGTTCGGCAGCACGGTATCGTCGTAGGGGAGAAAACCGCCCGCGCCGTTGCCGAACGCCACGCTGTAGCGGTTGCCGATCCCGTGCGGTGCCACGATGTCCAGGTCGCCGTTTTCGTCGTAATCGAAGGGGCGGATGCGGAACGTCCAGGCCCAGGTGAAGCCGTAGGGATGGGCGGTGAACGAACAGGCGCCGTTGCTCGTAGCGGGGGCAAGGCGCGACCAGCTGGAGGCCACTGTGGCGTCGCCGAACCCGTCGCCATCGATATCGCCCGCCGCGATCGCCTGGGGCTCCATGTAGCCGACCGCCGGATCGAACAACGGCAGCGCCGAAGCGATCGGCGCGCCGAGCCCGCCGGCCCCGTTGTTGGGCCGAGCGATCAACGACGTGCCCGTCCCTTGGCCGTTGTAGTAGAGAAGATCCCGCCGGCCGGAAGCATCGCAATCGCCGAGCGCGATGTCGTCCGTGTCACCCACCGCGTAGTTGACACCCGCCGCGAATCCCCCCGCGACCGCGAGACGCACGGTCGCGGTGTGAGGTCCGAGATTGAGGGTTACGAAATCGGCCCGCACGTCCGCGTTCAACCGCGCGGCGAGCACGCGGACCGGCTGGGCTCCGACGGCGAAGTTGATTCCGGGCGTAAAGTTGGCCCCGCCCTGATTCGTGCGTACGAGAACCTGGCCGCCCAAGCTGTCGGCGAGCGCCAGATCAAGATCGCCGTCTCCGTCGAAATCCCCCGCGGCCACGTCGCGGAAGGAGACGCCCACATAGGAGTGCCAGGTCCAAGCGCCGAAACCCGTCCCGGTGCCGAGCCGAACGAAGCTGCGGTCCGCGGTGGCTGCCGCCACGTCCAGAATCCCGTCGGCGTTCAAATCCGCCGAGATCACGGCGACTAAGGGAGCGCCCGGCGACCAGATCGATACTGGCGCGGCGACACAAATTTCGCCCGCATCGACAACGCCATTGTTGCAGACGGCGTGGGCGGCGAAAGGCGAAGCGAGGACGACGAGCGAAGCGGCGAAGGAACGAGCGAAGCGGGCGGTGCGGTATGCGTTCATGACAGCTCTCCTTGTCGAGGATAAGAGCGCCGTTCCGGAGCATTCCGAAACGGCGGCGTTCTTTCCTTCGAACGAAGAGCGGAGGGCGATTCCCTCACATGGAAGTAACGGGGGGAGAAATGGCCGTGCCGAGTTGGAGCGGTCGGGAGCTAGTTGGCGTCGCTGTCGGCTCCTGGAATCCGACCAAAAGCGAATCCGAGCTGAATCATGGCATAGCCGCCGAACTTGTACTGGCTCTTTCCCTCCAGCCGAGAGTCGTCCGCGGCGAGGGGTTCATCCAAGGGAAGTCCCGGGAAACGCTTGACCGAACGCATGGTCGCTCCGACCGAGAAACTCGCGACCGCGCGATTCTCGAATGTCAGGAAGCGAAGGGTGGGACCGACGTAGAAAGTATTCGCCTGCTCATCATTCGACGAGAAGCCGATGCCAATTCCGATGACTGGGTAGTTTCGGGGCACGAGAGTCAGAAGGATCCCCGTATCCTGAGTATAGTCGCGGGCACCTCGGATCTTTCTCACCTTGACCATCCCCATTTCGGAAGGTTCGGTAATGACTTCCTCGTCGGCTAGGCCGGCGACCGCGAAAAAGCCGCCCGTGTCGACACCCCAACGGGAATAGCCCAGATTGATCGGAGTGGTGACCAACTGGGTAGTTTGCTCATCTTCGACGACCTTGACTTGGACGATGATTCGTGGCGAGCGGCCCGAGACAATCAACGCCAGGAATGTCCGTATGGCAGGATCTCCCTGATCAACCTGGCCGCCTGACGTGAACCCGGCCCGCGCGCCTGTAGCCGCGGGAACGCAGCGAAACACCCAAGCGGCCTTTACCCGAGCGTCTGCATTTCCACTATCGGGGCAATCTACGCCGTTTCTCGCGGCTTTCCCCTGAACTTCGGCGATGGGTAGCTTTGAGAATTGGTCTGCAGCTTGCTGGTAGGTGTTCCGTACGAGTCGCCGCAGGTAGACATCGATCGACACTTTATCAGCGTAACCAGGAGGGAGAGTGATCGAGTCACTTTCAGGATCGACCGCACCTCCGATGTAGCCGCTCGGAGCATCTTTCGCAGTCCGTGCCGAAACGATGACTTTCTTGTCATTTGGCAACCCGTCGATCTCGATAGTAGAAATCTCGGCGCCGCTTACTGCGAGAGCGTTGTCGCAGGTCAGCGTCCCTACGGCAGCAACGAAGTGACAGGAGACAACTCTCTTGTAGTTCTTCTCCGTATCGTTAATAAATTTTTGTACGGTCTTTGCTGCTTCCGTGACTTTGTCATTGGGCGTCTGGCTGGCAAGAGAGGTTCCCGCGCTCTCGACCAAGGCACCCCACGGAGAGTCGAAGGCCGTCTTGAGAGCTTCAGCAAGCGCCTTGAACCTCTCGTTCGCGACGGTCTGTGCGTCATCGGCATCGGGATCAAAATCCTCGAGCCGCTCACCTATTCCATCCTTAATTTCGTTCAGGCCGTCGATCACACTCTGGAACTTCTCGCGTAAGGTGGCAGAGACTTTGTCGAGTCGCTCCGGTTCGCCCGAGAGACTATCGGCGATCTCTTGGCGGCTCTGGCCGAGGTTCTTGCTGACCCCCTCGATTGTCTTATCCAGGTCCTTTTCCCACGCCCCTGCAAGATCGTTCTTGGCGTCTTCGAACGTCTCTTCGTCCCCGTACTTTGTCTCTAACTCCGCGAGATTTCCACTGAGAACGTCGCGAGCACCAGTACGCGCGCCGATGAGCTTGTCATTCAGCTGAGCGGTGGAAAGTTCGGCCCAAGCCGGCGAGGCGAGGCCAAGGGCGAGAAAGACAAGAACCAAGGCAACAGTAAGGCGGGGAATTTTGAGCGACATGGGAAGGCCCTCCTTTTTGACCTTGTGGAATTGAGACGGACCCGCCGTCGAGTTTTCCCGAACCGCTGGCCCGCCTCCACCCACCCCGCTATGCTTCGCCAGTCTCCGAAGGACACCGAGCCGTTCGGTGATCCCTCTTCGACCAAGGAGCCCCCATGTCCACCAACCCGTTGGCCCAAGACCTCTCCACCCTCTTCCTCCGCGATCTCGACGGTCTGCGCCGCGAGATCGAGCTCTACCCGGACGACGCCGCGCCATGGGCCGAGGTTCCGGGCCTGCCGAACCGGGGCGGCACGCTCGCGCTCCATCTGGCGGGCAATCTGCGCCATTTCGTCGGGGCGATCCTCGGCGGCAGCGGCTACGTGCGCGATCGGGATCTTGAATTCTCGGCGCGCGACGTGCCGCGAGCCGAGATGCTCGAAAAAGTCGCGGCGGCGCGGCAGGAGGTCGAATCGGCGCTCGCCGGACTCGATCCCGCGATCCTCGGTACCGACTACCCGCTGCCGCTCGGCGGGCGGATCCTCTCGACCCGGCTTTTCCTGATCCACCTGGCGATGCATCTCACCTTCCACCTGGGGCAGATCGACTACCACCGCCGGGCGGCGACGGGGGATGCAACGTCGGCGGGGGTCATCCCGCTCTCCGCTTTGGGGCGCGAGGTTCTCGCCGCCTAGGTTTCCGGTCGGAAGGTTCCCCGCCTCCGTCCGGAGGCTCTGCCTATCTTCGGCGGCGGGGCGGCGCAGAAGGCGCGCTCCGCCTGCCTGCCTCCGCGGGATGCCAGATTCCGCCGGCTTTCCCGAGAGAGCGGACCGGCATCGACCTTGCGATAGGGTGCCGTATCCATTCGACTTTCACTCAGCGCCTATCAGGAGGTGGAACCGTGATCTCTCCCGCGCCGACCACGTACAAGAACAACATCATCGTCCCGATTGCCGTGCTGCCGCCGTTGATGCCGGGCAAGGAGCCGCAGCTGGTCTGTCCAGCGTTCATCGTGCCGCCGGGGGACTGGCTGATCGTCTGGAACCTGGTGACCATCCATTACGCCCAGCTCGCCCACGCGACGTTCCCGGCAGAGAATGGAATTTCGCTGATCTTCGGGCAGGATCAGAACTTCACCTCGACCCTGCGCGTCTCGGAAACGCAGTGGGTGGCGTCGATCCTGAACGGCCCGAAAGAGGGGAAATCCAAAGCGTTTCCGCTCTTCTACCTGGTGAGTTTTCTCTATCCCACTCCGGGGAATCCGAACGGCCCGACGCTGTACACCTCGCAGAACCGCAACGTGATCCGCCACGATCCGACGATCGTGGTGTCGCAGGACCCGGTCGAGCCGACTTGAGTTCAGCTCGCGCGGTGCGGGAAAGCGGGATCGGAGCGGAGCGGGTCGAACCAGGAAAACCCGAACCAGCGCGGGTCGAGACCGGCCTCGGCCGCCCGGCGGGCATGAAACAGAGCGGAGCCCCGGTCGCCGATCACGATGTAGACGACCGAGGCTTCGAACGCCAATTGGGCGTTGTCGGGCGTGAGGCGCAACGCCTTCTGGATCGTTTCGATCGCTTTTTCCGTCTCGCCGAGGTGCGCCCAGGCTTGCGCCCGCAGGGAAAACTGCGGCCACTTGTCGAGCGTCGGTTCCGGCTCGGCGGCCGATAGGATTTCGCGATAGCGACCCCGCGCTTCGGCCTCGCGGCCGAGCAAGGTCAAACAGTCTGCAAGATTCAGGAGTGCCGCCGGGTCGTGAGGGTCCAGCGCCAGCGTGCGGCGGAAGCTCGTCTCGGCCTCCGCGTAGCGGCGCAGGAGCAGAAACGCCAGGCCGAGATTCGACAAGGAGCCGGCATCCGGTTTTTTGGCCACCAGTTGTTCGAGCAGGTCCGCCGCTCGTTGCGGATCGTTCAGCAGCTCGATCTGCGCGAGCGTGCGGAGGCCCTCGACGTTGCCCGGCGAGCGGTCGAGCAGCTCGCCGAGGTGCCTGCGCGCCGCGTCGAGTCGTCCCTGCCGGTACTCGGCGTTCGCGAGGACCAACAGCGTCCGCCAAGAGGGCTGTATGCGCACCGCGGCGATCATCAGCTCGATCGCCTCGGCCTCATGGCCGCGCCGCTCGGCGAGCTGTCCGCGCCGGAGCAGCGCGGCGGCGGGATCGATTTTCTCGAAAGCGTCGAGGATCTCCTGCGCCTCGTCGAGATGTCCCGCCTGAAGCTCCAGGTCGAACAGGCTGGCGAGCGGACGCGGATCGTCCGGCGCGAGTTTTCGCGCCTGGCGGGCGAGGTCCAATCCCCGGTCGAGATAGCGGCGCTCTCCCGTCTCTCCGAACCGTCGGCGTGCCGCGCTCGCTGCGAGCGAATAGACCTCGATCATCTTCGGGGCTTGTGCGCGCAGCTCTTCCAGCTCGGCGAGGGCGTGATCCAGATCCCGCCCGTTCGCCAGCTGTTCGCGCAACGCCAGGTAATGACGGTAGACCCCTTCATCGATCGCAAACTCGGGGGGTTCCCCGCGCGCCCTGCGCTCCGGATATCCCCGGCGAATCGAGGCGGCGACCGCTTCGGCAAACACGAGAGGTCGAGACGGCGGAAGCTGAAGCGCCGCGGTCCAGAGCACTCGCCCGTCGGCGCCGCTCAATCGCCGCAGGCGCACATGGCAGAGATCCGCGGCGCACGCGGCCTCCGCTGTTACCACCTCGCCTGCCGCCACCGCCCGGGCGATCTGAGGCGTGGAGCCCGAGACCGCCTTCACCTGCGCGGATTCGACCGCCGCGACGCCGTCGAGCGCGGCGAGAGCGCGCAGGATCGCGGCTTGAAGATTTGCCGCGATCAGGGCGTGTTCGGGCTCGGGGTCCGGTCCGGTGACCTTCGGTTCGAGCACGGCGACGTAGACCGGCGGGGCGGCGGGACGGGAGCGTAAGTAGAGGAAGAGGGCCAAGGCGACTGCGGCGGCGAGGCCGAGAAGCGCCGCGACGAGGAGGAGAGATCGAAACCGGGATCGATGCCTCGGCCGGGAGGACTCCGCGGGAATCGGCGCGATCCTCGCGGAGCCGGATTCCGTCGATTCCCAGAGCCCCGCCGAGGCGAGATCCGAGAGGATCTCTCGCGCGCTCGCCGGGCGTTCGGCGGGCGCCTTGGCGAGGCAGCGTCGGACGATCGCGCCGAGGGCCGGCGGCAGGTCCGGGCGAATCGTTTCCAGCGCTGGCGGCGCCTCGTGCAGGATGCGATGGACCATGCCCTGCCGCTCGCCGCCGAACGGGCGTTCTCCGGCGAGCGTCTCGTAGAGCAAGGTTCCGAACGCCCAGAGGTCGCCCGCCGGACCGGTTTCATCGGGGCGCTCGCCTCGCGGGCCGAACGCTTCGGGCGGCATGTACGCGGCGGTCCCCACGGCGAGGCCCAGCTCGGTGATCGGTGTCGCCCCGGCGGACCGGGCGAGGCCGAAATCGAGCAGCTTCAGGCGCCCGTCGGGCAGCAGCATCACGTTCTCGGGCTTCAGGTCCCGGTGGACGATTCCCGCCTCGTGGGCCGCCGCGAGGCCCTCGGCGATCTGGGCGCCGATCGCGAGCGTGCGCGAGAGGGGAAGC
>DATMZU010000724.1:0-5648 GCA_035607435.1 Thermoanaerobaculia bacterium | reverse complement strand
TGCTCCTGGCGTCCCGGGTGGTGGTCCTCCTCTCCCGGATCGACCCGGCCTCCCCCTGCCCGCCGGATTTCGGCCTGGTCGGCGAAAGCGCCGCCATGGTCTTCCTGCGCCAGGAGATCGACCGCGTCGCGCGCTTGAACGTTCCCGTGCTCCTACGGGGAGAGACGGGCACGGGCAAGGAGCTGGTCGCTCGCGCCTGCCATGACGCCGGCCCTCGGCGCGACCGCCCCTATATGGCCGTCAACATGGCGGCCGTCCCGCCGACCTTGGCGGCGGCCGAGCTGTTCGGCGCGGCGCGCGGCGCCTACACCGGCGCGGACCGAAAGCGCGACGGCTATTTTCAACGGGCCGACGGCGGCACGCTCTTTCTCGACGAGGTGGCCGACACTCCGCCCGAGGTCCAGGCTCTCCTCCTGCGCGCCCTAGAGACCCGCGAGATCCAGCCAGTGGGCGGGGACGCCCCCCGCCGCGTGGACCTTCGCCTCATCGCCGCGACTGACGCCGACCTCGAAGGAGCGGTGGCCGCGGGCCGGTTCCGGGCACCCCTCCTGCACCGGCTGGCGGGCTACGAGATCCAGGTTCCTCCTCTGCGCGTCCGCCGCGACGATTTCGGCCGGCTCTTTCTTCACTTCCTTCGCCAGGAGCTGGAGGCGTTGGGAGAAAACCACCGTCTGGCGCCGGGGACGGGGGGACGCCCCTGGATTCCCGCCGCCCTGGTGGCCCGGCTCGCCGCTTTCGACTGGCCGGGCAACGTCCGCCAGCTCCGGAACTTCGTCCGCCAGATCGTCCTCGCCGGCCGCGACGGCAAGCGGGGCATGTGGCTCCAGGCCGAGCGCCTGCTGGAGGACGCCGCGCGCCCCGCGGTCCGGACGGACCCGGCACCGGCCCGACCGACGGCCGTCGAGGCGCCCACCCCCGCCGCGAAAGAGCCCCGGAAGGTTTATCGAAGCCCCGACGACGTCACCGAGCACGAGCTTTTGAAGGCCCTGCGAGCCAACCGCTGGCGCATCCAGAAAGCCGCCGCCCAGCTCGGCATCTCCCGGACCTCGCTCTACGAGCGGATCGAGAGAAGCTCGCGAATCCGCAAGGGTGTCGATCTCTCCAGCCAGGAGATCGAAGCGTGTCACGAGCGGTGCGGAGGCGACCTCGACGCCATGGTCGAGCTGCTCGAGGTTTCGAAGCGAGGGCTCCAGCGCCGGATGTCGCAGCTCGGCCTGGGGAGACGGAGACGGCATGGGTCCGCGGAAATGTCGGCAATGTCGGAGCCATCGTCCGACACGGGTCCGACATAGAGGGCGACGATGTCGGACACAACCGACATTCATAAAATCGCCGTTCGGTTCGAGAAATAAACCTTTCAGAGCGCGGCACCGGTCTTGCGAAAGGGTTTCGCGCCCTTCGGCTCACCCTCGATCTGAAGGATCTCTCACGAGGTCAAAATGAACCTGCGTAAGGCCGTCCTGTCGTTCGGCATCGTCCTTTCCCTGTCCAGCCAGGCCCACGGCGCCACCGTCTCTCTCCTCGACAAGTTCGACGACGGAAACATCGCGACCAACACCGGGCCGGGCGGCATCGGCAGCGGCTTCACCACGTCGTACATCGATTGCCTCACGGGAGCGGGCGTGACCTCTTCGGAGGCCAGTGGAATCGCCACGATCGGCGGCGCGAGTTGCGTTCATTGGATGCAGAGCAACGACGCGATCGACCCGACGGGAACGACCATGATCTGGTCCCTCGAAAAGACGACGGAAGACGCGTTGCTCGGCTGGGTGCAGGCGGGAAAGGACGCCTGCTGCGAACCGGGGATCTACCTGACGATCAGGCCCAATGGCGTCTTCTTCGATCTGGTTTCGTATCAGACCACCCCGGGCTTCCAGTGGCAAGGGCGCTACCTCGCGATCCCCGCCGGCTCGACGGCGGCGGGAGCGGTGTACCCTGGGTATCCCATCTATAGCCCCGGCTCCGGTCCGATGACCGCCACCGTCTCGATCAGCGCCTCGGGCTGGGCGGTCAGCATCCACGGCAGCGGAGTCGACATCGAGCAGTCGGGCTCCTATTCCAGCTGCCTGTATCCCGTGGGCGGTCAGTGCATCACCTTGAGCGACGTCATGAGCTCCCCCGGCGTGAACGGCACGCTCCGCCCGGTGGCCGGAGGAGGCCGGGAAAATCAGAGCATCCAGTACTCGACCGTGGTCGTGATCAGCGATTAAAGCTCGGCGGTGCCGCAGATCCTGCGGAATCTGAACCGACGCGTACGGCCGCCGAGCGGCTCTAGGTATCCGTCTCGAGTAACGGTGCCCCTAGAGCTTCGCGTCCATCCGAATCCGCAGGCTCCGTCGTAGTATCGGTTCAGTGCCGATGTCCGCCTCCCCCATCCTGCTCGCGTTGTCGCGGGGCGCCTCTTCGGAGCGCGCCCGGCGCCGGCTGTTGCCCGGATCGCTCGGCGCGCTGGAGCAGGAGACGCACGAGGCTCTCCTCGGCGCGACGTTTGCGGCGGGGCGCGAGGCAGGCTGCCGCTTGGCGGTGAGCTGCCCGACCCCCGTATCCGAGTCCAGCGAGATCGCTTGGCTGCCGCAAACTGAGACGGATTTCGGCGCCCGGCTGGAAGGAGCCGTCTCTCGATGCTCGGCACTTGGGCTCGGTCCTCTGCTGATCGCGGCGTCGGACGTTCCCGGCCTTACCGGGGTGCACCTGGAACAGGCGATCGCCTGGCTCGCGGAAGATCCCGAGCGGGTCGTGCTCGGTCCGAGCCCGGACGGCGGGATGTATCTGGTCGCCTTCGCCAAGCCGATCCCGGGGCTGGCCGCCGCCGCTCGCTGGTGCCGGCGCGACACGCTGGCGACTTTCGTAAGGACGCTCGGCGCGCTCGGTCGTCCGGTGCTCTTCCTCTCGCCCCTCCACGACCTCGACCGGCCGGCCGATCTCGAACGCTGGCTCGCCGACTCGTCGTCGCGGCTTTGGTGGACGCTGGTGGGCACGATTCGCCGCGCCCTCTCCCTCCGCCTGCGCCCTGAGTGCCCGAGCGTCCTGGGGCTCGCTCAAGCCGGCGACGGCCCGCGCCGCTCCGGCCGCGCCCCTCCGATCCTTCTCTCCCCCGCCTGACGTCCCCCAACGGCCCTCTCCGTCGAGAGGCGCCGAACCGTCTTGCTGACTGCGATCGATTTCGCGGGAGATTGAGGATGTCCATCACGCCGAACCGTTGGCTCGCCGGCTCCAGGCCGCTGCGCTCATTGCTGTCCTTCTTTACCCTCCTGGGATTCCTGCTGCCGACGGCTCTTGCCGCCCAGCAGGCGAGCCTCGAAGTCGTCGTGCTCGACCAGGGCTCCGGCGCGCCGGTCTCCGGCACCGAGGTGGTGCTCGAAAACTCCGCGGTCGGCCTGCGCTCGACCTCGACCACGAACGCCCAAGGGAAAGTCCGTTTCGGTTCGCTTTCGACCGCCGGCAAGTACCGGATCTCGGTCGCCGAGACCGACCGGACCTACGGCATCGACTCGGGCGATCTCGCGCTACGCGCGAACTTCGATCGCAGCGTCACCCTCTCGCTCGCGCCGAAAGAGGCCGTGACCGGCGAGATCGTGGTCACCGAGGGCGTTGGAGTGGCGCAGATCAACACGATCAACGCCGAAGTTTCCTCCTCGTTGCGCCAGGTGGAGATCGAGAATCTGCCGGTCGAGGGGCGCGACATCACCCGCGCCCTCTACCGGCTGCCGAACGTGACGCAGGCGACCGGCTTTTACCCGGAAGCGCCGAACGTCAGCATCAACGGCGCGAATTCGCTGTTCGCCAACTACATGCTCGACGGACTCGACAACAACGAGAACTTCCTGGGCGGCCAGAAATTCGCGGCGCCGGTCGGCTTCACCAGCGACGTCACGGTGCTCACCAACAACTACTCGACCGAGTTCGGCCGCACCGGAAACGGCGTGATCAACCTGACCAGCCGCTCGGGCAGCAACGCGCTCCACGGCGAGGCGTTCTACCTGACCCGGCCGGGACCGTCGCTCGATTCGTCGAGCCCGTTCGCCCAGCGCGACCTCTCCGGCAACCAGGTGAAGGACGGCTTCCGGAGGAACCAGGGCGGCCTGTCGCTCGGCGGACCGATCGCCAAGGACCGGACCTTCTACTTCCTGAACGCCGAGACGACGAAGGACGACAAAGACAACCTGCTGCGGAGTCCCGCGCTCGGCGTTTCGACCACGGTGGCCGGCAGCAACGATTTCACCTTCCTCTCCGGCCGCGTCGATCAGCGCTGGAACGATGCGTTCCATTCGACGTTCCGGGTGAACGCGGGACAGGTCGGCATCGAGCGCCAAGGCGGCGGCCTCGACGGTGGCGTGACCTTTCCTTCGGCCGGCAATACCCAGGATCGCAACTCGCTGCTTGCCGCGGCGAACCATTCGTGGATCGGTGGTTCTTGGCTCTCCGAGACCAACCTTCAATACAGCCGGTTCCGCTGGAACTATGCGGATCCCGACAATCCCGGCAGCCCGCAGGTCGCGGTGCTCGATCCGCAGGAACAGACGATCGCCGTGCTCGGCCACCCGGGCTTCGTATTCGACGATCTCGAAAAAGCCTGGCAGTTGCAGCAGAAGGTTTCGCTGTCGCGCGAGCGCCACACCTGGAAGGCGGGAGTGGACCTGCTCTCATCGGATTTCGCCCTGGCGGGCGGCGGCAACCCGAATGGCAACTACACGGTAAAGCTCACCGCCGCGCAGCTTGCGGCGCTTCGGGCGCGAAACCTCGGCGCCGGGCTCTCGATCAACGACATTCCGAGCAACGTGCAGGTGCTCGATTACAACATCGAGATGCAGCCGAACACGTTCGGCAAGCGGCAGGAGATCAGCTCGGTCTACGTCGAAGATCTGTTCTCGGTCAGCTCGCGGCTGAACCTGACGCTCGGCCTGCGCTACGACTACGACAACCTGTCGGCCGGCGGCGCGAAAGGCGGCGACACGGACAACCTCGCTCCGCGCTTCAACTTCAACTACCAGATCGACGAGAAGAGCGCGATCCGCGGCGGTTTCGGCATCTTCTACGACAAGGTCCTCTATTCGGTCTATAGCGACGCGCTCCAGCAGAACTCGACCTCGGCCGGTTTCCGGTCCCAGGTGGAGCAGTTGATCGCGCGCGGCATCCTGCCGGCCGACACCGATCTGTCGCGGCTTTTCTTCAACGGCAATCTGTCGGCGGATTTCAATCGCGGCGTGACCTACCTTCAGGGGCCGCGGCCGGATCTCTCACAGCGCGAGCGGATCGTCAGCAACGAGCTGCGGATCTTGAATCCGAACGGCTACGACAACCCCTACACCCAGCAGGCCTCGCTCGGCTATCAGTTGCAGCTCGATCAGAAGACCCTGTTCTACGTCGATCTGGTCCGGGCGCGCTCGTACGACCTCTTCCGCCTGCGCGATTTGAACGCCCCGGCGCCCTACCCGATCGACCCGAACCACGTCGTGGTCCGAACGGCGGCGCAGGCGGACGCGACGCGGCCGGTCGGTGTCCTGCCGGGGGGAGCGCGCAACATCGTGGTCACCGAGACAGGAGGGCGCTCGAACTACGACGGTCTGTCGCTCAACCTGGTGAAAGACCGCGGCGGCGACCGCTGGTCGTACCGCCTCTCGTACACGCTGTCGCGGCTCAAGAACGAC
>DATMZU010000715.1:0-11558 GCA_035607435.1 Thermoanaerobaculia bacterium | reverse complement strand
TGCTCGAAGGAGTCTCGCCGGGCGAGACGATCGCGACCGACGGCGCCTATCTCCTCAAGTCGCTCTACTTGAAGCTTGCGGGCGGCGGGGGCGATGAGCATGACCACTGATCGCACTTCGACCCCACCCGCGGGCCGCGCGCTGCTGCAACGCTGGTTTGCGGGCGCCCTCGCCGCGCGGGGTTGGATCCTGGCGCTCGCCGTGCTCTGGGGCGTCGCGGGGTTCTTCACCTTCTCGCGCCTGCCGCGCGATCTTTTTCCGAACCTCGCCCTCCCTTCGATCCAACTGCTGATCCAGAGCCCCGGGCGCGATCCGGCGGAGCTGGAGTTGACGGTCGCCCAGCCGGTCGAGCAGGTGCTCACCGGTCTGCCGGGCGTGCGTCGGGTGACCAGCACGATCCAGGCGGGCGTCACCCAGATCGTCGTGGCCTTCGAGCCCGGCACCGATCCCTGGCGGGCGCGCCAGTTGGTGGGCGAAAAGCTGGCGGGGGTGATGGGCGGCTTTCCCGAGGGCACCTCGGCGCCGCTGCTCACCTCCGCCGCCGGGCGGCTTCAGGAGATCCAAGAGCTGGTGTTGCAGGGGCCCGCGGTCGATCCGATGAAGCTGCGCGACCACGCGGTGAAGGTGCTGATTCCCCGATTGCAGGCGGTTCCCGGGGTGGCGCGCATCGAGCTGCTCGGAGGCGAGGGGCGCCAGTTGCAAGTGTCGATCTCGCCCGAGACGATGCGGCTGGTCGGCGTCTCGCTCGATCAGGTCGTCGAGGCGCTTGAAGGAAGCGAGAAAGACGTTTCGGCGGGCATTTTGGAAATCCGCGACAAGCAGTGGTTCGTCTCGGTCGCCTCGCTCACCGCCGAGGTGGAGCAGGTGCGGCGGCTGCCGGTGCATACGGCGCGCGGCGTCGTCGCGCTGGGCGATCTCGCCGAGGTGCGCGAGGCGCCGGAGTTCCGGCTGGGCCTCGCGCGGTTCAAGGGCTTCGAGGTGGTGTCGTTTCGGGTGATCAAGCAGCCGACCGCGGACACCCTTTCGACCAGCCGGGGCGTCCGCGCCCTGCTGCCCGAGCTGCGGCGCTCTCTCCCCGCCGGCATGTCGCTCGACCTGTTCTACGACCAGGGTGATCTGGTTTCCCATGCTCTCGGCGGCGTCAGCCAGGCGCTCGCCCTCGGCGCGCTGTTCGTGGGGCTGGTGCTGATCGTTCTCCTGGGCAATCTGCGCGGGGCGCTGTTCGTGATCGTCCTGCTGCCGCTCGCGACCCTGGGGGCCGCGATTCCTCTCCTTGCCCTCGGTCTCGGCCTGAATGCGATGACTCTCGGCGGCCTCGCAATCGCCGTCGGGTTGCTGGTCGATGCGGGCGTGATCATGGTGGAAAACGTCGTCCATCGGCTGCACGACCTCGACGGCTCCGACCCCGAGGCGCGGCGGCGGACGATCGCGAATTCCGCGGCGGAAGTCGGCGTGCCGATCGCCACGGCGGTCCTGGTGATTCTCGCGGTGTTCATTCCGCTGCTCGCGATCGGCGGCGTGGCGGGCGAGCTGTACGCGCCGCTCGCCGTGGCGGTCGCCTCGGCGATGACCATTGCGCTGGTCCTTTCCTTCACCTTGGTGCCGGTGCTGGTCGATCGCTTCCTGCCGCCCGGAACGCGCCTCGAAGAGCCCGGCGTGATCCGGGCGATCAAGCGAGCCTACCGGCCGGTGCTCGATTTCGCGCTCCGCCACGGCGCGCTGGTGCAGATCGCGGCGCTCGCCCTCGCTTTGCCCGCGATCTTTCTCGCGACCCGCCTGGGCACGAACTTCCTTCCCGCGCTCGACGAGGGGGCGCTCTTGGTGCAGACCTTTCTTCCCTCGGACACCAGCCTCGCCGCGATCGACGAGGCGAACGGCCAATTCGAGCAGGAGGTGGGGAAGATCCCCGGGGTCCGCGCCGCCTACCGTCGCACCGGTCGCGGCGAGGTGACGGAAGATCCGATGCCGAGCTACCTGTCGGATGTCCTGATCGTCCTCAACCCGGGAGCCGACGTGGCCCAAGTCGAATCCGAGCTGGAAGAATTGGCCGAGCGCATGCCGTTCGGCGTCGAGCTGACGACGCCGATGAAAATGCGAATCTCGGAAGGGATCGGCGGTACCCCGGCCGACATTCAGGTCGAGCTGTTCCATCCCGATCTGTCGGTGCTGGAGCGTCGATCCAACGACATCGCGCAGCTTCTGGCCCGGGTTCCCGGCGTGGCAGGCGTCACGCCCGATTCGGGTGCCCCGTTGCCGCGCTGGCGGATCATGCCGGACGACGACGCGCTGCGCCGGCTCGACGTGCCGCGGAAGGCGCTGCTCCAGACGCTCGAAGCGGCGCTCCAGGGAATCGTCCTGGCGCCCCGGTTCGACGGCCCGCAACGGATCGAACGAACGGTGCGCTTTCCGGCCGACGGCCGTCTGACCCCGACCAAGATCGAACGCCTGCCGATCGTGGTCGAAGAAGGGCGGATCGTCGAGCTGGGCCAGGTGGCGAAGATCGAAGAGGACACCATGCCCTCGCTGATCCGAAGGAAGAACGGCCAGCGCCGGCTCGGCTGGAACCTGCGGACCGAAGGCGATCTCGGCGGAACTGCCAAGGAGGTCGAGCGCGCACTTTCCAAGCTCGACCTGCCGAAGGGGACTCTCATTGCGCTCTCCGGCCAGATCGAAGAGGCGCGCGAAACGCAGAAGCGCCTGCTGGTCGCGAGCGGCGTCGCCCTCGCCCTGGTGGTCCTGCTTCTGTTCCTCGCTCTCGGCCGACCGCGAGAGGTCCTGGTGGTTCTTGGTACCCTACCGGTCGCCTTTGCCGGCGGCCTCTACGCCCTGGCCTTTACGGGAGAGACCTGGAACGCCTCGTCGATCGTCGGCGTCATCGGCCTGTTCGGGGTCGCGGTGCAGAACAGCCTGGTGCTGATCTCGCAAACCAAGGAGCTGATCGCCGCCGGCCTGCCGTTCCGCGCCGCGCTCCGCGAAGCCTCGATCGGCCGCGTCCGGCCGAAGCTGATGACCGCCGGAGCGGCGATCCTCGGCCTCGCCCCCATGCTGATCGGCTTCGGCGGCTCGGAGCTCGAACGTCCGCTGGCGATCGTCATGGTCGGCGGCCTGGTCACCTCGACGCTCTTCACCTTGCTCGTCCTGCCGAGCGTGTACGCTTGGGTGGTGGGCGGAAGGGAGCCAAGGGCATGAGCACCGAGAGCCATCAGTTCAAAATCCGGGGCATGGACTGCGCCGAGGAGGTGGCGATCCTCAAGCGCGAAATCGGCCCGCTGGTCGGCGGCGAAGCGCATCTCTCCTTCGACCTGCTCAAGGCGAAGATGACGGTGCTTTCGGCTCCAGGCGTCAATCCGCGCGAGGTGGTCAAGGCGGTCGAACGCACGGGAATGGGCGCCCAGGTGTGGGAGGACGATGCCGAGCGCCTGGAACCCGAGAGCTTCTGGCTTCGGCGCGGGCGTACGGTCTTGACGGTGGCGAGCGGCGCTTTCGCTCTCTTCGGTTTCGCGGTTCACGCGGCGCTCGCCGGAGGGATTTCCCGGGCCTTGGGCTCGGAAGGGATGGGGATCGCGGCGGGGGTACCTCTCGCCTCGCGAGTCCTCTACAGCCTGGCGATTCTCTTCGGCGTCTGGTCGGTCCTGCCCAAGGCCTGGAACGCGCTGCGGCGTTTTCGTCCCGACATGAACTTACTGATGACCATCGCGGTGCTCGGTGCGGTCGCGATCGGCGAGTGGTTCGAGGGGGCGACGGTGGCCTTCCTGTTCAGCTTGTCGCTCGCCTTGGAATCGTGGAGCATCGGAAGGGCCCGGCGCGCCGTGGAAGCCCTGATGGACCTGACCCCGCAGACCGCCCGGATTCGGAAACCGGACGGTCATGAGTTGGAGATCCCCGCCGAGCAGGTGGAGATCGGCGCGCTCCTTTTGGTCAAGCCGGGCGAGCGCATTCCGCTGGACGGCCGGGTTGTGGGCGGAGCGAGCGAGGTCAACCAAGCACCGATCACCGGGGAAAGCGTGCCGGTGCCCAAAGAGATCGGGGCGGAGGTTTTCGCCGGAACGATCAACGGCGACGGCGCCTTGGAGGTTGAAGCGACGAAGCGCGCGGGAGACTCGACCCTCGCCCACATCATCCGCCTGGTGGACGAGGCCCAATCGCGGCGGGCGCCGTCGGAGCAATGGGTCGAGAAGTTCGCGCGCATCTACACCCCGGTCGTGCTGGGCCTGGCTCTCGCCGTGCTGCTGCTCCCTCCTCTCGTGTTCGGCGGCGCCTGGGAATCCTGGATCTATCGGGCGCTCGTGCTGCTGGTGATCGCCTGCCCCTGCGCCCTGGTGATTTCCACCCCGGTGAGCATCGTGGCGGCGCTCGCCTCGGCCGCCAAGAACGGCGTGCTGGTCAAAGGGGGCCTGTTCCTCGAAATCCCATCGCGCTTGAAAGCCGTGGCGCTCGATAAGACGGGGACGCTGACCTGGGGCCGGCCCGAGGTGATCGAGATCGTCCCTCTGGCGGGCCACGACGAGCGGGAGCTGCTGGAACGGGTGGGATCCTTGGAAGCACGTAGCGAACATCCACTCGCCCGCGCGATCCTCGCCTTCGCCAAACACCGCGGAGTGGCAGTCCGGCCGGCCGACGATTTTCGAATCCTTCAAGGCAAGGGGGCCGCCGGAAGCTTCGGGGGCAAGGAGTACTGGCTGGGCTCGCACCGCTATTTGGAGGAACGTGGGCAGGAGACGCCCGAGATCCACCAACGGCTCGAAGAGATGTCCCAAGCCGGCCAAACGGCGGTCGTCGTGGGAACGGCGGACCATGTCTGCGGACTGATCGCCGTTGCCGACGAAGTTCGGCCGGAGTCGAGATCTTCCGTCCAGGCGCTACGCGACGCCGGCATTCAAGCGGTCGTGATGTTGACCGGCGACAACCGGGGCACGGCCGAAGCGATCGGCAGAAAGACCGGCATCGACGACGTAAGGCCCGAGATGCTGCCGGCCGAAAAAGTCGCCGCGATCGATCAGCTGATCGCCCGCTACGGCTCGGTCGCGATGATCGGCGACGGGGTGAACGACGCCCCGGCGATGGCCCGGGCCACGATGTCCGTCGCAATGGGGGCGGCGGGAAGCGATGCGGCGATCGAAGTCGCCGACGTGGCCCTCATGTCGGACGATCTCGCGAAGCTGCCGTGGTTGATCCGCCATTCCCGCCGAACCTTGGGGGTCATCCGCCAGAACATCGTGTTCTCGCTCGCGATCAAAGCGGTGTTTGTGCTCCTCACCCTCGCGGGCCATGCCTCCCTCTGGGCCGCAATCGCCGCCGACATGGGGGCGTCGTTGCTGGTGATCGGGAATGGGTTGCGGCTGTTAGGCCGCCGGGGCGGCTGACCCCCGGTTCGGCCGCCGTGGAAGGCACTAGCGTCGAGCGAAGCGAACTCGCTGCACCGCAGAGTCCGGTAGGTTTGCGGAAACCTCAGGTGGCGCCAACAGGGGTGACTTGGCAGGGTCGCGTGCCGCCTCGGACTGTTTGAGGTCCGCTACGATCGCCTGAAAGTCATAGTTGAATCGTGCGGCATGTTCTTCTCGAACCTGGCGCACCTCTTGGACAATTGGATCTTCATAGCTCACGATCTTGACCTCCGAGCAGTTCTTCAGGTGTGCAGATGAAAGGGAGGAACAACCCTCTCTGTTGCAGGAACTCCGCCAGTTTCGCTTGGAGTTCCGGATTCGCAATATGAGTACAGTTCCACGTCAACAAGTAGTCGACGCTAAAGGTGGTCGCCACCGCGATATGCAGGCCATCGTCTGCCGCCTTTAAGGGAAGTAGCCCGTTCTGGATGAATTCTTGAGCCAACGCGATGGCCTCGTCGCTCAACGCAAGACGGGGTATACCCTCAAGTATGGTAAGGCGCCGCTTCGCGGCGTCAGGGTCGCCCGCTTGGGCCTCTCGGAGAACCAGCTCCGAAACCACAAGGTCGAAGTCGTGCCGCCGCTGTTCCCACCAATCGATCGTGAGCTGCTGGTGAGCGGCCCCTACCAGGGTCCGGCTTGGCCGTGCCGTCAGGTAGCTGATGACCGTAGTCTCCAGGTAGACACGCTTCCTCATCTGGACAGTCTACTTCAGGCGCGCTTAGGGTTTGGCGGCAGACCGCCTTGGAAGCTCACGGCGCCCCTGGCGGGCGCCCGCCTGACGATCACCGATGCGTTCGATCACATGGTTTGCTACAAGGTACAAGGCGACACGGGCGTCTCGTCATCACCTCCTTGGCGAGGAACTCCCAGGTGCCTGCCGGACCGGTAACCTCCAGCGTGATCGGCCCGAGGTCGGGCTCGTAGGTTGCTCATGCGGCGAGAATACCAACGGAATTGCGAACGGATGGCGGCGCCGATCCGTAAGAGAGGGTAGACATTCAAGCGTGAACGCTCGTTCAGGAGGATGGCCATGAACCTCTTCTCTCGTTCGGCTGCACGGGAATTTATGCGTCAAGGGCGGATCGCCGGCTTGAGCGCTGCGGCTCTATTCTCTTTGGCTCTCCCGATTTCGGCTCGGCTGATTCCTCGGGGCGAGGTGGTGCTTCCCGTCAATCCCGACAGCGGCCTCGGGCTCGCGCCGCTGGCCGGACAGGGTGTGGTGGTTGCGTGGCTCGAGATGGGGCGCGAGGTCCTCCGCGCACAGGAGCTGAATGCGGACCTTTCGGCGCGCCGCGACTTTGTCGTCGCCGACACTCACGAAGGTCCGGCGGCTTTGCTCTTTTGCCCCCAAATCGCCCGGATCGGACAAAGACGCCTCGCCTTCGCTTGGAGCGAGTTGAACATCGCAAGTCGGCGCTTCCGCACCGCGTACCGGGTCATGAACGAAGACGGATCTCCGAGGAGCCCGATACGCTACGCTCAGGGCGATCCGCCCCTGCTGGACGAAGGGTGTCCGCGCTTGAGTGGGGGGGACACTGGATTCGTGATCGCCTGGAACCTTTCGCTCCATCCGGTCGGTCCGCCCTACGGCCTGCGGGCTCGGACATTTTCGGTGCGGGGAATACCGATCTCGTCGCCGATCGATCTGGCGACCTCAGCAAGTATTACCGAGCCCGCGTGGGTCGTGGCCCGCCACGACGGAGAATTCGCCGCCGCCTGGAGTCCGCGGGGCCACGATGAATCGCGAGAGATTTTCCTGCGCCGTTTCGGGCGGACCGGGACACCCCTCGGAAGAGCCGTACGCATTGCCCCGGATCGCCTGGAATTGCAGGGGCTGGTAGCCGGAACCGACGAAGGCTATGAGCTGATCTGGTCCCTTCGCCAGGGCCTCGACAGCCGTTCGGTTCTGGCGCGGCGCTTCGATCGAAACCTCGTGGCGATCACGCCCGCCCGGACCGTGTTCACCTCCGAGACCTATGTTGAGGCCACCGCGGTCATAGATCGGAAGGCGCGCACGGCACTCCTCGCGGCTACGGGAAGCAGTGTGCAGGGCCTTGAGCTCGATCCGGAGCTCGACGCGCGGCGTTGCGGCGCAGCGATCCGAGTGAACGACGAACTGCCGCAATCCACCTTTCCCGTCGTGGTTTCGGCTCCGGGCGAAGTCGTGGTCGCCGGATTGGAGGTCGCCGCCTCCGGGCCCTATCTGCTGAAGTTGATCGTCCGCCGCTACGCGCTCGGCGCGTGCGCCGCGGCGCCTTGATGCCGGGCTTTGGGGCAGGGTCTACCCGGGCAACCGGCAAGGACGGCCCGCACGTCGGTTTCCGTGAGATCGGCGCCAATCCCCTACCCCGATCGGAAAAAACCGCCCCACCCCCCAGCCCGGGCCGCGGCAGGCTCCGGGTGATTCGTCCCTGCGACCCCCACGAGCCCTAACTCGGATGGGGAGGGCGCCGTAAACCCTTCCGAGAGGAGCAGGAAGGGGTTGTAGATGCGACTTTCCTCGAAATTTTCCTTGGGCTTTGCGTTCGCGGCGCTTCTGGCGCTCGGCGCATCGAGCCCGGCCCGCGCCGCGGACTCGCTGCCGCTCTGGTCGGTCTGCGAGGTTACCCGCGAGACCAGCACCCGGCCGATCAATGCCTACACCTCGGTCGATGCGACCGCCACGTTCACGGGCCCGGGTGGGGTGACCAAATCCGCCCGCGGTTTCGTCTACGAGCTGTTCGATCTCAATCCGCTCACCGGCCGCTTTCGCGCGCGCTACAAGTTCCGCCTCCCGGTCACAGTCGGCGGAAGCTGGAGCTACACCGTCAGCTCGTCCGAGACCGGGCTCAATCTGCCCGCCGCGACGTTCATCAGCCTGCCGGAATGCCGGACTCCGGTCACCGCGCTCCACGGCTTCCTACGCCGCGACAACGCCAACCCGCTGAGCTTCGTCTGGGACGACACGACACGCGCGTTCGTTTGGGGCCAGACCTATTACCAGATCGTCAACAACGCGCGTTGCGAGCTCGACAATTCGCTCGGAACGCCTTGCACCGACCTTTACGCTTGGCGCACCTCGATCGACAACACCAAGAACCGGCGAATTGCCAAGGTGCGCCTGCTGATCGCGCCGTGGAACGCGCTCGGCCGAGGCTCCGGCCTGGGGTCCGACATCACCGGGGCCTCGGGGCCGTTCGTGAGGACGAGCGGCGGTACCGGGCCGTATGACCGCAGCCAGCTCGACTTCAATCATTGGAAGGCGCTCGACACGGTGATCCGCGACCTCTACGACAAGGGAGTGATCGCAGAGTTGATCGTCTTCCGCGACACGGCCACGTCGGTCCCGAACGGCTGCGGGACCGGAGATTCTCTTCTTGGCACGGTCGATGAAGACAAGCGCTACTTGGGATACGCGGTGGCGCGCTACGCCGCGTTTCCCAACGTGATCTGGTCGCTCACCAACGAGTGGCAATGCACCAACACCCCGGCTTCCCGCTGGGACACGCTGGGAGGCTGCTTGAAGAACGGTTGCAGCGACTCGTTCTTGCGCGCGTACCTCGGCGATCCGTGGTTCGCGCAAGGCTCGAACCTCCGGCCGTTGACCGTCCACCCGGCGCACAAGTTTCCAGCGATGACGGGTCCGATCGTCGGCCAGTGCTTCTCGTTCTTCGGGAGCGCTTGGCCGTCCAGCGTCTCGCTTCAGCGTCACAAGATATCGGGCGATCCGGCCAGCGACCAAGTCGCCTACGACAGCGTGATGTGCAACAAGCCTGGAGGCACCTGCCAGGGAACCAACAACAAGAGCTGGCCGGTCAGCAACGACGAGTACGGATATTTCGGGGATCAGGACCGGACCCAGCACCGCAACGCGATCTGGGGTCTCGCGACCGGAGGAGGGTACGGCACGTCGGGCGACGCGACCGGAAGTCCGCCGATCCTGACCGCGGGATGGCAGGGGACAAACGAGTACAGCGACATCCAGAGGGTGATCGACTTTTTCGCGCCGACCTCGCTTCCCGCGAGCGGCAGGAATCTCTCCTACTGGACGATGAACGGCGCCGAAACGTGCGGCGATGCGGATCGGATCCACGTCCTGGCCGACTCGGCGAAGAACAACCTGGTGATCTACTTCGCGACCGCGATGACTAACCAAACCATCGCGAGCGTGCCGAACACCTTCTACCACCGCTGGTGGTACAACCCGCGTACGGCGACCAGCATGGGGCAGGATGAGTTCGACGGTAGCTGCGCGCAGGGCAATACGTTCTCCACGATGGATCAGACCGGCGACTGGGTGCTGCGCCTCAAGAAGTGCCCGGTCGCAAGTTGCACAGGCTGCTGAACCGGATGCCGTAGAAAGCGGGGGCGGTCCGCCGCCCCCGCGTTTCGCGATCGCTTCGGGGTCTCTCCGCCCCCTACCCCGGAACCAACCCCTTCGCCCGAGCCGTCCGCTCGTAGTTGGTCTCGCGATCCAACACGTCGAGAGTCTGGAAGTACAAGGCGTCGGCTTCCTCGTGGCTGTTGGCGATCGCCGTCACTCCCAGCTTGCCGAATTCGGAGACGGCTCCGATGAGGTGGAACAGGACTCCGGAGTCTTTGGCGTGGCTGTAGTGGAGGCGGTTCTCGGTGAGGATCTCGATCAGGTCTTCGGGGATCAGGCCGCGGTACGCCTCGGACTGGAGGTTGTCGGTCGCGCGGTAGAACTTTTGGGCTCCGGTGGGGGAGACGAACAGGCCGCTTTCGGGATCGAGGGTGCCGCCTGTCAGGAACTGGAGCGCTAGATAGGGGTGGGTCGTGCCGCCCATGCGCAGGTTGATTTCTAGCGCGGAGCAGTCCCAGTTGTCGGTCGCCGCGTCGCGCCAGACCAGGAAATCGACCGCGAAGCGGCTGACCACGCCGTTTTTTGCCAGGACCTCGCCGATCTTGATCGCCTGCTCCTGGATGTAGCGGCGATAGTCGTCGTGCGCCGGGAACTTGCAGCCGAGGAACACCTGGTTGCTCGGGCCACCAAGGATCTGGTCGTGGGTGGAGATCGGCAGCACCTCGCCGTGCGGGCTGATCCGCAGCTGGGCGGAGGGAGACATTTTCTCCTTCCCCTCGATCCACTCCTCGACGATTCCCTGCATCCGGCGGTACTTGTCGAAATAGCTGTCCACGTTCTCGGAAGGGACCGAGAATTCGAGATTCGCCAGCTCGCGCCGTACCATAGGCAGGCTTCGATCCTCCGGGTAGCGGAAGACCGCGTTGCCCTCGCCCGAGAAACTGTCGTTCAACTTGACCACCGCACGGCGCAGGCCCGGCCGCTCGCGGTCGAGATCGACCAGCGCCTCGGCGACGTCCACCTCGTCGCGCAGATCTTCCTTCCCCCAGGGGAGCGCCACGCCGGCTTCGCGAAATACCTTGCGGCTGCCCGACTTGGTGCCCAGGTGGGCGAGGTCGGGATCGGCGCCGTTCATTGGGATGCCGAGCAGGACCGAGAGCCGCCGTTCGAACGGCGTCGAGTTGAACACCGTGAGGTAGGCGCGCGCCGAGTCTTGAATCCCTTCGCGGATGCGCTCGATCAGCCGCGGCCGTTCGAGGATCTTTTCGGTGAGCGAGCGGGGCGAGGCGTCGTAGGCGCAGAGAAGGGTGAGGCGCGAGCGGGCGTGGCTCGCCGGGATGCCGGCGAGCAGGTGGAAGTAATAGTCCAGGATCATCGGGTGAATCGGTTCCGACGTCACGTAGACCACCCGAGCCCGCGGGTTGCGCAGGCGGATCAGGAGGAACAGCAGCCGCTCTTCGTAGAAGTTCGCGCCGGCCAGTTTTTTCAGCTCGCTCTGGTCGAGCGTGAGCGAGGGCACGACGACCGAGGTGTGGGGCTCCTCGTCGCGCATGGTCAGGGCTTCCCAGACCTCCAAGAGGCGAGGCTGGATCTCTCGGAACATCTCGCGTTCGAGGTCGAGGTTCAGATCGGAAAGAAACGGCGGCTTTGGAATCACCGGGGTCCTCCCTGCTCCGCCGCTCCGCGCCCTGGAGGACGTGTCGCTCGCGTCATACCAGCTGTCCTACGACGGCACCCGGGCCGACGGCGGAAAAATCCACGTCGCAGGCGGGGAACGAGATCGGGTTCAACGCCTGGTCCTCGTGCAGGTCGATCGCGAGGCCGAGACTTTCCGCCCGCAAGCGGATCTGGCGGTACAGGTGGTAGCG
>DATMZU010000224.1:0-13545 GCA_035607435.1 Thermoanaerobaculia bacterium | reverse complement strand
AAAACAGGCCGCGAACAGGTAGTAGCGGCCCGGTTTCGGCGCCTTGAGGCGGAACTCACCCGGGGCGGCGAGGAGAGTGCAGGCAAACGGCCTCTGCTGGGGCAGCGGATGACCGAACAGACCCAGGAAAGTCACCCCGGACGGAGGCTCGGCGGCAAACAGAGATCCGCTGATCGTCGTCGTGCGTGGGACCGATCCGCCGCTCCCGGAGCCCGAGCCCAGGTGCTCCATCGCCCCGGCCAGGGCGTCCAGCCGGAAACCGGAGCCGAGCAGACGCAGACGGGTGGGCGACAAGCCGACCAGCTGGGTGAACCGGGTGGTGAACGTGCCGAGGCTGTTGTAGCCGACGTCGAAGCAAATGTCTGTAACGCTTCGATCGGTGGTGAGCAGGAGGCGCTTGGCCTCCTCCAGACGGAGCGCGCTCAAGTAAAGCGCGGGGGTGACGCCGGTCCAGTGCCTGAACGTGCGGAGGAAATGAAACGGCGTCACACCCGTGCCTTCGGCCATCTCCTCGATCGAAATCTCCTCAGCGAGGTGAGCCCGCAACCAACCGACCGCTTGTTCGACCACCGATCTCGGTTCCATCTCCGGCCTCCAGACTCAACGACCGAGAGGCCCGCCCTGGGACGAGCCGCCCGGGAAACCGTCGTGCGATACCTCTAGTACTCTAAGACGATCGTAGACGCGGAGATAAGAGTAGCGCTTCTCTTAGATTGCGCAAACTTCTACCCTTCGAGCGCGGTGCCGCTCTTCAAGGGGAGGTAAAACGAAAACGGAGAGCCCGCCGGGAAGCGGACCCTCCGAGTCTCTGAGCGCAGGTGTCCTAATCCGCGTACACCACCGGACCCGGGCAGTGGCCTTCGGCAGCGGCCTCCGCGGAGTTGACCAGGTGGCAGTTCGGGTTGTCGTAGATGATGACGGGCTCCCGATAAATCTTGTCCGCTCCTTGCGGCGGGATGAAACGGACTCCGGCGGCGAAGTTCGACGAGGTACCCGGCAGGTAGGAGTCCGGAACGAGGTCGTTGTCGGTGTCCGCGAGGACGTACCCGGCGCGCTGGATCGTCTTCTTCATGCCGATGTCGGCCCACGAAATTCCCTGGTTCGCCGGGAAACGGACGTTCCGGGGCATCTCCAGAATCTCCGTGGCGGGCCGGCCGACCGGCGTGAAGACGAGCTTGCCGTTGACCGCGATCGGAGCGAAGAAGCGGCCGCCGTGCTCGTTCTCGCGGACGATCTTCATTCCCGTGATCGGCTGCTGGCCATTGAGCCGGACCTCGACGTTGAACGAACCGCAGGCGGTCTGGATCGGCTTGACGCTCAGGAAATGAAGGGCGCGCACCTGAACGCGGGTCCGCGCAACGCCGTTGCGATTGAACACCGCCTCATCCAGGCGCTGCACGATCGTGTCGGTCTTGCCGAGCGCCCCGGCTTCCGCGGTGGCGATCGGAAGACCCGAGAAGATGATCTTTCCGCCGAACGGCTCGGACTTGAAGCAGAAGAAACCGGCCGGGATGGGTTGATTCTTGAAGTCGATGAAGGTCTTGCCGTCGCCCGGCGTCTGCCAGAGATCCACCCCGCTCTGGATCGAGCGATCGGCGGCGAACGT
Organism: Thermoanaerobaculia bacterium; assembly: GCA_035607435.1. GTDB lineage: Bacteria > Acidobacteriota > Thermoanaerobaculia > Multivoradales > UBA5704 > DASYKS01. The sequence continues at coordinate 11,939 of DATMZU010000224.1, read as the reverse complement.
GGGCAGGGCGATGAGGAGCAATGCGGCGATGCATCCGACGAGACGAGTGCGCATTTTCGACCTCCTTTGGAAAGGTACTGCGGTTTACGTAAGAGGATCGTACGCACCACGCAAGCATCGCGCTTCTCTTAGATTGCGCAAGTCTATCGGCGGGCCGAAGAGTCACAAGGAAAAACGAAAGGCCCGCTCACCGGGAGCGGGCCCTCAGCAAACTCGGACTGGCAGGTCTAGTAAGGAAGTTGCTGCTGCTGCACCGGTTCCGGGCAGTGACCTTCGAGGTAAGCCTCGTACGAGTTGGTCAGGTGGCAGTTCGGGTTGTTGTAGTCAATGGGCTGAACGTCCTCATAAAGGTTGGCTCCGCGCGCCGGCTTTGGGTTGTAGCGAATCCCCGCACCGAAATTCGACGAAGTGCCCGGCAGATAGGAGTCGGGGACGAGGTCGTTGTCGGTGTCCGCGAGGACGTACCCGGCGCGTTGAATCGTCTTCTTGAGGCCGACATCGGCCCATGCGATCCCCTGGTTCGCCGGGAAACGAACGTTCCGGGGCATCTCCAGAATCTCCGTGGCGGGCCGGCCCACCGGCGTGAAGACGAGCTTGCCGTTGACCGCGATCGGAGCGAAGAAGCGGCCGCCGTGCTCGTTTTCGCGGACGATCTTCATCCCCGTGATCGGCTGCTGGCCATTGAGCCGGACCTCGACATTGAACGCGCCGCAGGCGGTCTGGACCGGCTTGACGCTCTGGAAATGGAGGGCGCGCACCTGCACACGGGTTCGCGCCACGGAACTCTTGTTGAACACCGCTTCGTCGAGGCGCTGGACGATCGTGTCGGTCTGGCCCAGCACCCCGGCCTCCGCGGTCGCGATCGGCACGCCTGCGAAGACGATCCTGCCCGAAAACGGCTCGGACTTGAAGCAGAAGAAACCGGCGGGGATCGGAGCGCTCTTGAAGTCGATGAAGGTCTTGCCGTCGCCCGGCGTCCTCCAAAGATCGACCCCGCTCTGAATCGAGCGATCGGCGGCGAACGTGGGCAGGGCGATGAGGAGCAACGCGGCGATGCAACCGACGAGACGACTGCGCATTTCCGACCTCCTTGGGAAAGGTCCTGCGGTTCAAGTGGCAGGATCGTACGCGCCGCGCAAGCGTCGCGCTTCTCTTGGATTGCGCATGTCTGTATACGATAGTGATCACCCGGAATGGTGTCTGTAAGGAATCGAGACCAAAACGGAGCGCCCTCTCAAGCAGCTGGAGTACGAGGTCTTAGGAGATCGAGGTCGAAGGAACCCCGGGAGCCCTTTCAAGAACGGGCTCCGGGGCACAACCGTTGATGCCATAGAGGAGAGATCTACTCCGGTAGGGGTGTTGGCTCTACTGCCGGGCAATGGCCTTCGAGATAGGCCTCATACGAGTTGACCAAGTGACAGTTCGGGTTCTGGTACATCAAGGGCTCAAGCGCTCCTCTCGTCGGGTTGTAGCGGACTCCCGCCGCAAAATTCGAAGAGGTACCCGGCAGGTAGGAGTCAGGTACCCGATCGTTGTCGGTATCCGTGAGGACGTAACCGTCGCGTTGAAGCGTCTTTCCGCGAAGGTCAGCCCAGAAAATACCCTGATTGGCCGGAAAACGGACGTTCCGGGGCATCTCCAGAATCTCGGTGGCGGGCCGGCCGACCGGCGTGAAGACGAGCTTGCCGTTGACCGCGATCGGCGCGAAGAAGCGGCCGCCGTGCTCGTTCTCACGGACGATCTTCATCCCCGTGATCGGCTGCTGGCCGCTCAGGCGGACCTCGACGTTGAATGCGCCGCACGCGGTCTGGATCGGCTTGACGCTCAGGAAGTGGAGGGCGCGCACTTGGACGCGGGTCCGGGCGACGCCGTTCCTGTTGAACACCGCTTCGTCGAGGCGCTGAACGATCGTGTCGGCCCGACCGAGCACCCCGGCCTCTGCGGTCGCGACCGGCACACCCGCGAAGTTGATCCTTCCGGCAAAAGGTGCGGATTTGAAGCAGAAGAAACCGGAGGGGATGGGCATGTGTTTGAAGTCGATAAAGGTCTGGCCGTTGCCCGGCGTTCTCCAGAGATCAATCCCGCTCTGGATCGAGCGATCGGCCGCGAACGTGGGAAGCGCGACGAGGAGCAACACGGCGATGCAACCGATGAGACGAGTGCGCATTTCCGACCTCCTTGGGAAGGGTACAGCTGTTGAAGTAGGAGGATCGTATTCGCCGCATAAATTTTATGCTTCTCTTAGATTGCGCAAACTTCTATCAGTTCTTCCAGGGTTCGCCTCTCCTACTCAGTGCTCCGCGCTAGTTGCCGAGCGCGGTCCGCGCGGACGGCATCGGCTTGACGCAGAGTGCCTGGTCCGGCGCGGCCGGCGTGACGCAAGGAGCGAGAAACGGCACCCAGGCCGCGGGATCGGCGGTGACCATCGCGCCCTGCCAGACGCCGCGGCGGTCCCGGGTCAGCTCCAGATAGCCGAATTGATCGACCGAGAAACCGGAAGCCGGCGCGCCGTCGATCACCTGGGCGAACGCGCCGGTCGGCGGTCCGGTGTCCTCTTCGACCCCGCTGTTGCCGACCACCAGCGTCGGCGCCCGGTGGCTCGGAGCGGCGAAAGAGAGAGCCTCAAACCGGTGCATGTGGCCGGCGAGGATCTGGTCGAGTTTGGGCAGCAACGCCGCGCCGGCCTCGCCTTCGAGAGCGCACTGGAGCGTCTGGTTCAACTCCCCGTAGGGAACCGCGGGGCCGCTCTGCGGCTTGCCGTCGCAACCATAGAGGGCCTCCGCCGCGTCCTCGATCCCCCAGATCGGCCGATGGCCCATCAGCCAGGCCCGGTGCCCGCCGCGCAGCCGTTTCGCCGCGGCGCCGAGCTGGCGCCGGTAGGCGTCGGTAAGACCGGGCAACTGGTCGCAGGCGTTCGCGGAGTCGAGCACCAGCAGGTCGAGGTCGCCCAGGTGGAGCACCTGGGGCTCGACCAGCTGAAGATGCGGCAACGCCGGCCCTTCCCCATCCTGCGACGGGCAGGCGAGCTGCTTGCCGCCGCCTTCGGCCAGATTCGAGCTGGGGTCGAGAAAGTAGAACCAGCCCGGTCCGCCGTGGCTGCACAACTCATGATTGCCGCGCGCGAAGACCCAGGGCGCCGCGGTCAAGAGGGGACCCGCCGGCTGAAAGAAATCCAACCACCAGGCCTGCCAGTTGTCGGCGTCGGGATTGCCCGTGCTGTTCTGGCTGTAATAAGGACCCGTCAGGCCGCAAAGCTCCGAAGGCTCCGCGCCGTCGCCGGCATCGTAGTACCACCGCTTGACCGGCTGGCCGTCCACCGTGACGGTGAAACCGCTCGGCGTACCGCGGTAGTTGTAGTCCCCCACGTGAAGCACGAGATCCGGCCGCCCGGCCGCTGCCGCCTGGGCGAGCTTCGGAAACGGCCACTGCGGATCGTCGAGTCCGCACCCCGCCTGATTCTTCGGCTCACAGCCGGAATCGCCCAAGACCGCGATCCGCGAGGGAGCCTCGACCACCACCGGAAGCCGCGGACCGCCCGTCACCGAGAGAGAGCGCCCGAACGGATATCGGGCCTCGCAGACTTTGACCGCAAACCCGTGCGGATTCAGGCGCGGCGTGGTCGCGATCCGCTCCTTCCCCGCACCGACCAGCTGCGGGCAGGGAGCGCCGGGATCGACGATCACCCGGGCAAAGGGGACCGTGCGCCCGGAGGGGGACTCCGCCAGGAGCACGTAGGCGGCGTAGATCTTGGGGGGTGCGGAGGGGGATGGTGCCGGGGCCGATTCGGCGAAAAGAGAACCGGCGGCCAGGAATTGCACGGCGAAAGCAGCCGAAAGGACTCCGTACTCGGAGAGGGAAAGTCGGGTTCTCATGGCGAGACACTCCTGTAGGATCTTGGCAGTCATGATAGCCGACATGCATCGATCGCCTTCGCAGAAGACCTCGGCGTGAGCACAACCCGCCAACTCCCCTGCCCGCACTGCGGCAAGTCGATCGAGATCCCTCTGCGGCTTTTCTTTCCGTCGCGGAGGCACCCCATCCACTGTCTCGCCTGCGGACACATCTCCCGGCTGCCCTGGAGTGCGGTCGGGATCGGCCTCGTCACCATGCTGATGATCACCGTAGTGGACCTCGCGATCCTCAAGCTGTCCGGGCTTACGAAGGCCGACACGTTCCCTTCGATCCTCGCCTGCGGGCTCCTGATCTTTGCGCTGGCGCTGATCTCGGCGAACCTCAGCTGTCGAATCTGCCGCGCCCAGGTCGAGCGCCTCGACCCTGACCGGTAGCGCCCACCCGCAGCACTGACTCGATGCCGAATAGACACCTTGACGACCTTGACGCATCGCGGAGTGCGGAGGTACTCTATTTCCATGGCACAACCGATGGCAAAGGTCTTTCTCGACCAAGTGACGACCCGCCTTCGGCGCGGACTTGAAGTCAGGATCTCGGATTATGCCGAGCATGGTCGTTCCTTCAACGAGCTCGGTTCGGCCGACGAGCTCGCGGCGCGGATGCTTCAGGCCGTGCCCGCGGTTTCGCGATGGAATGATGTCCTCGGCCCTTTTTACGGCACCCCCCAGGTCGCCAAGATGTGCGGCGGGATTTCCCGGCAGGCCTTGGCGGACCGACGAGAGCGGCGAACGATTCTCGGCCTTAAAACGGCCGACGGCGTCGTGGTCTACCCGGCCTTTCAGTTCGACGCAAAGAACCAGATCCTGCGAGGTATGCCCGAAGTTCTCCAAAGTTTCCGGGGTATAGATGTAGACGACTGGACGATCGCAGGCTGGCTTGTTTCTCCGTCGCGCGTTCTCGAAGGCCGCTCCGTGGTGGAATGGCTGAGGCAGGGTCGAGACCTCGAACCGGCCGTCACCCTGGCACGGGATGCGGCCCGGCGCTTTTCCGAGTAAACCTCCAGCCGATGCCGCACACCTCGCGCGAAGTGGCCAGCCTGCACCGGCCACCCGACGATCCTGCCGCACTGGAGGGATTTCCCTTCCTCCGACTCTCCTCGACGACGGCGCTCTTTCGGGTTGTTCACCGCGGCAAAGGACCCTGGTGGTTCGGCAGCTCGATGCGAGGACGTTTCGATCTCGCGGAGCCTGCAGGAACCTGCTATCTGGTCACCGACGAAATCTCGGCCCTGTTGGAGGTCATCGGGCCGGACCTGGAGCGAGGCGCCATCTCCTCGGACTTCCTAAAGGCCAGATCCCTGCGGAAGCTTCGGCTTCCCGAAGAACTGGATCTGTCCGACTTGACCTCCCGAGAGGCCGTCCGCTTCGGCATCACAAGTGAGATCGGGACCCTGGTTCCCTATGACCTGGCCCAGAAGTGGGCGGCGGCGCTCCATTCCGCCGGTTCTCCCGGACTCGCCTACTGGCCACGTCACGATCCGGCCCGCAAGATTGCGCTGGCGTTGTTCGGCCCCCATGGCGAAAGGAAGCGATGGAAGCGAGGGCGCGAATCGTCCATCTCAGCAGAGCTGATCGAACGCCTGCGCGAGGAGTGCGGAATCGAGGTTCTCGACGTGCCTCGATCCGACGAGCTGACCTTGATCGGCGAGTAAGTCCTCGCCACAGAGTTAACCTAGTGCAGGCGTCCGCTGCGGAGCTCCGCCTCCGCAGAGTCGATGTAGGCCTGGTAGCCGTCCGGGTCGATGAACGGTTCCACCGGGTCCTTTGCGGTAGCGCTGGCGACGAATTTGCGGTATCGGCCCCACCATCTCGCATGGCACGTCACCCAGATGTCAACGGGCAGGCCCCGGAGTACTCTGAAGCTGCGCTTGAGGTCGGCCTTCTGCTCCGGATATTGCCCCGTGGCCAACCGCCCCAGGTCGCACGCGCTCACAACGTTCAGCACGCGGTCACCGTCATGAACCTGGAACGACCATGAGGTGCATCCGCGCGTGTGGCCCCCGGTGATGTGCGCGGTGAGTGCGAGCGGCCCGAGGCGGATGGTGTCTCCGTCCTGAAAGCGATGGTCGACCCGCATCTTCGGATAACCCAGGACGCCGAGCCACACGAGGGCCCTCAAAGGCAGGAACCCATCGGGGTCATCGCCGCCGGAGGCGAGGGTGACGGCGCTCGCTTCGCTCGCCCAGAGTTCTGCACCCGACGCTTGCTGGATCACCCCCAGCCCGCCGGCGTGGTCGGGGTGTGGCTCCGAGTTTAGGAGCACCTTCACGTCCTTGACGTTGAAACCGAGCTTCGCGATGCTCGCCATGATCATGGACGCGGTGGTGGGATAGCCACCGTCGAGGACGATGTGGCCCTCGGGTCCGGTGATGAGGAAGGCCGAGGCATCACTCGCGCCGACGTAGTACAGATTGCCAGCGATGCGAAACGGTTCGGCGAGCTCCTGCCCGCCTCGCTTGGTCGCGTTAAGCCACCTGCCCACGAGGAGCAGCGCGATGACGCTTACCAGTCCAAACAGGACGACCAGCGGGTATCGCCTCATAAAGTAGGGCAATCATCGCTCTCCCAGCGCGGCTCACGCAACGCCGGATCGTTAGCGTCCCACCGCCCCTACTCCCCCACCCGCAGCACCAGAATCGTCAAGTCGTCCTCCCGCGGCATCGCGCCGGTGAAGCGGTCTAGGTCGGCGAGGACTCCTCTTTGGAGGGCCTCAACCGAGCCGGCGGCGTGGCGGGCGAGGCTCTTCTCCAAGCGCTCGAAGCCGTAGGACTCGTCGCTTTTCGTGCCTTGGGCTTCGACCAGACCGTCGCTGAACAGGAAGATCGCGTCTCCCGGGGCGACTTTGGCGGCGCGGGGGGAGATATCGAGCTGGCCGCGGACTCCGAGCGGATAGGCGATCGATTCGAGCGGCTCGACGCGGCCGTTCTTGGAGACGAGGTAGGGGTAGAGGTGCCCCGCGCTCGCGTAATGGACCTCGCGGCGGATCGGATCGATCAGGGCATAGCAGAGGGTGGTGAGCAGACGCCTGCGGGCGCTCTGGAACACCGTCCGGTTGAGGGTCGCAAAGACCGCTTCGATCGCCGGGTCGAACGTGACCTGGACCGCGAGCGCGGATTTCGCCATCGACATCACGAGGCCCGAGGAGACGCCGTGCCCCGCGACGTCGCCGATCGCCACCGCCACCCGGCCGTCTTCCAGGGCGAGCACGTCGTAGAAGTCACCGCCCACCTCGCTCGCGGGCAGATAGGTGTGAGCGATGTCGAAGCCGCCCAGCCGCGGCGGCAGGTCGGGCAGGATCGAGCTTTGGATGCCGCGCGCGGTTTCCAGCTCGACCCGCTGGCGCTCGCGCTCGGCGATCCTGCGGACGTGGGGCGGGATGTCCTCGTAGCGGTAAACCCGCTCCTTGTCCGAGCCCAGGAAGCGCAGGCTCAGGACCAGTGGCAAAGCCAAGAGGCCGAGCGCCGCCCAGCCGTGCGCCTGGAGGCTCGAATCGGCCGCGACCAGCAGGGGATAGCCGGAGAGGACGGTGCCGGCGACGAAGGCCGCCAGAAGCGCCGCGAGCAGATCGACGCCGCGAAAGATCGCCACCACTCCGCTCGATAGGACGAAAGCGACCAACAGGCCCGCCGGCACGGGGATAGGCATTGCGGCCGAGAAGACGAACGGGGTGAGCAGCACCGCGCCGACCAGACCGCCGAGCCATGGTCCCAAGCGGCGCTCGACCGTCGGCAGCACGCAAAGCAGGATCGCGAGCAATGGAGCGAGACAGCCCCAGATCTGCACCGCGACCAGCTCGATCGACGGCGCCGCGGAGCCTTCGGACGAAGGCAGCAGGAACGCAACCATCGGCCATGCTTCGAGCCGCGCGAGCGGCAGGTTGAGCAGGGCGAGCCCCCCGGCGAGAGCGATCCCGCCCGAGACCCCCGCGAGCGCCGAGCGCGCGACCGTCGCGTTGCCCCATTCGCCCAGGAACAGCGCATCGAACGCCGCGAGCTTGCCCCCCCAGTGCTCGCGGCAGATCGACTCCCCCACCCCCCAGGCGAAAAACGCGGCGATGCCGCTCGGCAGCAGGTTGAACAAAGTGATGACCATGGCGAACAGCCAGGTCGTCTGCTCGCGGGTCGCCACCCCGAACGACAGGCTCTGGCTGCTCGACCGCGCGACCAGCGCGATCACGAGCAGCCCAGTCCCGCTCACCAAACCGAACACCTGCGCCGCGCGGCGGACTCCTATCAGCCCCTCGTGGTAGCGCGTGAGGAACGGCGGCGCGAGGGCGAAGAGCAGCCCGAACAGAATCATGAGACCGGCGATGCCGGTGAACGTCATCTGGCGGATTGCCGGCTGAAGCGCGGTGCGGCCGGGATCCTCGAACCAGGGTCCGAAACCGGTCAGCCGGTCCCCTGCGAACGTGACTTCGACGCCATAGGTGGCCTTGGAGGCTTGCAGCTCCGAGCGGCGCACGGGAAAGCGGACCGTCGAATCCGTGCGGGCGGAGAGCTGGGTGCGGCGGATCTCGGGATCTCCGAACGGGCTGAGGTCAACTCCCCGTGCCACCAGAAACGCCCGCGCCTGGCGCCGCGCCTCGGGCTCGGTCAGCGCGGCCCCCGGCTCGGACCGGTCGACCCGCCGAGACAAGGAAAGTACCTCGCCGGAGAGCGAGATTTCGATCCGATAGGTCCATTCGTCGCGGGTAACGCCCCGCGGATAGACCAAGACCTCCCAATCGACCACGCGCGAAAGGAGCCGGCTCGGCGGCCGGACCGCGGAGAGCTGCAACCGGCGTTCGAGCAGGTGGTTGCCGTCGAGACTGACGACGACGTAGGGATTGGGCACCGGAGGCCCAAGTTCGGCGATCTTTTCTAGCGCGAGCGCGGTCGCCTCGGCGCGGGTGGTCGTCCAGGGAGCCGGGAGGGTGGGGAGGGTGCGGACACATACCCAGTAGAGAGCCAGCGCGCCGAGCGCCGCGACTCCGAACCAGCCGACCCAACTCGCCTTACGCATGATTTGCGAATCCTTCGCCTTGGGTCGCTCCACCGACCTCACGAAAGAGGTACGAGACAGGGACCGCCAAGTTGCGGCCCCCGTCCCTTAGGGGCGATCAGGCCGGCAGCGCGTCGACCAGCTCGCGCACCGCGGCGGCCGACTTTTCGAGCGCGGCCTGCTCTTCCGGCAGGAGGGTGAGCTCGATCACCTGCTCCATGCCGCCGCGGCCGAGCCGGACCGGCACGCCGACGAACAGCCCGTTCAGACCGTACTCGCCGTCGAGCAGCACGGCGCAGGGAAGGATTTTCTTCTTGTCGTGGAGGATCGCCGCGACCATCTCGTACGTCGAGGCCGACGGGGCGTAATAGGCCGAGCCGGTCTTGTAATAGTTGACGATCTCGATGCCGCCGGTCTTCGTCCGCTGGTTGATCGCCTCGATCCGCTCGGCCGACAGGAGCTGCGGCAAGGGGATTCCGGCGACCGTCGCGAACCGGGAGACCGGCACCATCGTGTCGCCATGGCCGCCGAGCACGAAAGCGTCCACGTCTTCCACCGAAACCTTCAGCTCGTCCGCGATGAACCAGCGCATGCGCGCGGCGTCGAGCACTCCCGCCATGCCGAACACCCGTTCGCGCGGGAAACCCGAGGCGCGCCGCGCCACTTCGCACATCGCGTCGAGCGGGTTGGTGACCAGGATCAGGATGGTGTTCGGTGAGTGGAGAATCAACTGCTCGACGCAACCTTTGACGATCTCGGTGTTCTTGTTCAGCAGGTCGTCGCGCGACATGCCGGGCTTGCGCGCCAGGCCCGCGGTGATCACGCAGACGTCCGACCCCGCGGTCGCCGCGTAATCGCCGCCGCCGGTGATCTTCGCGTTGAAACCGACCACCGGGGCGGCTTCCATCATGTCGAGCGCCTTGCCGGTCGCAAGGTCGGCCGCCACGTCGATCATCACGACGTCCGCCAGGTCCGCCTCGGCGATCCGCTGCGCGAGGGTCGCGCCGACGTTGCCGGCGCCTACTACGGTGACTTTATGTTGCATCGGAAGTGTCTCCGTTCGGTATGGATTTTGAGGACTACAGGTTCTCGACGATCGCAGCGGCGAATTCGGAGGTTTTGAGGAGCGTCGCCCCCTCCATCTGCCGTTCGAGGTCGTAGGTGACGCGCTTCTGGGCGATGGTCCGGCCGAGTCCCTCTTCGACCGCCGCCGCCGCCTCGGGCCAGCCGAGCCAGCGGAGCATCATCGCGCCGGAGAGGATCAGCGAGCCGGGGTTGATCTTGTCCAGGTTCGCGTACTTCGGTGCCGTGCCGTGGGTCGCTTCGAACACCGCGTAGCCGTCCCCCTCGTTGCTGCCCGGCGCGATGCCGAGTCCGCCCACCTGGGCCGCGAGAGCGTCCGAAAGGTAGTCGCCGTTCAGGTTCGTGGTCGCGAGCACGTCGTACTCGTCGGGACGGAGCAGCGCCTGCTGGAACATCGAGTCGGCAATCCGATCTTTGATCACCAGCTTGCCCTCGGGGGCCTTGCCGCCGTGCTGATCCCACAGCTCGGTCTCGGTGATCGTCCGGTCGCCGAACTGCTCGCGGGCGACCTCGTACCCCCAATCCTTGAAGGCTCCCTCGGTGAACTTCATGATGTTGCCCTTGTGCACGAGGGTGACGCTTTTCTTGCCGAATTCGAGCGCGTAGCGGATGGCTTTCACCACCAGGCGCTGGCTGCCGAACTTCGAGATCGGCTTGATCCCAATGCCGCTGCCGGGACGGACGTTCTTGCCGGCCTTGGCCAGGAATTCGATCAGGGCGTTGGCGCCCTCCGAATCCGCCGCCCATTCGATGCCGGAGTAGACGTCCTCGATGTTCTCGCGGAACAACACCATGTCCACCTTCTCGGGCTCTTTGACCGGTGAAGGAACTCCGGCGAAGTAGCGCACCGGGCGGACGCAGGCATAGAGGTCGAGAATCTGGCGCAAGGCGACGTTCAAGCTGCGGATTCCGCCGCCCACCGGGGTCGTCAGCGGGCCTTTGAGCGCCACGCGGTAGTGGCGGATCGCATCGACCGTATCGTTCGGCAGCCATTCCTTCGTGGCGGTGAACGCTTTTTCCCCGGCGAGCACCTCGAACCAGGCGATCGAGCGGCTTCCGCCGTAGGTCTTCGCGACCGCGCCATCGAGCACCGTGCGGGTCGCTTTCCAGATATCCGGTCCGGTGCCGTCGCCTTCGATGAACGGCACGATCGGCCGGTCGGGTACTTCCAAACGGCCCTCGGCCGCGTGCCACTGAATCTCGCCGCCATCGGCGGGCGGCGTCATGTCATTGAATTGGCGCTCCACGAGCCCCTCCTTCGTACACAGAACTTAAATCTCACCGCGGAATGGACAAAATGGCCGGGCGGCCATCGAAGCTATAAGTCAGGCCGCGGGACGCTATCACAGGGCTTCCCGCGCGAACGCCCGGCAAGGCGTAGAATGATGCCTGGAATGTCAAAAATGCCAATCGATTGGGAACCGCTCATCCGCGCCGCCGAGGAAGCCCGAAGCCGCTCGTACTCCCCCTACAGCCGCTACGCGGTCGGAGCGGCACTCCAATTGGAGGACGGCTCGATCCAGGCGGCGGCGAACGTCGAGAACTCGATCCCCGCGCTCTCGATCTGCGCCGAGCGGAACGCGGTCTCGAAAGCCGTGAACGCCGGCCTCCGCCACCCGGTGGCCCTCGCCGTAGCGACCGAATCCTCCCCCCCGGCCCGGCCCTGCGGCCTCTGCCGCCAAACTCTCGCCGAATTCGCGGACGACCTGCCCATCGTGATGGTCAACCCGGCGGGCGAGCGCGAAGAGACGACCTTGGCCGAACTGTTCCCGGCGCCGTTCCGGCTGGCTCCGCGGTAGAAGAGCCATTTGGAGTGCGGCGACGTGTCGCCGCTTTCCGCGCGCCGACGCGTCGGCGCGCCTCACCAACGGCGAGACCCGGAAAGTCCCAGGCTCTTGAGGCACCGTACCCGTGGAGTGCGGCGACACGTCGCCGCGAACCAAAGCGCCGACGCGTCGGCGCACT
>DATMZU010000705.1:0-2194 GCA_035607435.1 Thermoanaerobaculia bacterium | reverse complement strand
ATGCTCAAAGTTCACTAGCTGTATGGCTTTCATCTCGGCGAAGTGGTTTCACCCGTGGTTCGTAGGAGGTTTTTCATGAGCAAGCTCCACCCCGTTGGCCCGCGTCTCCGCAACAACCTGGTGATTCTGCTGCTGGCCCTGCTCGCGTTGCCGGTCGCTTTCCTGCTGGCCCGGCCGGCGGGGGCGCAGGCGGTTTGCGATCGTCTGGGGTGCGGGCGTCTGACTTGCGCGACACCGGCGCACCCCGTACCGCAGGCCCTATGGGGAAACCTCCAACCGGTCGATGCGACCCCTCTTCCGGTCGAGCGGGACACGACCGACTTCAACGAGTTTTCTCCAACGGCAGCGGCCGCCTATTGGAACCACAACTGGTTTTTCGGCGTCGACATCGAGAACGGTTGGGTGATCGCGGGCCTGGCGCACGGTATCGGAATTTGGGACGCGCGCACCAATCCGGCCAATCCGACGTTCATTATTGCCAAGCGCTACAACCCTTTCAGCGGGAACTTTCCCTATATCCCCGGGGGCGAAGCGTCGAAGATCGTCTTCGGGGGCGTCGACGCTCCCGACGATACGGTGGCGGCGGTAGCCGGCTACAACGGCGCGGGCCTGCTGGTCTTTGACCTGAGCAACAAGGAGGACCCGAAGCCGGTCTACCAGAGCACTGACAAGACCTCCGAGTCGGTCTACGCGACGACCATCGGCGGCACGCGCTACGCCTTTATGGCATCGTCCACCCCGGGCGGAGTCTTCGTCTACAACTTGGACAAGGCCAAGACGTTCAACGGCTGTTTCGAGGACGCGACGACTCCGGCGACCGCCCTGTGTCCCGGGGTGCTGGTGGGCAAGATCACCACCGCCGGCACGCCGTACTCGGTCCATGGCGTCGGCAACTACATCGCCGTCGGCTTCGGATCGTCCGCGGGCTTCCAGATCTTCGACGTCAGCAATCCAGCGAGTCCGCAGCTCAAGCTCACCGGCCTGACCAATCCCGGCGGCCGGCCGGTCGGGGGCGTGGCGATGTGGAATCAGGGCTCGACCTACTACCTCGGCGCCCGCCTCGGCGAGACGACCGGCGGGCTGCCGAAGGAGACTGGGATCTACAACGTGAGCTGCATCACCGGCACCTGCTCGGGCGTGGGCGCTCCGCTGTGGCACGATGACTTCAACTCGGGCGGCCAGTCCGAGTACCTGACTTTCTCGCGCAGCGGGGCCACGCCGTTCCTCTACCTGGGTGGAGACTGGTCGTGCGCCGGCAGCGACGGCCAGCAGCGCGAGTGGCTGCTCGACGTCAGCAATCCGTCGCAGCCGTTCGACGTCACTCCCCAGGGGACGTTGACGGTCTCCGGCATCTACAATGGGGTCACCGAAAACAAGACGATCAACTACTGGAGCTCGTACTACCGGGGCAGCCCGACGGGCTTCAACCTGGTGGCGCCGCGCGCCGGCAAGTTCGTCGGCGATTATTTCTATCGCGCCGCCCGCTCGATCATGGACATCCACAAGCTCGCCTCCGCCAGTCCGCCGGTGGCGAACTTCAATTGGAGCCCGGCGGAGGTCTATCCCGGCACGCCGGTGACGTTCACCGACCTGTCGACGGGAGCGCCGAACCAGTGGATCTGGAGCTTCCCGGATGGTACGCCGCCGAGCTCGTCGGCGCAGAACCCGGCGGTGTCCTTCGGCACCACGGGCGTCAAGTCGGTGACCCTGACGGCCGGCAACGGTCTGGGTCTCGGCAATCCGATCTCGCAGAACGTCAACGTGCTCGATCCGGTGCCGGTGATCGGTGCGATCAGCGCCTCGCCGGCCTCGCCGACCGTCTGCCAGCCGGTGACGCTGACGGCGACCGGGGTCACGGGCAAGCCGGCGCTGGGGTACGACTGGAAGATCGACACCGTGCATCTGTCGAACGCTGTGTCGCCGGTGTGGGACACCACCAGCGTCACCCCCGGACTTCACGCCGTGAGCCTCGCCGTCACCAACACTAGCGGCACAGCGAACAAGAGCATCAACGTCAACGTCGCGGCGCTCAGCCCGCTGCCGGGCAACGGCGCCTTTACGCCCACTTTCGATCCCTTCACCGACGGCACGGTGCACTTCCATGTAGCCGCGTCGGGAGCGACCGAGTGGAGCTGGGACTTCGGCGACGGCGCCGGCTTCGGCAACTTCACCAACGATCCGGTGAACGGACCCA
>DATMZU010000704.1:0-18948 GCA_035607435.1 Thermoanaerobaculia bacterium | reverse complement strand
CAGCCTGTACACTTCTCAACTCGGCCACCGCAAAAACCACGAATCTCGAGACGAACAACTTCGTCCTGAACAAACATCTCCAGTCTCTCTTGGAAGCACTACGAGCCACGGGGAGCGCTTGTCGCCGAGGCGACATGGCTGAACTTTCCGAAGCTGAAGGTAGGATTAATCGAGCTATGGCGAATCTGGAGCTATGTTTGCGCCCCTTCGATCTCAAGCCTTAATACACAGCCGTTGATGCGAAGCTCAAGGCTGCTCGTCTAATTGCTTGAGCGACTTCCCCTTCGAGATTTCCGCCGTTCGGAGGCTTTTCGCGTCGCCTTTGGGGAGAAAGAGCTTGATCGTTGCGGATGTCATAGGCGCGCCCTCCGCGCTCCTTCCAATTCGATTCGTTTCAAGGCTTCAGTCTACTTCACCCACTCTTCAACCTTCTCGGACCCGATCACTCTCAAGCTTCTCGCTTTCAGTGACCGCGACTTCCCCTCCCGAAACCTGCTCGCGGAGCGCGACAAAGAGTCCGCCTAGCTCCGAAGCCAACATCGCGGAGGGCGACACCACTACGCCGAGCGGGACGCGGGGTGTTTTCGACCCGAACACCCGTTCACCAAGGCGGGTACGCGCTGATCGGATCGCGGCCACCACTTCGTGAGCGCGGCGAATCGATGTTCCGACTCCGAACACCTCTTCGCAGGACGGACGGAGAGGTGGTTCCGTCCCCGTCACCACTCCGCCGAACCGGAGAAGCAATGTTGGCGTTCCGGCCACCACTCCGCTGATTTGGGGGGACGGTGTTCGGCTTCCAGCCACCACTCCCTTGGATCGGGGGAACGGTGTTTGCCTGCCGGCCACCACTCCCCTGAACTGGGGGAACGGTGTTGAGCTTCCCGCCAACGCTCCCCGGGGGCGGGGGAATGGTGCCGAGGTTCAGATCACCCCTCCCCCGGGCTGGGGGAGCGGTGCAAAGCTCCAGATCACCACTCCCCTGGGCTGGGGGAGCGGTACAAAGCTCCAGATCACTACTCCCCTGGGCCGGGGAGCGGTGCAAAGTCCCAGATCACCACTCCCCTGGGCTGGGGGAGCGGTACAAAGCTCCAGATCACTACTCCCCTGGGCCGGGGGAGCGGTGCAAAGTTCCAGATCACCACTCCCCTGGGCTGGGGGAGCGGTGCAAAGTTCCAGATCACCACTCCCCTGGGCCGGGGGAGCGGTGCAAAGCTCCAGTTCACCACTCCTCCGGCGCAGGGGAATGGTGATCCGGAGCCTAAAACCGGTGCACGTAGATGGCGAATCAGTTGCGCGAGTCGCGTGTATCCTTTTTTCTTCCAGCGACTTACTTGTAGGATTCCGCGCCGTACCCGGGACACTCAAAACAGGAGGTCGTTATGGGCGACAGGTCGTACGCCGCCAAGATTGACCGGTGGCAGTCCACGGTAAACAACTTGGAGCCGGCGATCCCTGAGATCCCGGAAGCCGATCAGGTGCATGCCGAGGTGAAAGACATGGTGGCCGAGCTGGCCCAGGTCCATGCGACGCTGATGCTGATGGAGGGCAAGCGGAAAGAGATCGTCCGGGTTCGCCGCCAGCTCAACCTGGAAACTGAACGGGCCATGCGCCGGCTCACGTCGATCGCGCGGGGACATTTCGGCTTCGACAACCCGGTTCTTGAGACTTTCGGCATCCGGGCGGAGGACTGGAGCCGTCGGCGCAAGGGGAAGCGGGCGCCAAAAGCAGAGACGCCGGCCTGAGGGTGCTTCGCCGGTGAATTCGGGGCACGTCCCAAGGACGGCGAACCGCTCAAGATTTCGATAGCTGCGGCGCGCGAGGGCCGCGCACACTCCCAGGCGACGGGCGGCCGCTCCGACCGCCCAGTTCGCTGAAAGGAGTGCCGCATGTCTCTCCCTCCGAGTCTGCCCCAAGATCTCTCCCCCTCTCCTCAACTTCCACCCTTTCCGGATCCCGCATCGGCCGAGGCCCCAAGCTCCGAAGCGAATACCCGGAACGTCCCCTGCTCGCCCGTGACGTTCGCTCCCAGCCGCGAGGCGAACACCTTGAACGCCCCGTGCTCGCCGACGATCTTCAGCCCGAGCGGCGAGGCGAACGCCCGGGGCGGAACCTGCTCGCCGATCATCTTCAATCCGGAATTCGACGCCTGAGAGGAACCCGGCCATGGCATTCACTCTCCGCATCCTCTTCGACGGCCTTTGCGTTTTCGTGCCCAACACCGAGGAGACCAAAGGCGTCCGCGTCCTGATGATCGACGCGCGGGCGCCCGGCGTCGCGTCGAACGGCGACGGCCAGGTCTCTCACATTCCGAGCCTCCGCTTTCCGCTCGCCGATCTCTCTCCCGACGCCAAGCAGCCGAGTTATCGGATCGAATATTCGAGCCAGGATCCCGTGCCGCGCGGCCAGTGGTACCTGAACGGCGACGATCTCCAGATCCTGGCGAACGGCCAGCCGCTTCCCGATCGGCCTCTGGTGGTGCTGCGCCACCATCCGACCCAGGACTTCGACCTGGTTCCGAGCATGCGGGTCATCTACCCGGAAACCGACGGCGTCTCGGTGCGCGACGAATGCCTGTCGAACGATCTGGTTCGCCTGGCCGACGCCGGGCTGGTCGGCCGGCTTCGCCTGCAGGCCGGAACGCTCGGCGTCTGGGATGGCGCCGACGGCCGCTACGTCTCGTCGGACGAATACATGTTCACGGGGAACCCGACTCGTCATCGCCAGCGGATCGCCTCGCGCACGTTCTTCGAGACCGAGATCGACGCCTCTGAAGTCGAGATCTTCTCGCGCCAGCGCGGCCACGGAATCGTGCTCCGCCCGGCCGACGGCGAGCGGGTCGAGATCGTGATCGAGAACCAGCCGCCGATGGACCTGATGTCGGCCAAGCCCGAAGATCCAGACGTCGATTGGGACTTCGAGCTCAACTATCTCGTCGCCAAGGACGCACCGAAACCGTTCCGACTGCCGATCCGCGCCGCGGCGGCCTGGGCGCGGTTGCAGGAGGCGGCGCCCGCTGAAGCGCCGAGCGTAGCGGCGGGAATCCGCGAGAAGCCCTGCTCGGGAACGCACTTCTCACCGAGCGAGGAGGCTACCCCAATGTCTTTGCCGGTCTGCCCGGGAACCGAATTCGGACCGAGCGGCGAAGCCGGGCTTGCCAATCGACCGATCTGTCCGGGGACCGAGTTTGCGCCGAGCGGCGAAGCCGGCATGGGGGTCAGCTCGTGCGCCCCGGTCCTCTTCGGGCCGAGCGGCGAGGCGGCGGTGTCCAATCCCAAATGCCCGCCGGTTACCTTTGCACCGAACGGTGAAGCGGGGCAGGGCGTCAGCTCCTGCGCTCCGGTTCTTTTCGGGCCGAGCGGCGAGGCGGCGGCCGCAAATCGGCCGATCTGCCCGGGAGTGCGGTTCGAGCCCAGCACGGAGGCCGGGCCTGCCTCTCGGCCGATCTGCCCGGGCATTACCTTCGCTCCAAGCGATGAGGCATCGGATTGCGGTTCGGGCTGCGGTCCGACGATCTTGAATCCTCACCCAGGGGCTTGAGCCTCAAACCCTCCGGCGGGGAGCGGAACGATTTCCGCTCTCCGCCGTTCTTCGCCATCCGGAACCCCGTTCGAGATCCAAAGCGCGAAATCCTGCCGCGGCGTCCCGACCGCGAGGGTCAAGGCGTCCATCTCGATGCCGAGCGCGATGACCGAGAGGGTCGCCTCACCCTCGCGCCCGGGACGCAGGTAGACGTTCTGCAGGTTGTCTCGAACCTCGGGCATTTCACCAGGAATCGACCAGCCCTCGGCAAAGCCGTTGCCGTAGAAGACTTCACCCCCCTGTTCGACCCGAAGAAGCAGCCGGTGGACGAGCGCCGATCGCTCCGCCGTTCCGCTACCGGGAACGCCCGGCGGGTCGGTCCAGGCGAGCGTAATTTTAAGCGGCAGGGCGGGGTCGGCGATTCGAATCTTCCAGGTGCGCACCTCGCCCGTGCGGGTGAGGATCTCGCTCTGATCCACGAAAGACCGGGCGAGCCCGCGGCGAACGACGTTTTCGACCGAGATCCGCCCCCAGCCCTGGCACCGGTTGGGAATCGGACCCTCGTCCCCGAGATCGATCGCGCCGTTCACCAGCATGGCTCGTAGAAGAGCGGGCGACGGCTCGGCGCCCTCCGCTTCGCGCCGGAACCATTGAACGAGAAGCGCCGCGGCCCCGGCCGTCACGGCGGTCGCTGCCGACGTGCCTCCGGCCCAGGTATAAAGATGCGAGAGAAACTTCCGCTCGCCCGGCTGCGCGCCGCAATTGGCCGACGCGGCCCACTCCCCAGGCGCCACGACGTGCGGCCGGATTCGGCCGTCGCCACAGTTGCCGATCCCGCTTGCCGAATGTCCCGTGTCGTAGGCGCCGCGATGAACGCGGTCGATCCGTTCGGCCTCGATGCCCCCATCGCGCGGACGATGGACGGGGGTATTGCCCACCACCAGGACGTTCTTCGCCCCGGCGGGTCGGGTGAGCCCCTTTTCTCCCTCGTTGCCCGCCGCAAAGCACAGGAGAAACGAGCGCGGCTCCAGGCCGTCCGGATCGGCGTCGCGCGCCAAGCCGTCGTAGAGGGCCTCCTCCGATCCGTAGTCCATCGGATCGCAGGTCCCCTTGCCGAACGAATTGCTCTGGATCGAAACGCGCAGCCCCGAGGGGCTCCGCTCAACCGCGGTCTGCCGGCACACCTCAGGAGGAGGAAGAAACCGATCCTGCGCCAAAACCTCCGCCTTCGGCGCCACGCCCAGGCCGTAATGAAAGCCCCGCTCGTCGCGCTCCGCAAGGTCAGAGCCGGCAGCCAGCGCCGCCATCGCCGTGCCATGCCAAGAGATCTTGCCCGCAAGGTCGCGGACTCGACCCACAAGCGAAGGATGGTCCGCGGCGACCCCGCTATCCACCACCGCGATGGCAACTCCCGAACCGTCGAGGTCCTGCTCGCCCAGCCAATCCAAATACGAACCAAACGTCACCCCCGCCGGCTCGAAACGATCGGCGAGGATCAAGCCGACGATCTCGTCGCACTCTCGCGCCGGGTCGGTTGCTTCAGGGGGTGGCGGCGGGTTCTTCACTCGGTGAGTCGAGCGGCGTATTGCAAAGCCTGCCGGACATCCTCGGCTTCGATGTAGGGATATTCGGCCTCGATCTCTTCGGGAGACATGCCGTTCGCCGTCAAATTGACCAGCAGCGAGACCGTCAACCGCAGGCCACGGATGCACGCCTGCCCAGCCATCACATTGGAATCAAAGGTGATGCGGTCGAATCCGAACATGGCGCTTCCTTCCTCGACGGCCGGATAGGGGCTGACCTTAGGGTCGGAAGGTGGTCAGAAATCAACCACCAGGTGGTCAAATATCAACCACTCGGTGGTCAATTTTCAACCACCTGCGACCCCTCCTCCGCTCTTGGGGTGCCTGATGCGGATCCCTGAGCCGGCGAGACGCTAGATTTCGCGTTCCCTTTGAGGCTCGATGTGCCGGCTCATCACGACCTGATCGTCACAGCAGATTCCACCCGCAACCTTGCCGAGCTGCGGCTGCTCGACGCCACGGGTGCGCAGTTGGCCTTCCGCTCGGTCGATTTCGGAGCGATGCGGCTCTCCCGCAAGCAGGCGATGTTCGACCTGCGGAGCTATCTGCGGCTCTACGTCGAACCCGGACACGAGGAGGAGGAGGTCGCCAGGGTAGGGGTCTTCCTCGCCGAAGAGGTTCTGGGCGAGGAGATCTTCCTGGCGCTCTGGACGCCGCAGAACCAACGTCACCTGCGCGTCCAGCTGCCGGGGGCGACCGCGGAGAAAAATCCGCTGGGCGCCGCGCTCACCCGCATCCCTTGGGAGATCGCGCGACCTTCCGCCACTCGGGAGACCCTCGCCGAGCGCAACCTCCTGATCCGCGTCGTGCACGAAATGCGGGAGCCGCCGTCGCAGCCGATCGACCTCGGCCGGGACGGTTCCCTGCGCGTGCTGTACGTATCCGCGGCGGCACGGCACTCTCGGCCTCTCTCGACGCGCCGGGAGCGGCGCGAGATCCAGCGGATGTTCGAGCGCGAGGTCTACCCCAACCAAAAAATCGTGGTCGATTTCCTCGTCCACGGCGTGACCCGCGGCCAGCTCCACGAACAGGTGAAAGCCCGTAGCGGCTATCACGTCGTCCACTGGAGCGGTCACGGCCACCGGGACCGGCTGGAGCTCGCGGGAGTCCACGGGCTCCCCGACACCCTCTCGGGCCAGGAACTTCTCGACCTGTTCTTCGATGCAGGCGGTTTCCTCCCCCGGCTCGTCTTCCTGAGCGCCTGCCATTCGGGCGACGTGGAGCAGGTCAAGGACTGGCAGAGCTTCCTCGCCACGGCCCGAGGCGAGGAGCCCGGGACGCGAGCGGCTTTCAAGGACCTTCCAGAGCGGGACATCGAGATCGTCGAGCAGCATGGCTACACGGGCGCGGCCCACGCACTCCTCCAAGGCGGCGTGCCGTCGGTGGTCGCGATGCGTTACGCGATCGGGGATGAATATGCCCTGGCTCTCGCCCTCGATTTCTATCGCTCGCTCTTCGTCGATTCCGAGCCGAAGAGCGCCGCGGCCGCTCTCACCCTGGCGAGAAAAGCGCTCCTCGCCAAGGGGAGGACCGACGCCGCTCGATTCTCGGCGGCCGATCCCGCAACCCCCGTGCTGTACGGCGCCGAGGACCCCGGCCTCCGCTGGGCGAACGAGCGCAGCTCCTCCCTCGATACGCGCGACCGCCGCCTGCATCGGATCGCCGAGCTCACGCTCGCGGATCATCCGAGCTTTGTCGGCCGCGGGTGGGAGTTGGCGAATCTCGGGACCTCTTTCATCAGCACGGCTCGAAACGCCGACGCCAAAACACTGGCGTTGATTACGGGTCTCGGAGGTATGGGCAAGACGGCGCTCGCGGCCGAGGCGTTCGATCTCTGGAACCAGCGCTTCGAATGGGTTCTGCTCTATCAGGCGAAGCCGAACGCCTTGAGCCTCGAATCGACGCTCCGGGATCTCCACCTGAGGCTCTACTCCGAGCGGGGCCTCTACTATCGGCATGTCCAGGTGCGGCCCGCCGATGCGATCCACCGAGAGGCAGAATCCAATTTCACCGGTCCCGACCGAATCCTGCGGCTGGCGCGAAACCTCGTCCGGGCGCTCCGCGACGAGGCGATCCTTCTCGTCCTCGACAACTTCGAAACGAACCTGAAACCCGAGCAGGAGCCAGGCGATCCCACCGAGCCGCTCTGGGCCTGCCAGGATCCCGATTGGGATCTCTGCCTGGCGCTCCTTGCGACCGAGCTGGTCGGCGCTCCGTCCCGCGTCCTGATCACCTGCCGCCGCCAGCTCGCGGCGCTCGCGGGTGATGCTGGGCCGCATTGTCTCCGTGTGCGGCTTCAGCCGCTGCCGGCTGGCGAAGCGGCGCTCTACCTGCGAGAGCACGCCGGTTTGAGCCGCATGGTCTTCGGCCGAGACGAGGCCGAAAAAGCGCTCGCCGAACGGCTTCTTGCAGCAAGTCGCTTCCATCCGCTCCTGATGGACCGGCTCGCCCTACTTGCGACGGGTAAGTTGGAGCTACGCGAACAGCTAATGACTGCGCTCGAAGCGATGGAGAAGAATCGCGATGCTACGCGGTTGCCCGAACTGTTCGCCACCGAACGGGGAGGCGGGGAGGAGGTGGCCTATCTGGAGGATGCGCTTGTTATTTCGATCTACGAGCTGATCCAGGGGGCAAGCCCCGACGCTCGACGGCTGCTGTGGGTGATCGCAATCGCGAATGAGCCGGTGGAATTGGAGTTGGTCGAGCAAATCTGGGAAGGACCAGAACTCCCTCCACTTAGGAGACATCTCGTCGCCACCGGCTTGGTCAGCGAGGAGCGCACGGAAGCGAAGGATAAGGCTTTCCTGCTCGGCTGTAACGAGCTAGTCTGCGAGCGAATATATGCATGGATGAGCGAACGCCCAAGGGATCGCGCCAGCTTCTTCGAGAAGGCAATCCTTCTCAATTTCGCCGATCGGCTGGAACTCAAGTTTGAGGCCCTTCAGCATCAAAACATGACAGCTGCGATCGAAGCCGGTCGGCGCGCAATCTTCTTCTGTGTGCGGGCGGAATCCTGGGACAGACTGGGAAGCTTCGCGGACCGGGTTGTCACCAGCTCGAACGATCCCATCTTCTTGGGTAGCCTGATCTCTTACTTGCGAAGTGCCGCGGACGCAGCCCCGCAAGGGAGGGCACGGTGGAGTTGCTTGACCTATCTTGCGAACGCGCTGTCGCGAGGCGGTCACTTCGACGCTAGCCTTCCTTTCTACGAGCGGGCTGCTGCCGAGGTCCGTGCCGCGGCAGAGTGTGGGGATGACGGCTCGCAATCCTGGGCAGATCTTGCCGCCATTTTGGGAAGCTGGGGCGCTGCACTCTTCCAAAACGGCAACCTCGACGGCGCACGACGGCGCAATCTCCAGGGCGCCGCTGCCCAACGCAAAGCGGGGAATTCGGAGATCCAGATACTGGGCTCCGAGCTGGAACTCCTGCGCATCGACATCCTGCAAGGCCGCGCTTCCCAGGTTGTACCCGAGGTGGAGAGCTTACTTGCGCGTATCGAGAGCTGGTGGCAGCGGCACCGTGCCGGGCAGCCAGTCTCCGAGGCGCGTGACCCTGAAATACTCGCCCGGGCTCTTATTGGCACACTCGACATAGCTCGCGAGGCATACTTCGCCTTAGAGGACTGGGAGGCGGCCCTACGCTGTATTGACGCCATTCTGGAGGTCGAGCATGCCGTTAAGCGCTCGACAGAGGACATCGCCTGCACCCGGCTGAACCGGGCGAGCGTACTGGCCCGCCTGAACCACTTCGTGGAGGCGAAGGACGAGCTAGAGGCCTGCCTGGAGATCTTCCGGGACGATCTTGCCCGGGGCGCAACGACGCTTGGCTCTCTAGCTAATCTGTTTGCAAGCCAAGGCGACATCCCCCAGGCGATCGAGCAGGGGCGCCGCGCCCTCGCCTTTCGCAGTCAGCTTCTGGATCCCCGTGACCGCGCGATCTCGCATCACAACCTTGCCAATTTTCTGGAGATGCGTGACCAACCGGCCGACCGCGCTGAATCTTCCCTCCATATGCTTGCCGCGCTTGCCTACAGGCTCGTCGCGAGCCTTGACCAGGACCTTCAGATGTCGAGGATGAACTACGCCGTACGCTTCCGCCGCGCCCACGAGGAGCGGGTCGAACTGGATGTGCCCCGGGTGGCCAAGCTGCTGGCTGACCACGAGTTTCGGCCGCTAGAGATATGGCTGAGTGGATGGGAGGTGGACTTGAAAGATCTTCAGGTTAACATGGATCAGTTTCTTGAGGCGGCGCGGCAGGCAGTGCTGGGCTAAAGAGCAGGTCAAAACCGAAAGCTGCCCTGAAAAACGGCTTACCACAACGGAAGGCTGTTACTTCGCCAGTCGCTATTGCTTTGTGCGCCAGCTTAGACAGAGCGTCGACCGCGCGAACTCGATCCTCTTAGCCGCATGGCGCTCATGGCCCGATCCGCTCCAAATGCACAAGCGGTCCCTCAAGGACGCTTGGGTCGGTGAGGTCGATCGTTCCGCGCGCGGCCCAGAGGTTGTCGCCTTGGGGATCGAGGAGAGTCTGGGAGACTTCCCAGGTGCGGTTGCCGGTTTTTTTGATCGTCGTCCACTGGTGACGGCGGGCTTCGGGGCCGAAGGTGAGGTCGCCGTACTCGGCTAGGAACGGGGCGAGCGCCGCTTCGAAACGCTCGGGGGTCCAGGGGCCTTCCGGGTCGTCGGGGGCGGGGAGGATCGAGGCGGCGGCCTCTTCCCAATCGCGGTTGGCGAGCGCTCGGAGGAGGAGGTGAAGCTCGGCTCGGACTCTGGCTCCGAAGGCCATCGGGTTGCCGAGCAGTTCTTTCACGCGCAGCTCGCGGCGGTCTCGTTCGCTCTCCTCCGGCTTTTCGAGCAGCAGCTCGGGGTGGAGGCGGCTTTCCCACTCTTCGATCAGGCTGGTGTCCGTGTGCTGGAGGAGCGCGCGGAAGAAGCCGATGCCGTCGTAGACCTCGGGGCTTTTCGCCAGCTCGGGGACGCTCTGCTCTAGCGTCTTGTAGAGCTGGGAGATGTAGCGCAGCAGGACGCCTTCGCTCCTTTGGAGGCCGTACTGGCGGACGTAGTCGGAGAAACCGAAGAACCCTTCGAGCATTTCGCGGCCGATCGATTTCGGCGCGATGTCGCGGTTTCCGACCCAGGGGTGGTCGCGGCGGAAGCGGAGGAAGTGGTGCTGGAGGAAATCCGCCATCGGCTGCGGGTGGGTGACTTCTTCGAGCCGTTCCATCCGCTCGTCGTACTCGACCCCCTGCGCCTTGAGCTGGTTGATCAGGACCGTTTTGAGCTTGTCCACTTGGCGGCGGAGGACGGCTTCCGGATTTTCCAGGATCGATTCGACCAGGGTGATCAGATCGGGGGCGTAGGTCTCCGACTCCGGATCGAGCTGGCCGAGCGTTTCGATCAGGAACAGCGACAGGACGTGATGGAGGGAGAAATCCCACTGGAGATCTTCGGCGATCACCACCCAGTAATAGTTGCGCTTGATATCTTTGGTCACGCGCAGCACGTCCGCCCGGTAGAGCGAGCGGACGATGATGGCGGAGAATTGCAACCATTTCGCCTTGCTCGCGTCGTCCTCGTGCGAGCGTTCGATCAGCTCGCGGAGCGAGGCGAAGTTCGGGCGGTTCGGATCGTTGATCTCGGCGTCGCGCTGGAGCAGGTTGAGCACCATGCCGTGGGTGATCCGGAACCGGGAGCGCAGCGTTTCGGGCGGTTTTTGGATCAGCCGCTGGAAGGTCTCTTCACTCCAGGACACTTCGCCCTTGGCGGGACCGCGCAGCGGCGCCTTCGATTTCTTGCCGCCGCCGCTCGACTTCCGTTCCCGCATGCGCTGCTCGATGATGTGCTCCGGCGCCTGGGCGACGACGCTCCCCCGAGTATCGAAACCTTTTCGCCCGGCGCGTCCGGCGATCTGTTTGAAGTCGCGCACGGAGAGGGTGGCCACCTTCTTGCCGTCGAACTTCGAGAGCTTGGTGAAGAGCACGGTGCGGATCGGGATGTTTACGCCCACTCCCAGCGTGTCGGTTCCCGAGATCACGCGCAGCAGCCCTTGCTGGGCCAATTGCTCGACCAACAGGCGATATTTCGGCAGCAGCCCCGCGTGGTGGACGCCGATGCCGAAGGAGAGAAAGCGGCGGAATTCCTTGCCGTACGGCGTGTCGAGCCGGGCGCCCGCGATCAGGTCGCGGATCTTCTCGCGCTCCTCGCGCGTCGAGCTCTTCATGCTGGTGAGCGACTGGGCCAGCTCGGCGCATTCGCGCTGGGTGAAGTTGACGATGTAGATCGGCGAGCGGCCCTGTTCGAGCAGCACCTCGATCGTCTCGTGGAGAGGCGTCTCGCGGTACTCGAAGTCGAGCGGCACCGGCCGGTGCTCCGAGATCACATGGGCGACCTCGCCCCCGGTGCGCTTCTTGATGTGATCGGCGATCGCCGAAACGTCACCCAGGGTGGCCGACATGAGCAGGAAGCGGGTGTAGGGGAGCACCAGCAGGGGGACCTGCCAGGCGATGCCGCGCTCGGCGTCCGAGTAGTAGTGGAACTCGTCCATCACGACGTACGGCGCGTCGAGCGTTTCGCCCTGGCGGAGCGCCATGTTCGAGAGCACCTCCGCCGTGCAGCAGAGGACCCGGGCGGTCGGGTTGATGCTCGCGTCGCCGGTCAGCATGCCGACGTTTTCCGGCCCGAAGTCGTTGCACAGCGAGAAGAACTTCTCCGAGGCGAGCGCCTTGATCGGACTGGTGTAGTACGAGACCTGCCCCTCGCACATCGCCTTGAAGTGGAGGCCGAGGGCGACCAGCGATTTTCCCGAGCCGGTGGGCGTGTTGAGGATCACGTGCTTGCCCGCCATCAGCTCCAGCAGCGCCTCTTCCTGGGCCGGGTAGAGTTCGTACCCCATGTCGGTCGCCCAATCGATGAAGCGGCTGAGGATCTCGTCCGGATCGCTGGTGCCCCCTTGCGGCACGCGGGCGGCGAGGTTGGGACGAATGGCGGATATCGGTGTCGGTTCGGTCACGGCGAAGCGATTGTGGCACGAGAGGGAGCGGATGCTTCCTGGCAGCCCGCAAGCGGTTGGCACCTCGGCGGGCGGGATTGGTCCCCCGGGGCTAAACGGCGAAGGGGTTCGCATTCGATAAACAGGCATGTCCGCTCGAAATCGGGGTCTTTCCGCAGGGCTATTGGTGTGTCTCGCGTTGCTGGCGCTGGTTCCCCGCGTGGCGAACCTCGGCAGTTTTTCGCTCTGGCTTGACGAGATCATCGAGACGAACCAGGCGAGCGGCGGGTTCGGAGAGATGCTCGCCGCGCTGCGGGCCGACGCGGTCCATCCGCCGCTCGAAGGGGTGATCACCTGGCTCGGCCTTCACGCCGGACTTGGCGAATCGGCGCGGCGGCTGATCCCGATCGCGTTCGGCCTCGGCACGATTCTGATCCTCGCGCGCTGGGCGGCCCGCCGGTTCGGCCGGCTCGAAGGTCTGCTGGTGGGAGCGGCGATGGCGCTCGCGCCGTTCCACGTCCATTACTCCCAAGAGCTGCGGCCCTATTCGCTCGCCCTATTCTGCGCGGCGCTTTCGCTCTCCGCGGCGGACCGCCTGCTCGAATCGGTCAACGTCCCGCGCATCGTCAACTTCTTCTTCGCCGTGCTCGCCACGCTCTACACCCACTATCTCTCCGTCGCCATCCTCGCCCCGCTCGCCTGGCTTGCGATCGAGCGGGCGTTCGGCGAGGAGGGAGAAACGCGCCGAAGTACCCGCCGTCTGCTCGGGGCGGCGCCGCTTTTTGCGCTGGGTTGGTTTCTCGCCTACGCGCCCTGGCTCTCCGTGATGATGGACGCGCGCCGCCAGAAGATGCAGCGGCCGCCGACTCGTTGGCGAACGGGCGCCTTGATCGAGCGGTGGCATGAGCTGACGTTCGGTACCGACTCTCACGCTCTCGGTTGGACGGGTCTGCTCGCGCTCGGCCTCGTCGGGCTCGGAATCTGGCGCGCCGCACGCAGCGCGGAGGGGCGCGCGGTTCTCGTGGGCGCGGTCTCCGGCACGTTGGGGATCGAGATCCTGCTTCAGTTCTCAGGCCACTGGAGCGAAGCGCGCTACATGCTGATCGGGTGGCTGTTCCTCGCCTTATTGCTCGGCCTCGGGCTCGCCGAGAGCTGCCGGCGGCTCCGCGCGCTCACGATCCGGCCCGCACTGCGCCTGGAGCTGCAGCTCGCTCTGATCGGGGCGTTTGGCCTGGCCGCGGCGACCGGCATCATCTGGGACTACGCCCATCGCTCCGACTGGCTCTGGGCCGCGCGGGTGATCGCCGCTTCGGCCCGACCGGGCGAACCGGTGTTCGCCTTGAATGCCTCGACCGAGATCAGCCTCGCCCACTACATGCCCCAAGCCGCGGGCTCGCGACGGGCGCCCGTGCTGATCCCGCTCGACGGCTTGTTCCGGCGCCTCGAACCGAACTGGCCCGAAGACCGCTGCGCGATTCTCGTCCGGCGCGGGCGCGGCCGGGGCACGGAAGTGATCCGAGCCTTGAGCACCGCCCGGCTGCTCGCGAAGGACGAGCCAACGAAAGTGAAGATCTGGCTGCTCACGCCGAACGAACGGCGCAGAGCCTTTCCCGCGAAAGCAAGCACGGTTCGCGTCGCCAACCACGGCCGGCAGGAACCACCCCGCAAGATCTCGCTTCGGCTCCGTCCCCGGCCCGAGCGCTGGGAGCGGCTCGCGCGGTTTTTGGTCGGGAGTCCATGAGGAGGGCGCGCGGATTTCGATCGGATAAGCTCGCCCTATGTCGAGTCGATCGAACGGAAGGCCGAACGAGCGCCTTCGCGCGCTTCTGTTCGTCGCAGCCCTCGCGGCCTCTTTCGCCTGCAAGTCGGGGCCGCCGGACGAGACGCCGACGGCCACCCGGCCCGCGACCGCAAGCCCCGCGGCCGGTTCTTCGATCGCTCCGACGCCCGCCGCGCCGATCGACGTCTGCCCCGAGCTGCTTTCCGGGGCGGCGGCTCCGGCGATCCGGCCGGCCGATGCGGCGATTCGGTTCGTCGCTTTCGGTGATTTCGGCGACGGAAGCGTCGCACAGTTCGCGGTCGCCCGGGCGATGGCGAAATACGATGTGGGCAAGCCCTTCGATTTCGGCGTGACGCTCGGCGACAACTTCTACCCGGAAGGGCTCGCCGACCCCGCCTCGCCGCGCTGGAAGACTGAGTGGGAGCGGCCCTACGGCCCGCTCGGCGTGCGGCTCTATGCCTCGCTGGGAAATCACGACCGCTACGACCCGGCAAGCCCAGCGGCGGAGATGGCCCGCTCGAAGAAGAGCGCCTCCTGGTGTCTGCCGCGCCCCTATTACACTTTCACGGCCGGACCGGTCCAGTTTTTCGCCCTCGACACGGATCCGATCGAACGGCAGGAGGACCCGGCGGAGATCACCGAGCAGCTCGCCTGGCTCGACCGCGAGCTGGGAGCGAGCACGGCGCGCTGGAAGGTCGCCTACGGCCATCACCCGATCCATTCCTCGGGGGCAGGGCACGGCGAGTCGCCGCAGCAGAAAGCGGCCCTGCTGCCGATTTTCGAGAAGCACCACGTCGCCCTCTACCTCGCCGGGCACGATCACCACATGGAGCTGCAACGCCCGGAAGGGGGCGTCGCGTTCGTCATCTCCGGAGCCGGAGGGCACGAGCAGCGCGCGGTGGACGTCCAATCGAACTGCGTCGCCTGGGCGGCCGGCCTGAAACCCGGCTTCGCCGTGCTCGACGCCGACGCCCAACGGATCGCGGTCGAGTTCCTCGACACCGAGAACACGATTCTCTTCCGCTCCGAGATCCGTCCCGGTCCCGGGCGGGACTGCGCGCGGTAGAGGGCGTGTTAGGGTTTCGCCCGAGGTCCGGCGCATGAATCCAAGCATCCTCGGGCGATCGGATCAACGGCAAGCACCCCGTGCGACCCAGCGTCGCCGGTTTCAGGAGGTCACCCCATGCTCGATACTCCAACTTCCTCCCCTTCCCGCTCCGCCCGGCTAATTCCGGCGCTCGCGCTCGGTAGCTTGGCGCTCGCCGCGTTTCTGATGCTCCGCACTTCGTCATCGGCTCCCACGCCCGCCGCTCCGCCCGCCGCGGGGAGCATCGCGGTGGTCGAGCTGTTCACCTCGCAGGGGTGCTCCAGCTGCCCGCCGGCCGACCGGCTACTCTCTGCCATCGCCGCCGAACCGGCCTTCGCAGGGAAGGTCGTGCCTCTCGCCTACCACGTCGATTATTGGGATTACATCGGCTGGACCGATCCGTTCTCCTCGGCCGACTGGTCGACGCGCCAGAAGCAGTACGCCCAGGCGTACAACACGAATCGGATCTATACCCCGCAGCTGGTGGTGAACGGCACCGAAGAGATGACCGGCTCGGAAGAGCGGAAGGTCCGCGCGGCGATCGCCAAGGCGCTGACGGAAAAGCCACCGGTCGATCTCGATCTCGCCGTCGAGCGGACGCCGGGGGGACTGCGCGCGAAGATCACCGCCTCCCACGCCGGAGCCCTGCCGCGCGACGCGGACGTGCTCGTGGCGCTGGTCGAAAACGGCCTGGTGACGAAAGTCGGCAAGGGCGAAAACGGCGGCCGGACGCTCAAAAACGACGCCGTCGTCCGGCGTCTCCAGAAGGCGTTCGCCCTCGGCGCCGCCCCGGGCGGTCACGCGACCGGATCGGTCGACTTAGCCGTGGAAGAAGCCTCCGCAGGCCGCAAGCTCGGCGTCGCCGCTTTCGTCCAGGATCCGAAGACCCGGGCGATCCAGGGCGGCGCGATCCGCTGGCTGTAGGAGGCAGTCAGCGAAGCTGGGTAAACCGCCCCGTCTGACGGTAGGGGATCTCGAAGACGGCTCCCTGCTCGACAAGGGCGGATTGTTCGATGATCCGCGGCCACCAGCGCACCAGGAGCTGCGATTGCTCCCAGAACTTGGCGTTGATCCAGCCGGGAGCGAGGAAGAAAGTCGTCAGCCGAGCCGCGAGGAAGATCTCGCGCTCGCGCGGCCTTTTGCGGATTCGGGAATCCCCGGAAACGATCACCCACCCGCCTTCTTCGGCGAGCCAGCGAATCCAATCGACGTCCTTGGCGCTCGCCGTGTACTTTTTCGATACGTGAACGACGCTATGCCCCTCGGCGCCGGAAAGGACGTCCAGCGCTTCGGCCAGTCGGTAAGACAGGTTGTTGTCGAGGAAGAATCTCAAGCCGCAAGTTTGCCCTCGAACTCGACCGCGTCGCGGACCGATCGGGCATCCGTGCCGAACCAGTTCGCGACCCTTTCGAACGACTCTTCGGCCCGATACGCCGAGGCCAGGACCGTCGTCTGGATATATCCGGTCGATACGATCGGCTGTCCGAAAGCGCGGGCCGGATCGAGAACGACCTTTCGCTTTTGGCCCATCGGCCACCAGCGCAGAAGATCGTCCGAAGGGGAAAACTCGAGACCGCGGTAGAGATAAGGGTCGAGAATCTTCTTGAAGCCGTACTGATTCTTGAACAGATCGACCAGCGACTCCTCGCCGCTTTCGGAGACGATGTCGGCAAAAATGCTTTTGCCGTCCGTGCGGAACCTCTTCGCCGAGAACGGATGCGTCACTTGAAAGAGCTCGGCGGCGCGCTGCGCCGACAAGCGCAGAACCTCCCACGAGACGCCATGTTTGCGAAACGCGTCGACGAAGCGAACCTCGATCAGGTCGCGAAACGAAAGGGATAACTCTTTGCCCTCGCGGATCGCTCCTTGCCATAGGGCCGGCGACTTGTGAACCGAGCCGTCCTTCACCTTGAAGTCGTAGCCCCCGAGCCATCGCCGGATGCGATTCGCCGACACTTCGGTCAGGCGCGCCGCTTCCGGCACGGAGTAGATACCGACCCCTAAAAGGCTCATCGCGTCGTTCACGTCGTTCTCCCGATCGTTCCAATCTTAACTCGCGAGCGCCCGGTCCTCCAGACCGTCTTGGTAAACGCCAGGACCGCCGTCAAGCGAGCCGCCGTCTCACTCCTCGTTTCGGCCGCGGCGGGAATCTGACTTTTCGCCGCGCACCCGCGCGGTGAGCCGCCGCCAGGCGTCGTAGGCGCCGCCCGCTCCGGCTTTGCCGCGCGCCACGGTCTCGAACCGCGCGGGGTCGCGCGAGATCGCTTCGATCGCCAGGGCGTCTTGCGTGGCGGCCAGGCGTTCGGCGAGCAGGACCGTCCACTCGCCCGGACCGAGGCGCGCTTCGGAGGCGTCGAGCGGCTTGCCGAAGCGCGCGAGAGCCTCGGGCGTCCGCTCTTCCCAGAAGGGGTATTCGACCGCGAGCGGCAGGAAGATCGCCGCGGGCACCTTCGCCGCGAGATGCCCCAGCCCGGATTGCAGTTCGACCGGTCGCTCCCGCGGATCGGCGAAGCGGCCGCCCGGGGTCATCCAGATGGCGGCATCCGGATGGTCGAGGATCGCGCGCGCGGTGGCGAGAAAGCCGGCCGCCCCTCGGCGTGTCCCCAGTTCGACGGGGAAGAATCCGAGCCGTCCGAGCAGCCGGTAGCGGGCGAGCGCCGTGGCGTCGATCGGCGCGAAGTGGCGGCGGCCGGGCAAGCGCTCGAACGCGAGCGCCAGGCCGAGCAGCGGATCCCACCAGGCGGGATGATTGAGGTAGACCACCAGCGGCCGGTCCGCGGGCAGCTCGGCCGGATCGAAACCGGCGCGCGCGAGGCGGATCGCGTGAAAATGGCGGGCCAGGTAGCGGTCGGCATAGCGGCGGAACCAGCCGAGCAGGGCCGGCGCGATCTCGGGCGCTCTTGCGGCGGGGCGTTTCCGTTCGGGCGGCTCGTGCGGCGGGTCGTCGGTCACCGACAGATCTTCCGCCAATCCCGGCGCGACCGCAAATGGGCTCTTGCTACTTTCCCAACATCCGCTGCGCCACGCCGCGCCAGCCGAGAAACTCGACCGGCTTCTCCAGGCGGCTGAGCGTCCAGCAGGGCTCCTGCTCGTCGATCCACGGGCGGTGGACGGTGCCCGGCTCGTATGCGGTGTACATGCCGGCGGTGAAATCGCCGTATTGGTCCTCGAAGCCGCCGCGGAGGATCAAAATCTCTTCGAGCCCCAGATGCCGGTGCTCGGGGAAGAACTTCGCCGGCTTCATCCGGCCGAGCAGCAGCATGGCGCCGGTCCGGGCGTCGCGCGAGAGGATCGCGAACGCAGCGCCGAGGGCTCCCGCGAAGCGCCAGTTCGGGGCGTGCAACGCACCGCCCAGATCGGCGATCTCGCGCAGTGCCCCGGCCGGAACCGGGCAGTCGGCAAGCGGCGAAGCGGGCAGGGCGGGAGGAGGACCGATTTCCGCCACGCGGGTGCGCAGGCGATCCCAAAGCCCGGACGGAACGGCCGAACCGCCGACGCCGCCCGGCAGGCCGGCCAAGAGCCGGGCGCCGGGCGCCGAAAGCGAACGGACGGCCGCGCGGCAATCGGGGCAACCGTCGAGGTGGCCTTCGATCAGTGCCCGTCGGGCCAGATCGGACTCGCCCGAAACGAACGAAAGGAGGATGTCTTCGGGTGGATGCACGAAATTACCCCGCTTCCAGCACCGAGCGCAAAGAACGAAGCCCGGCGCGAATTCTCGATTTCAAGGTGCCCACGGGAAGGTCGAGACGAACCGCCGTCTCCTCGTAGGTGAGGCCGCCGAAATAGGCCATTTCGATCGCCTCGCGCTGATCCGGGGCGACCTGGAACAGCGCCTGGCGGACGGACAGGTAGAGATCCTCCTCGGGCGGCGCGATCGCCGGCATTTCCCAGGAGTGCATGGCGTCGAGCTCGACCGCTTTTTCACGCACCCGGCGCCACTGGTCGACCAGTTTGTTGCGGGTCATCGTGTACAGCCAGCCCGCGGCGTC
>DATMZU010000703.1:0-12374 GCA_035607435.1 Thermoanaerobaculia bacterium | reverse complement strand
GAAACCGCTCTTCGCCGCATCCTCCATTGCGACCTCGACTGCTTCTATGCCGCGGTCCACATGCGCGACGACCCGTCGCTGCGCGGCAAGCCGGTGATCGTCGGCGGGCGGCCCGAATCGCGCGGCGTCGTCGCGGCGGCTTCCTACGAGGTGCGGGCGTTCGGGGTTCACTCCGCCATGCCGTCGTCGCGTGCCGTCCGGCTTTGCCCGCAGGCGGTCTTCCTGCCGCCCGACTTCCGGCGCTACCGCAAGGAATCGGAGAAGATCTTCGCGATCTATCGTGAGATTACCCCGATCCTCCAGCCGGTGTCGATCGACGAGGCCTACTTGGACGTGACCGAGCATTTGGGCGAATGGGGCACGGCGACCGCGGTCGCCAAGGAAATCCGCCGCCGGGTGCGCGAGGAGCGGGGACTCACGGTCTCGGTGGGCGTCGGTCCCAGCCGGCTGATCGCGAAGATCGCCTCCGACTTCAACAAGCCCGATGGTCTGACGGTCGTGCCGCCGCGGAAAGTGCTGGAATTCCTTGCGCCGCTTCCCGTGCGCCGGCTGCACGGCGTCGGACCCGCGACCGAGCGGGCACTGTCCGAGATGGGGGTCGCGACCGTTGCGGATCTCCGCTCCCGCGAGCCCGAGGATCTCGTCGCCCGCTTCGGCCGGCACGGCCGGGTGCTTTGGGAGTTCGCCCACGGCGTCGATGAGCGGCCGGTCGAAACTCACCAGGAGAGGAAGAGCCTGGGGACGGAAAACACCTACGCCGAAGATCTGCGCGGATTGGCGCCGATGGAGCGCGAGCTGGAACGCATGGCGGTCGAAGTCGCGGCATCGCTCGAAAAGCGCAATCTCGCCGGCTGTACGGTGACCCTCAAGGTCCGTTATTCGGATTTCACCACCCTCTCCCGGTCGCGCACCCTCGCCTGGCCGACCTGCGAGGCTCGGACGATTCTGCGCTCGGCGCTCGGCCTGTTGCGCCATGCGACCGACGCCCCGAACCGCCCGGTTCGCCTGCTCGGCGTGACGCTTTCGAGCCTGGTCCACGGCGGCGGGCTCACGCAGCTGGAGCTGTTCGAGGACGAGGAGGACCCCTGACCCGCGCTCCGCTACTGGTTCCCGATGGCCGCGGCCTACATTGCGCCGAGGGCGGTTTCTGGATCGACCCCTGGCGGCCGGTCGAGCGGGCGGTGCTCACCCATGCCCATGGCGACCATGCCCGACCCGGCTCGGCGGCGTACCTGGCCGCCGCGCCCGGGCTCGACCTGCTGCGGCATCGCTTGCCGAAGGCGCGGATCGAAGGTGTGCCGTACGGCGAGTCGCGGCGGGTCGGCGAGGTCGATCTGTCGTTTCATCCGGCCGGGCACGTGCTCGGCTCGGCGCAGGTGCGGATCGAGCACCGGGGAGAGGTCTGGGTCGTCTCGGGCGACTACAAGCGGCAGGCCGACCCCACCTGCGCGCCGTTCGAGCCGGTCCGCTGCCATACCTTCATCACCGAAGCCACGTTCGCCTTGCCCATCTACCGCTGGACCGAAACCGCGGCGGTCGCGGCTCAGGTCGCCGCCTGGTGGCGCGAAAATGCCGAGGCCGGTCGCGCTTCGGTGCTCTGCGCCTACTCGCTCGGCAAGGCGCAGCGGCTGCTGGCGGCATTGGCGCCGCACGTCGAGGGGCGAACGATCCGAACCCATGGCGCGATCGAAGACATCAACGAGATCTACCGCCGCTCGGGCGTGCAGCTGCCGCCCACGCGGCGAATCGACCCGCAGAGCAGCGGCTCGTTCGCGGGCGATCTGATGATCGCGCCGCCCGCCGCCTTCGGCTCGCTCTGGATGCGCCGGATCGGCCGTGCCCAGTCGGGGTTCGCCTCGGGCTGGATGCTCCTTCCCGACCGGGTACGCCGTTCGAGCTTCGATCGAGGCTTCGTGGTCTCCGATCATGCCGATTGGGGGGACCTCCTGCGGACGATCGAGGAGACCGGGGCCGAGCGAGTTCTGACGACTCATGGCTATGCCGCGGCGCTCGCCCGGTTTCTCGCCGAACGGGGAGGGGAGGCCGGGATGCTGGAAACCAAGGTCGGCCGAGAGTCGTCGGAACGAGCCGAAAGCTCGGCGCAGCTCCGCCTGCCGCTGCCCGAAAGGCCGGTTGCGGTCGAGGCTCGCGAGGTCGCGGGCGTAGCGTCTTGGCTGTTCGACGAGTGCTGCGAGGTGGTCGGGAATTTCGCCGAGACCGTCGCTTTGCTGGCGCAAGCCGGCGGAAAGCGCGGACGACCGGAAGAACCCTGCTAAAGTCGTTCGCGGAAGGACTCTTCGTGCCCCCCGAAATCCCCGAATCGCAAATCGAATCTCCGGACGAAGCACCGCAGGGCTCCATCGCCCGTGCCTTGGGCATTCGCAACGGACCGCTCACCGGCCTGTTTCTGCTCGCCGCCTTCTACACCCTCTATGCCGCGCGGTCGTTCCTGCTCCCTGTGGTTCTCGCGGGCCTGCTCACCCTTCTGCTCGAACCGATCGTCCGGTTCTTGAAGCGGCGTTTGCGCATTCCGGCCCCCTTGGGTGCGGGAATCGTCCTGTTCGCTCTCCTGGGGGGCCTCGGCTTTGCCGTGTATCAGCTGGCGCAGCCCGCTTACGATTGGATGGAAAAGGCGCCGCAGAGCCTGCACCGGGTCGAGCGGCGCCTCCGCGACCTGAAAAAACCGGTCCAAACGCTGGGAAAGGCCACCGAGCAGGTCGAGAAGATCACCCAGGTCGGATCGGCGACTCAGAACGTGACGGTGAATCAGCCGTCGCTCGGCATCCGTCTGGCCAACCAGGCCACCGAGATCGCCGCGGGCGCCCTCGTCATGTTCATCCTGGTGTTCTTCCTGCTCGCTTCGGGCGACCTGTTCCTGCGCAAGCTGATCAAGGTGCTGCCCAGCATGGAAAGCAAGCGCCAAGGGGCGGAGATCGTCCGCGCCCTCCAAGGCGAGGTCTCGCGCTATCTGGTCACCGTGACGTTCATCAACGTAGGGTTGGGTACCAGCACGGGTCTGGCGATGTGGTGGATCGGCTTGCCGAACCCGGTGCTCTGGGGTGCGGTCGTCGCGATCGCCAACTACATCCCGTACCTGGGGGCCGGCGTCTGCTACGTGTTGTTCGGCCTGCTCGGCTTCCTGACCTTCGAGTCCTTGGCGCAGGCGCTGCTGCCGATCGGGGCGTTTCTCGTGCTCAACGTCACCGAGGCGTACATCATCTCGCCGATGGTTCTGGGGCGCCGCCTCACCCTCAATCCGGTGGTCATCTTCCTCAGCCTGACGTTTTGGACCTGGATGTGGGGTGTCGCGGGCGCGATCCTCGCCGTGCCGATCACCGCCGTCTTCAAGATCCTTTGCGACCGCATCGCGCCTCTGGCGTCGATCGGCGAGTTCCTCGGCGAGTAGCCCGGTCTCCCGGTCTACTCTTCGCCTCCCTCCCAGCGCTCGATGTCCCGGCGATCCCTCTTGGTGGGCCGCCCCGCTCCGGCCTCGCGAAGAGCGGGGGGCCGGCGCCCCAGGCGGCGGATCGGATCGGTTTCGAGCTCCGGGCGCGGCGGGCTCAGATCTTCGAACAGCGCGGCGGCTTCGGCTTTCGGTACCGGCCGGTCGACGAGCTCGCGGACGATCAAAATCCGCTGCCAATCGCCCTGGACCAGCTCCACCCGGTCACCCAGGGACAAATGCCGGTGGGCCTTGGCATTTTGCCCGTTCACCTGAATTCGGCCCAGCTCGCAGGCGTGGGTCGCCTGCGTGCGGGTCTTGAACATTCGGGCGACCTGCAGCCACTTGTCGAGGCGGACGCTCACGGTCTCCTACTCTATCGCCGACAAGGGCTCGCAGCTCCCGACCGAGCGCTCTTCGGCGCCGATTCTGTGGCCTCGCTCCGGCCTTCGAGAGCGCTCGAAGTCGTTGATGTCATGCAATTTCTAGGATCAGGCGAACGAAAATTAGATCTTCCTCTCCGGCCCCGGCTGTGCCATGCTTATGCCATGCCGAAACCAGCGAAAGCGGTGGCCAAGCGCCCCACTGTGTCCGTGAAGCCCAAGTCCGCCAAACCGGCGCCCGAGCCGGTTGATTTTGCCGATGTCATCCGCAAGCTCTCCGGACAGGGCCGAGCGGACAAATCGCCCATGAACGTCGCCGAGCGCCGGGAACAAGCGCGCCGCGCCGCCCGGGCCGCCGCCCGGGCCGCCGCGAAGTAAACCCGCAGTCCGATCGAAGACCGGCATCGATCGAAATAGCCACCCTCGGTCGAGCCGGTCGCAGTCGAGATGGGGTCGTTCAGCGTGGGTGCGAGGGGTTTTCTTCGCAGGCAGCGAATGCTTTGCTTGAAATACCGCTCCATTCCTCCCACGATCTGAGGCCCATCGGTCCCGAGGCCAGCCATGCCACGCATCACCAGGGTCTACACCCGAACCGGCGACGATGGGACGACCGCGCTCGGCGGAGGTCAACGGGTCGAAAAGGATTCGCTCCGCATCGCGGCCTATGGCACGGTGGACGAGCTGAGCTCGCAAATCGGCGTCGCCATCGCCTCCGGACTGGACGATCGGCTGGCCGGCGAGCTGACGAGGATTCAAAACGAGCTGTTCCACCTCGGCTCCGACCTGTGCATCCTGGAAGAGGACAAGGCGCGGTTTCCCGTCCCGACGATCGAAGAGCGCCACGTCGTGGCACTCGAAGCGTTGATGGACCGGCTGACCGAAGAGCTCGGGCCGCTCCAGAACTTCATCCTGCCGGGCGGCGCGATCGGCGCGGCGCAGCTTCACGTCGCCCGAACCGTCTGCCGCCGCGCCGAGAGGGATCTGGTCGCCCTCGGCCGCGCCGAGCCCATCGGACCCTGGACGATCCGCTATCTCAACCGCCTGTCGGACGCCCTGTTCGTGATCGCCCGAGCCGAAAACCACCGGCGAGGGATCGCCGACATCCTGTGGGATAGCCGGGCTTAAACCCCTCAAACCACCGTTTCGCGCAGAACTTCCTCGATCGTCGTCATGCCGTCGCGGACCTTCTGCATGCCGCTGTCGCGCAGGGTCTGCATGCCGCGCTGGATCGCCTTGGCCCGCAGCTCGTAAGAGCTGGCTCCGGAGAGGATCAGCTCGCGGATGTCGTCGTCCACGTCCAGCACCTCGTAGAGACCGATCCGGCCCTTATAGCCGGTGGCGCTGCAACGTTCGCAGCCCCGCCCTTTGAACAGCTTGAGCGTGCGCGATTCGGTCTCCGAGAAGCCGGCGTTCAAGAGGGCGGTCGCCGGTAATTCGGCCGGTTCTTTGCAGAACGAACAGACCCGTCGCACCAGCCGCTGGGCCACGATCATGTGAACGGAAGTGGCGACCAGGAACGGCTCGATGCCCATGTTCATCAGGCGGTGAACGGAGGAGGGGGCGTCGTTGGTGTGCAGGGTCGAGAGCACGAGGTGGCCGGTCATCGCAGCTTTGATCGCCACCTCGGCGGTCTCGAAGTCGCGGATCTCGCCGACCAGGATGATGTTCGGATCCTGGCGCAGGA
The DNA here is from genome assembly GCA_035607435.1 of Thermoanaerobaculia bacterium. GTDB lineage: Bacteria > Acidobacteriota > Thermoanaerobaculia > Multivoradales > UBA5704 > DASYKS01. The sequence continues at coordinate 6,865 of DATMZU010000703.1, read as the reverse complement.
ACGAGCGCAGCGTGGCCGCGAAATTGAGGCCGATCTGCTCGCGCATCTGGACCTGGTTGATCCCCGGCAGGTTGAACTCGACCGGGTCTTCGGCGGTGAGGATGTTCACCTCCGGGGTGTTGATCCGTGACAGCGCCGAATAGAGCGTGTTGGTCTTGCCCGAGCCGGTCGGCCCGGTGACCAGCACCATGCCGTACGGCTTCAGGATCGCGTGCTCGAAACGGCGCAGTGCGTCGCCTTCGAAGCCGAGCTTGCTCATGTCGAGCATCAGCTTGTCTTTGTCGAGCAGCCGCATGACGATCTTTTCGCCGAACAGCGTGGGCAGCACCGAGACGCGGAAGTCGAGATCCTTCACCCGGCCGGAGACCTTCGTCTTGATCTTGATGCGGCCGTCCTGCGGCATCCGCTTCTCGGCGATGTCGAGCTTCGCCATGATCTTGATGCGGCTGGTGATCGCTTCTTTCAGCTTGATCGGCGGATGCATCATCTCGTAGAGGATGCCGTCGATCCGGTAACGGACGCGGAACTCTTTCTCGTACGGCTCGATGTGAATGTCGGAGGCGCCGCGCTTGATCGCGTCGGAAAGCACGATGTTGACCAGCTTGACGACCGGCGCCTGCTCGGATTCCTCTTCGAGGGTCGCGAGGTCGAGATCCTCCTCCTCGTCGAGCACTTCGAGGTCGCCGCTCGCCTCCTCGGACAGCCCCTCCATCACCTTTTTCAGCTCGATCGCGTGGGTCGAGCCGTAGACCCGATCGATCGCGCCGCGGATGCTGGTTTCCGAGGCGACCACCGGCTCCACCTTGTAGCCGGTCATGAACTTCACGTCGTCCATCGCGAAGACGTTGGTCGGATCGATCATCGCGACCGTGACCGTCGCTCCCGCCTTGGAGACCGGCAGGATCGTGTACTTCCGCGCGATGTCCGCCGGAATGATCTTGAGCACGTTCTCGTCGATCTCCATCGAATTGAGATCGACCGCGGGAACGCCGAAATGCTGCGACAAGGCTTCGACCAGCGCCTTCTCGGTGATGTAGCCGAGCTTGACCAGGTTGGTGCCCAGGCGCCCGCCCTGATCCTTCTGGAGCGTCAGCGCTTCCTGGAGCTGCATCTCGTTGATCTTGCCCGCGCGGATCAACATCTCGCCGAACTTGGCGGAATTGGCGGCGTTTGTCGCTTGCGCCGTAGTGCCGGAAGGTCGAGCGCGGGGCTCGGGAGGTGCGGGGGTCTTACCGAAAGCCATGTCAGGTCCTCGAGGGAGTCGGAGCAGGCGCGCTTAAGACTGACAAGAAGCGTTGTATTCGACATCGAGCATAACAGTCGCCCGAATCGAGGGTCAATCCGAGGGGCGCGACCTAACTGCTTGAGAAACCGGTAGATCGGAGGATCTCTCCGGCGCGCGCCGCGACTTCGCGCGGCGCGATCTCCAGCAGGCAGGCCTTCACCTCGGCGAATCGGCGATGGCAGTAGCTGCACGGCAGGCGTTTGGCGAGCGCGAGATGAGGGGCGCCGTAAGGTCCGTGGAGGGCGGGATCGGTCGGTCCCATCACCATCAGCACCGGCCGTCCGAGCGCATGGGCGAGGTGGGTCGGCCCGGAATCGCCGCCGAGGACGATCTGCGCCCGCCGGGCGAGCGCCGCGAAAGCGGGGATCTCGGCCGGAACCGAACGCGCCGCGCCGCCGCTCGCCGCGACGATCTCCGCCGCGAGCGGCTCTTCGCCCGGTCCGACGGCAACGAGGCTCGGCAGGCCGGACTCCTGGGCGAGCGCCTGAAGCGCGCGGCCCCAGCCTCCCGCGGGATACCTCTTGTTGCCCCAGCCGGCCCCGGGATGGAGCAAAGCGAATCGATCGGGTGGATCGGCGGGACGCTCGGTGCCGCCCGGGATCTCGGCGTCCGGCCCCGCCAGGATCTTTTCGGGTTGAAACTCCGCGGGCTCTTGCGGCAGCCCCAAGCCGCCGAGCACGGCGAGCATCCGATCGACCGCGTGGCCGTTTTGATCCGGGGAAAGCGGCACCCCTTCGTTGATCCAGATCGCGCTCGAAGGCTCGCGGCGGAATTCGCGGGCGAGCCCAAGCCGTCGATCGGCGAAGGAGAGCGCCGCGAGCACCCCCGCCTTATGGTTTCCCATCAGATCGAGGGCGACGTCCGGAGCGAAGTCGGCGACTCGGGAGCGGAGCCGGCCCAGCTCGGAGAGCGTCGCGCGGGCGAACGGTCGCTTGCGCCAAGCGCCCAGGCGGACGGGAATCACCTCGTCGAGGTCCGGGTGCCCGGCGAGCAGCGGCGCGATCCACTGCTCGACCACCCAGGCGATCCGCGCCGTTTTGAAATGCCGCCGCAGCGCGCCGAGGACCGGCAGGGCGTGAACCACGTCGCCGAGTGCGCTCGTCTTGACGATCAGAATGCGCAAAGGCTCGGTTTCCGGATCAGGGCAACGCCCGGACCTTCGAGATCAGGTCGCTCGTCGCGTGATCCTTCGAATCGCCGACCAGCGCGGTGCGCCCGCCGTAGGCGCGCACCGTCTCGTATTCGGGCACCCGTTCGGGAGAGCCGTAGTCGGTCCCCTTGCAGTGAACGTCCGGCTGGAGCGCGGCGAGCAGCGGGGCGGGGGAGTCGCCCGAGAAGACGACGACGAAATCGACCGGAAGAAGCGCCGCGAGAAGCTCGGCCCGCTCCGCGGCCGGCACGATCGGCCGCCCCGCGCCTTTGAGCAGTGCCACCGAATCGTCGTCGTTGATCGCCACGATCAGCGCGTCCCCTTCGGCCCTCGCCGCCTCAAGGTAGCGCAGGTGGCCGACGTGGATCAGGTCGAAATGGCCGTTGGCGAACGCGATGCTTTTCCCCGCCGCGCGGAGCGCCGGCAGCTCGGAGCGAAGCTCTTCGACCGTCGTTACCCGGCCCATCGAAGCCCCTCGACCGGCCGAGGATCGGAGCGCACGGCTCGTGCGAGCTCGTCGCGCGAGAGCGTCGCCGTGCCCATTTTCATCACCACGATGCCGCCGGCATAGTTGGCGAGCAGCGCGGCTTCAAGCGGCGTCGCTCCCGCGGCGAGCGCCAAGGCGAACGTGCCGATCACCGTGTCGCCCGCGCCAGTCACGTCCGCCACTTGATCGGTGCCGTGGACCGGCAGATGGATGGCGCCTTCCGGATCGAACAGGCTCATGCCGCGGCTTCCGCGGGTGACCAGCAGGAAACCGGCGCCGAGCGTGTCGCGCAGGCTTCTCCCCGCCTGGGCGAGCGGCTCCGGCGCGTCGTCGATCGGCCTTCCGAGCAGCGCTTCGGCTTCCTCCTCGTTCGGGGTCGCGCCATCCAACCCCCGAAAGTCGCCCAGGCGATACCGGCTGTCGCACAGCAGAATCGAGCCGGGGCCGAGCGCCGCGCGCAGAAGCGGCAGAAACCCGGGCTCGACGGTGCCGTAGCCGTAATCGGAAAGGATCGCGGTCGAAAGTCCGGCGCTTCCTTCGGCGCGCCAGGCTTCGAGCCGGGCGACGAACGCGCTGCGATCGGCGTCGGTCAAAACCAGCGTGTCCTCGATGTCGTAGCGGACGATCTGCTGTTTGATCGAGTGTCTGCCGCCGCCCAGGATGCGCACCTTGGTGGGCGTTCGGTAGCCGGGCCGAACGAGCACCCCGGACGTGTCGATGCCGCGTGCCGAAAGGTCCGCCAGCAGGTCGGAACCGTTCGCGTCGTCGCCCACCGCACCCAAGACCAGCGGCCGGCCGCCGAGCGCGATCACGTTGGCCGCGGCGTTTGCTCCGCCGCCGGGCGCGATCCGTTCGCCTTGATACGAGAGGATCAAGACCGGCGCTTCGCGGCTGATCCGTTTCGGCGTGCCGGTCAAGAACCGATCGACCACCAGGTCGGCGACCAGAACGACCGGCCGGCCGGCCATCGCGTCGATCAGATCGAGCAGGCGTTCGGTCGTCGGAACGGTCGAGGCGGAGCCGTGGGTTTCGCTCATTCGGCGCGGATGCTAACAGCTCGACCGGCCGGAGATCCCATAGAGTGCGCGTCCATGTCCTCTCCTGCCGACCGCTTGAGCGCGCGCATCCGGACCGACGGACCCATTCCGTTCGCCGCGTTCATGGAGGAGGCCCTCTACGGTGCGGGCGGTTACTACAATCGGATCGAGCTGCCGATCGGCGAGGAGGGAGATTTCGTCACCGGCGCCTCCTGGTCGCCGCTGTTCGGCCGGGTCACCGCGCGGTTGCTCGGCCGGCTCGACCAAGCTCTTGGGCGTCCGGCCGAGCTGTTCGAGGCGGGTTACGGAACGGGAGTCCATCTGGGCCATACCCTCGCCGCCTTTCCTCCCGGCAGCTCCGCGCGTTGGCTGCGCGCGTGGGACCGAGTCGCCCGGCCGCTGCCGCCAGGGGTCGAGTCGGTCGGGCGGCTCGATCTCATCCCCGCGCGCTCGATCCGCGGCTTGATCTTTTCCTACGAGTTGTTCGATGCGCTGCCGGTCCACCGGTTGGTGGGGCGAGAAGGAGGCCGCGTGGGCGAGCTGTGGGTCGATCTCGACGAGCAGGGCGCTTTTTCCTGGCGCCATGGCGAACTGTCGGATCGGGCGCTGGTCGAGCTGCTCGACGGCCCGCACGTCGATCTCGCGCCCGGCCAGATCGCCGACCTGGCCCCCGGCTGGCGACCGTTGTACAGCGACCTCGCCCGGAGGCTCGACCGCGGCCTGCTGGTCACCTGCGACTACGGCTTTCCCAAGCCGCAGCTGGTGGACGGCCGCATCCGCTTTCACGGCACGCTCGGCTGCTACCGCCATCATCGGGCGCACCGCGATCCGTTCCGCGACGTGGGCCGGCAGGATCTCACCGCGCACGTCGATTTCTCGGCGCTGATCGGCGCGGGAGAGCAGGAGGGGCTCACCACCGTCGTCCTCGGGCGCCAGGCGCTCTGGCTCACCGCCTGCGGCCTGTTCGACGAGTTGCGCGGGGCGGATGCGACCGTTCGCCGCCAGGCGATGGACCTGCTCGACGGCGAGGGAATGGGCGAGGAGATCCGGGTCCTGGTCCAGGCGCGCGGCATCGATCCGGCCGAGGTGTTGGACCTGGAGGCGTTGGGCGCATGACCCGCCGTTGAAACCGAAACGACGGCCGCGGCAAATGACTTGCAGGGAGTCACGAAGAGGGCTCTCTTAAATTCCGCGCGAGCTTCTCGGTTCCATGAATTTACGCCCCGCGCGGCGAAACCCGAAGCACTTCAGGAGATCGACACCATGCGTCACCGACTCACCCTCGCCCTGCTCGCCGTCGTCGCCTTCTCGTTCGTCCTCGTCGGACCCGTGCTCGGCGCGCAGCCGATCGAGAAAAACAAGGCCGGCCTCGCCCTCGACGGTTGGGATACCGTGAGCTACTTCGACGGCAAGCCGGTCCCCGGCAAGGCCGAATTCACCAAGGATTGGAACGGCGCCACCTGGCGCTTCGCCACTTCGGCCCATCGCGACGCGTTCGCGGCCAGCCCGGAAAAATACGCGCCGCAGTACGGCGGCCATTGCGCCTACGGTCTGGCGAAGGGTCACCTGGTCACCGCCGATCCGACGATCTGGAAGGTGGTGGGCGGCAAGCTGTACGTGAACTACGACAAGGGCGTTCAGAAATCGTGGGAGAAGGACCAGGCGAAGTTCATCGTCGATGCCGACAAAGAGTGGAAGGACCTGGCGAACAAGAACTGACCGTCACCCCGCCCGCCGCGCCAGCTCGACGTAGCCCCGGGCCTGCGCCTCGCGGGCGATCGTGGCCCGCCGGGCGGCTCCGGCGGGGGAGCGATCGAGGTTGGCGAGCGCCAGGCTCGCCTCGAAGCGAAGCTCGATCAAACCAAGCTTTTCGGCTTCCGCGAGCACCGCTTCCAGCTCTTTCTGAGCCGCGGCTGGAGCGAGCCCCCGCGCGGAGCGGACGGCGACGATCAGCCGGGCCTTCGCGTCCTGCTTGGCGACCTCGCCGCCGATCAAGCCCCGCGCTTGGGCGATCGCCGCCCGCGCGGTGGCGTGCCCCAGCCGTTCGCCCGCTTCTCCCGCCAGACTGAGCGCCACCGCCTGATCGGCGATCGCTCCTTGGCGCCCCAGCTCTTCGGCCGCGGCGCGGGCTTCGGTCTCCGCCCTGGCGAGGCTCTGCGGGTCGCCCGCCCCGAGCAGCACGCCCGCGAGGCCCAACCGGCTGGCCGCCTCCTGGCTCTTTTCTCCCAGCTCGGTCCGCAGGCGCAGCGCCTCCTCGTGCGCGGCCCGCGCTCCGGACAGGTCGCCTTGGCGGGCGAGCACCTCGGCGACGCCGTACCGGGCGGAGGTTTCGAGGCTCCGGTTGCCCAGCTTCTTGCACAGCGCGAGCGATTCATCGAACCGCTGCTTGGCCGCGGCGAGATCCCCCTGGTCGAGCAGCGTGAGCCCAAGGCCGACGAGCGAGGCGGCTTCGCCCGCCTTCTGGCCGATCTTCCTGCGCGCCGCGAGCGATTCCTCCTGGCGCTGGCGGGCACCCGTCAGATCGCCTTGGCGGCGCAGAACGGTGCCCAGATTGTCGAGCGCGGAGGCCACCCCGGCGGGATCGTCCAGCTGGCGGCGGAGCGCGAGCGAACGTTCGAGCAGGTCGCGTGCCTTGCCCAGCTCGCCGCGGCCGGTGGACAGCGTGCCGAGATTGCCCAGCGTGCTCGCCTCGCCATAGCGGTTGCCGGTCTCCCGGGCGAGCGCCAGGACCTGCTCGTAGAGCCCGACCGCCGCCGCTCCGTCTCCCTGGCGGCGCAGGACCACGGCGAGGTTGTTGAGCGCGCCCGCCTCGGCCCCCTTGTTGCCCAGCGTCCGGAAAGTGGTGAGCGCCTGCTCGTACAGTTGGCGCGCGCCGGGCAAGTCGCCGCGATCGAAAAGAAGGTTCG
>DATMZU010000221.1:0-5594 GCA_035607435.1 Thermoanaerobaculia bacterium | reverse complement strand
CCATCGCCCTCCCCCTCACCGATCCTCCCGCCCCCCACCCCCCGAGATCCGATGCGCCAGCAAGATCGGCAAAGTCGTCACCGCGATCACGAAGAGGGCGGTCACGTTGGTCACCGGCCGATCCCGCGGGCGGGTCAGCTGATCCAGTATCCAGATCGGCAAGGTCCGCTGTTGCCCCGCGGTGAAGGTGGTGACGATCACTTCGTCGAACGACAGCGAGAAAGCGAGCATTCCTCCGGCAAGGAGCGCGGTGGCCAAGCCGGGAAGGACGATGCGGCGGAAGGTTTGGAAGGTGTCGGCCCCTAGGTCCATCGAGGCTTCTATTTGGGAGCGGCCGGTGCGCCGTAGGCGAGCCGCTACGTTGTTGTAGACCGTCACAATGCAGAACGTTCCGTGGCCGGCGACGATGGTCCAGAAGCTGAAGGGGAGGCCCGTGAGCGCTAGGCCTGAGCGTAGCGCGATGCCGGTGACGATTCCGGGCAGTGCGATCGGGAGGATCACAAGCAGGGTGACCATTTCGCGCCCGGCGAAGCGTCCTCGGACCACGGCGAGCGCGGCGAGGGTGCCTAGGATGACCGCCACTGCCGTGGAGACCGCCGCGACGCGGAGCGACAGGGAGAAAGCTTCCCAAAGATCGGCGCGTTGCCAGGCTATCGCGAACCAGCGCATGGTGAGCCCAGGGGGCGGAAACGAGAGCGTCGCCTCGTCGGTGGTGAAGGCATAGAGGAAGACCACGAGCAGCGGCAGGTGGAGGAAGAGGATCGCGCCGAGCGCCGCGAGCTTCAAGCCCAGCGGGGCGCGTTCGCCGATGCTCGGCTTGGATTTAGAGCGCATCGAATGCTCCCAGCCGCCGCGCCCAGGCGAGGTAGGCGGCCATGATCAGCATGGGCACGACGGTCATCGCGGCGGCTAAGGGGACGTTGCCCGCCGTGCCTTGGTGGCGGAGGACGGCTTGGCCGATGAACAGGCTTGAATCTCCGATCGTGCCCGGGATGATGAAATCGCCGAGCGTGAGCGAGAACGTGAAGATCGAGCCCGCGATCACTCCGGGAAGGGCGAGGGGCAGCGTCACTTTGCGAAAGGTTTTCCCCGGCGGCGCGCCGAGATCGGCGGAGGCTTCGAGCAGCGATTTCGGCACCCGTTCGAGCGCGGCCTGGATCGGTAGGATCATGTAGGGGAGCCAGATGTAGAGGAAGACCAGGAAGCGGCCGAGCGAGGAGAACGAGAGCGACGGCCCGCCGATTCCGGGAATGCCAAGAACCGCGTCGAGCACCCGGCTCAACCCTGCGGCGGAAAAGAACCAGGAGATAATTCCCTCTTTGGCCAGGATCAATTTCCACGAGTAGACGCGCACGATGTAGCTCGACCAGAGCGGCAGGATGACGCCGAGGTAGAGCAGAGAGCGCACCCGACCACGGGCGTAGCGCGCCATGTAATAGGCGAGCGGAAAGGCGAGCAAGGCGGCGGCGATCGTCACCGCGGCAGCCATCAGGGTCGTGCGTTTGAAGATGTCCAGATTCGCCGGGGTGAAAAGCTGCGCGTAGGTGGCGAACGAAAAGCTCCGCACCACCTGGCCGGTGAACTCATCGACATGGAAAAAGCTCTGGACCAGGAGGGCGGCGAGCGAACCGAGGTAAACGACGCCCAACCACAGCAGCGGCGGCCCGAGCAGCAGCCCGAGCGCCCAACGCGGATGGCGGAACAGAAAGTTGGCGGCGCGGCGGAGCATGGCGATTTTCCGAGATCCCGATTACCCGACAAGCGCGCGGATCGCCGAGGGTTCCCAGGCGAGCCGGACGCGCCGGCCTTGGGCGCAGGCGGCGTCCGCCGCATCCGCATCGAGATTTTGGGCCACCACGGCCAGCTCCCCGCCTTCATCGAGATCGACCGTGTAGCGCGTGTGCATCCCGAGATAGACCGCCTCGCGGATCGATCCGGTGGCGCTCGCCTCGCCAGCTCCTGCGGTGGTGTCGCAAGCCAGGAGGCGGATTCGCTCCGGCCGGATCGCCGCGGGGCCGGGCGTACCGGTCAACCGTTGAGCCAGATCCCCAAGCAGCAGGTTCGTGGTTCCGACGAAACCGGCGACGAACACCGTGCGCGGCCGTTCGTAGACTTCGGCCGGAGTGCCTACTTGTTCGATGCGGCCCTGGTTGAAGACCGCCAGGCGATCGGACATTGCGAGCGCCTCTTCCTGATCGTGGGTGACGAACAGAAACGTGATCCCCACCTGCCGCTGGATCGCTTTCAGCTCGGTCTGCATCTGTTGCCGGAGTTTGAGATCCAGAGCGCCGAGCGGCTCGTCGAGCAGTAGCACGCGCGGCCGGTTGATCAGGGCGCGGGCGAGCGCCACCCTTTGGCGTTGCCCGCCGGACAATTGCGCCGGTTTCCGCGCGCCGTAGTCGGGGAGGCAAACCAGTTCGAGCGCCTCATCCACCCGGCGGCGGATCTCCGGCTTCGCCACCTTTTTGATCGTCAGGCCGTAGGCGACGTTATCCGCCACCGACAGGTGAGGAAACAGCGCGTAGTCCTGGAAGACCGTATTGACGTCCCGCTCGTAGGGGGGCAGGTCGGTCACGTCGCGGCCGTGCAGCTCGACTCGGCCGGCGGTCGGCTGTTCGAAACCGGCGAGCATGCGCAGGCAGGTGGTCTTGCCCGACCCCGAGGGGCCGAGCATCGCGAAGAATTCGCCGTCGGCGATTTCGAGCGAGACGCCGTCCACCGCGCGCACCTCGCCGAAGTGGCGCGAGACCTCGACGAAACGAACGGCGGGAGCGCTCATTGCGGAATCGCCGTTCGTCCGTCGAAGCTCGGCCCGAATCTAGAGCTACCGGCCGCCGAGGATCGCGATGTAGTCCGTCGTCCAACGGTAGTAGGGCACGCAAGTTTTCGTGCCGTCGCCGCAGTCGGAGGTCGGCGTTCGCCAGAACGCGATCTTGTCGAAGTTGTCGAAGCCGTTCGTGGCACAGCCGGTCTCGCCGAGCAGAGTGTTGCCCTTGCAGGCCGCGGGAACGGAAGGCACCGAGCCGAACCAGGACGCGACGTCGCCTTGGACCTTCGGGGCGATCGAATGCTCCAGCCATTTGTAGGCGCAGTTCGGGTGCTTCGAATCGACGTGCAGCATGGTGGTATCCGCCCAGCCGGTCGCCCCTTCCTTGGGGAAGACGCTCGCGACCGGCTGCTTGTCCGCTTGGAGCAGGTTGACCTGGTACGGCCTGGTGCCCGAGGCGACGACCCCCTCGTTCTTGAAGTCGTCGATCTGGGCGTTCGCGTCGTGCCAGTACTTGCCGATCAGGGTCTTCTGGCCGCGCAGCAGGGCGAGCGCCTCTTTGTACTGCTCCTCGGTGAGCGCGTACGGGTCCTTGATGCCGAGGGCCGGCTTCGCCGACTTCAAGTAGAGCGCGGCGTCGGCGATGTAGATCGCGCCGTCGTAGGCCTGCACCCGCCCCTTGTTCGACTTGCCGTCGGGTAGCGTGGTTTCGTTGAACACGACGCTCCAGCTATCGGGCGGCTTCGTGCCGAACACCTTGGTGTTGTACATCAGCACGTTCGGCCCCCACTGATAGGGGACGCCGTAATGTTTGCCGCCGACCGTGTGCCAGGCCGCGTTTTGAAGCCGCGGATCGACTTGGCCCCAGCTGGGGATCAGGGCGGTGTTGATCTCCTGGATCTTCCCCCCGGCGACCAGCCGGAGCGACGCGTCGCCCGAGGCGGTCACGAGGTCAAAACCCCCATCGTTCATCAGCGCGACCATCTCGTCCGAGGTGGCGGCCGTCTTCACGCTCACCTTGCAGCCGGTCTCTTTCTCGAAGCCGGTCACCCAGTCGTAGTTTTTATCCGTCTCGCCCCTCTCGACATAGCCGATCCAGGCGACGATCGAAACCTCGCCCTCGCCGGCCCCCACGGCCTGGAGGGGATTGCCCGGACCCGTCGAGGCGGCGGGCGCTCCGGTGCCCGAAGCGTCCGGCGCCTTCGGCGCGCAGGCCGCGGGCAGAATCGCGAGAAGTGCGGCGAGGATCGGCAGCATCCACGGCGAGCGTCGGCAGGTCATGATCGGCTCCTTGCTCGGAATCGAGACGGTCGGTTCCGCGGGTCTCAGGTCCAGAATTCGTTGATGGAAGATTAGTGTCGGGAAGGGGGCGTTCGCAAGGCGTGGTTTCCTTCCGCCCCGCTCCCGTGTCCAAGCGGGTAGGATGAACATACAAGCGCTGGCGTTCCCGATCCGGATTCCGATGATGACCCCAAGGGAGCAGAGCCCCGTCTCGTCGAGATCGCTCCCCCTCGATTCGTTCGAGGACGAGCGGCGGCTGCTCGCCGACTATTCGCGCGGCGACCGCGCGGCGGCGGAGCGGCTGGTGGCGGGCACCTACCGCCAGGTGTTCGCGTTTCTCGCCAAGCTGTGCGGCGGCGACGCGGACCTCGCGGCCGACCTGACGCAGGACACCTATAAGAAGGCGTGGGACGCCCTCCCTCGGTTCGACGGCCGGTCGCGGTTTGCCACCTGGCTCTGCCGGATCGCCTATACGACCCTTTTGAACCACATCCGCCGGCCGCGGCGCGTGGTGCAGATCGAGGACGAGGTGGCGGATCGCGTCGCCGATCCGGAGCCGAGCCCCGAGGATCTGGCCGGGCTCGCGGTTTCCGGCGAACGCCTGCGCCACGCGGTGATGGCACTGCCCGAGCCGCTGCGCGAAACGATCACCGCCCATTTCTGGGGCGGCACCGACATTCCAGATATCGCCCGTGACGAGGGGGTCACCGCTGTGGCGATCCGCAAGCGGATCAAGAAGGCGCTCGCCGTGCTCGCCCATTCGCTCGATGCAACGCTCGGCTCGACGACCGAGACCACCGAGGAGGACGCGCGATGAACGCCAACAACCAACGCAACGAAATCCGCGAGCGCGAGCTTCGTCGATTGCTCGCCGAAGCCCCTCCGACCGGACCGGACCTCGAACCGCCGGCCGACCTGTTGGCGAAGCTCCAGGAAGAGATCCCGGACTCGATCGAGCTGCATCCCGCGCTCCGTGGCGGCGAGAACGTCCTGCCGTTCCGCGCCCCCGCGCCGCGCCCCCCGATGGTGCGCCGCAGCGTCTGGCTGCTCGCCGCGAGCCTGATCGCGATGGCCGGGGCGGGTTATTTTTCCCTGCGCCTGCGCGACGTCGTGCCTCTGCCGGACCGCAGCGAATCGGCGCCTATGGCCAGCATGGAGGCGGCTCCGCCGAGAGGCGACGAGGTACCGACCGGAGCCGAACCGGCCCCTCGGTCCGGTGCGCCGGCCGACGGCTCCGAGGCCGGGATTCAGTCCCCCTCGGGACCTCCCGCGCCCCCACCTCCCGGTCTCACAGCGCTCAGCTATCTCGGCGGACCCCCGGCTTCGGAGCCGGCTCCGGAAAAGGAGAAAGTCTGGGTCGGCACCGAGGCCGATTTGAGGGCCCGCGGCGGAAATCGCCAGCAGGCGACTCCGGAAGAGCAAGCGCGCGCCAACGAAGCGGTCCGGCGGCGCCTGGGCAGGCTCTCCAAACCCGCGCAGCCCGTGGAGGTCCCCGCGGGCGTCGAAGGCGGGGTCGAGGGGGGAGTGCCCGGAGGCGTAGTGGGCG
>DATMZU010000697.1:0-11259 GCA_035607435.1 Thermoanaerobaculia bacterium | reverse complement strand
CAGCCTTTGCCCGGGCCCGTCAGTCCTCTCGGAGGTAAGACCACCAACCGGAGAGCCGGATGCGGGAGATCCGCACGTCCGGTTCGGAGGGAGGGGGGGCCGGGAACTCAACCGGCTCTCCCTACCCCTATCAGGAACAGCCTTCTCCAGAGTTGACGGCTACCCGTTCGTCGGCCTATGCTAGCGACATAGGCTCAAGAGGATCTGAAACGACGATGCCCAAGACGATCGCTCGAATTTTTCGTAACGGCCGAAACCAGGCCGTCCGCATTCCGATCGAACTCAGCTTCGAAACGGATGCCGTCACCATCGAACGCCAAGGGGAGTCACTGATCCTCCGTCCGGTGGAGATGGGTGGGTGGGATCGATTTTTTGCCGATCCGACGCTCCTTCTCCCACCCGAGTTCGAACCCGGTGATGAACCTCCTCCGCAAGAACGCCCGCCCCTGTGATCTACCTGCTCGACACCGACATCTCCAGCTACATCATGAAGCGCTTTTCTTCCGCACTGGTCGAGCGGGTGAAGGACTTCGCGGTGCGCGAACTGAAGGTCTCTGTAATAACCGTCTTCGAGTTGGAATTCGGCATTCTGCGTAGCGACCGTGGCGATTCCCTGCGCCGCGTCGTTCGGGCTTTCTTGGAGAACGTTGAGATTCTCCCATGGACTACAGCCGCCGCGATTCATACAGGTGCCATTCGCGCCGAGCTGGCCGACGCCGGAAAGCCGATTGGGGCTTACGACCTCCAGATCGCGGGCCACGCTCGGAGCTTGGGGGCCACCCTCGTGACCCACAACCGAAAAGAATTTTCCCGCGTCTCGGATCTCCAATGGGAGGACTGGACGACCCCCTGAGGCTTTCGCGGTGGGGCGTCGCCTCTACGGTCGGCGCCTGAGATCGTTCGGCGCCCGCGCCGCCTGCGAGGTTTTTCGTAGAGACTCACTAGAACCCAACCACAACCTCCCCGGGTGCTGGCCGTCGGGGCGTCTCCGCGGCGGCACCAGCCGTTCGAGCTACCACGAACGGCGCGCGTCGCGCCGGTTGCCGTCTCGCTGGCCGGCGGGACCAGAAGGGTGCGCGCACCGACCGGGGCGTCGTGTTGATCGTTGGCGTCTATGCGGCATTGCCGTATAGTACGGCCCGTGTACACCGTTGTCGAAACGCCCCTCTTTCAGCGGCTCGCGGATGACTACTGGACCGAGGAGGAGCTTAGCGCCTTCATCTCGTTCATCGCGGCCAATCCGCCGGATCAAGGAGGAAATCGAACATGGCTAAGCCTTCCGAAAGAATCCGGCTCGCTACCTCCGGTGATGAGCTTGGAGCGCAGTTGCTTCAGTCGGTTCGCGAAATGAAGGCCGGTTTGCGAGGGAGGGTGCATACCCCCGCATCGCCCGGCATCGTCGAAGCCCGCCAAGGCGCGGGGTTGTCCCAGGCGTCGTTCGCCGCCCTGCTTGGCGTTTCCGTTCGCACCCTTCAGGACTGGGAACAAGGGCGCAGGGAGCCCTCGGGGGCCGCGAAGACTCTAATCAAGGTCGCCAGGATGCACCCTGAGGTCTTGCTGGAACTGGCTTCGTAGCGGGGCGAGAACCTCGGCCCATTGGCGGGTTTCGAGCTTGCGGAAGATTGACGGCGTCGGCGGCGGAAATCAAGCTGCGAAAACCGGGCGTCCCGCCGCCCGGTTTCGCGTCGAGACAGGAAAACTTCAGGGCTCTGTCGGATCGATCGGGGGTGTGCCTTCGAGAACCCGCTTGCTCGCCGGCACGCAGAGCAGGTTCGGATTCTCGACCCTCAGCTTCAGCTGTCCGAACTGGTCCTCGGTGAGGACGGTATGGCCCAGGTCGGCGGCGGCTTCGGCGGTTTCGTAGCAGACCAGGTGGAGGTTGGGGTCGTCCAGCGGCTCGTCGTTCTTGACCACCGGGTTGCACAGTAGGCGTGGCTTGACCACCACGGCACTGACGCCGCCGAATTGATCCTTGAGCTTGACCGTCCGCGAGGTGAATCCGCTGCTCGCCGTCACGTCATAGCAGCGGTAGTGGTTGCCGAACGGCGGCCCGGGCGTGGGCGGGATCTGAGCGTGAAAGATCGCGGCACCGGCGATCAGGGCGACGACGGCCACGCCGAGCCAGAGGAAACGGGAGCGTTTCATTGCGCACCTCCTTCGAGTTAAGAGGTCGCAAGATCACAACGGCCGGCGCGGCCTGAGACGGGACGGGGCTCAACTTCGGGGCAAGCGCCCTCCGGCCGCCGGAGGCACGGACGAGATCGCAACGGCCTCTACCCTTTCCGGTGCGCGCCGAGCCTTTCCCGAGACATTCTTTGTTTTCGTCACCGCGACGGTAGCGGAATCAGGGCGGCCACGGGGGGCCACCCCTACGAGGCTGGTCGTGAATCGTGGCCGAAAAAACCAACGGCGATCGTGTAGGGGCGGCCCCCCGTGGCCGCCCTGATTCTTCGTGGTCGCCCCGGGTACGGAAATCAACCCCTACCGATTTCCCGCGTCGTCCTCCACGTCCTCGTCCGAATCGTCGTCGGGTTCGAGGTCGCTCGACACCGGGCTCGAGGTGCGGGCGGCGCTTTCGCGCTCGGCCCAGACCGGCGCCCTCAAGCCCGCGATCGAGTGGGTGCCGGTGTCGCCGCGGAGCCCGGCGATCGAGTGGGTGCCGGTCTCGGAGCGGAGGCCCAGGATCGCATGGGTGCCGGTCTCGGTGACCGCCGCGTGCGCCGCTGCCGCGGAGGTCGGCGACCAGGGGGAGAACGGCGCGCGCGGCATTCCGCCGACGGCCACGATGTCCTCGGCCTCCCAGCCCTTTTCGCCTTTCCGCAGGGTGTATTCGAGGATCACCTCGCGATTGGGCAGGCGGTCGAAGACGTTCGAGTCGCGCAGCTGCGAGATGTGAAAGAAGCTGTTGCCGTAGGGCGAGCCGGGGCGGCGCGAGTCGTAGATCCAAAGGTTGTCGTTGACCGTGGTCAAGAAGCGGATGAAGCCGTACTTTTTCTCCTTGTCCACCCAGTACGAGATGCCGCGCACCCGCGAGCCCTCGTCGTTCCAGTGGCGGCGGTCGGCCTGGCTCGGCGGCAGCAGCAGGTTCGGGATCAGGTAGCCGGAGACGAACAGGTCCGCCTGGTTGCGCAGCGACTCGGCGACGTTTTCAAACGCCACCACCTCGATGCGCAGGCCGCGATACTGGAGCGCCTCGATCACCTTGGTGAAGTCGCCGTCTCCCGTCGCGAGCAGCACCCGGTCGAGCCGCTCGGACTGGAGCAGCATGTCCACCGCCATGTCCATGTCGGCGTTCGCCTTGCCGTAGCGCTCGCCGGTCACCGAATCGAACTGCCAGCGGATCGGTTTCTCCACCACTTTGTAGCCGATGTCGCGCAAACGGTTGTGGAACTCCAGCACCTTGGCGTAGGTCGGATCGTTGCGCCGCGACCGCTCCTCGTCGAAGCGGACGTAGGCGTTGATGCGCGCGGCGTCCGCGCCGTCGCGGCAGGCGAACTCGCGAAGCACGTCGTATTGCATGCCGAAGCCGCCGTTGCGCGTGATGTTTTCGACATCGACATAGATCCCAACAGTCCTACCTGCCATAGCTGCACTCCCCCGCAAGATGATTTTGGCTGGATTTTCCGACCCCGGCGTCGGCCGGGAAAGCGCCCCGAGCTTACGGCAGGGTCCGAGGAAAGGCCAGAGGGGAGAAAAGTATTCAGGGCACGCCGATCGCCGAGAGCGGCAGGCGGAACAATTCGCGCCCGGTGGCAAGGTGCGAGGCGACGAACAGCAGGTTGGAGCCGAGCGCCACGAAATCGCCCGGGGAGGAGGGCAACGGCCCCCTCTGCACGTCGCTCGCGAGGCGGGTCCCCACGGCCGTGCCGTTGGACGACCAGACCTCCAGCCCGGCCGTGCCGTCGTCGGCGGCGAACACCAGCCGGCCGCCGATCGCGGTGAGCGACTGCGGCACCGAGGAGCGCGATCCGGGGCGCAGGTCGGCGACCCGCTTCGTCCCCGCGGTCGTGCCGTTGGTGGACCAAAGCTCGCGGCCGGTCTTGCCGTCGTCGGCCGAGAAATAGACCCTGTTGCCCACGGCGGTCAGCTCATCGGGCCAGGAAGGCGACGGCCCCGGGCGGACATCGGCGAGACGGCGCGTGCCTCCGACCGTGCCGTCGCTCGTCCACAACTCCTGGCCGTGCCCGGAATCGGAGGCGGCGAAGATCAGCCGATTCCCCAGCCGGGCAAGCGAGCGGATCGGCCCGCCTTCGAACTTTCCGGGGCCATCGAGCAGCTTCAAGGTCCCCGCCGCCGTGCCGTCACTCACCCAGAGCTGCGAAAAGCGATCGACGATGTCGCGGACCACGTAGAAGAATTTCCCGCCGGGGCCGACGATCGCGTCGCCCACGTGCACCCCGAAGCAGGGGGCGCACGGCTCGGCCACCACCCGGCGCGTGCCGGCGGCCGACCCGTTGGTCGTCCATAGGCCGTCGGCGATGTCGCCCACCTTGCCGTCGGTATTGACCGGCAGGAAGAACGCGCTCCGGCCGCCCGGCGCGACCGCGAGGGTCACCTGGTAGCCGACGACCGGGTTGAAGCGCGTGATCTCGGCCACCTCTCCGCTCCCCGCGGGGCTGCCGTCGGTCCGCCAAAGCTCCAGAGTCGCCACGGGAAAGTCGCCCGCCGTGACGAAGAAGTACGCCCTGTCGCCGAGGCGGAAACCCGAGTCGGCGCTTGGAAACTCGCCCGGGGGGCGAAACAGGAAGTCGATGCCGTCGGTGCGCGCCTGGGCATGGCGGATCGAGGCGTCGGGCGCCTGGAGGGCCACGCCGGTGGCGGTCGGCGCGAGAAAAGACGCACCGTCCCTCGACTCTCCCGGCGGCGTCAGATCGGCCACGAGTTGAGTTCCCCGGGCCGTGCCGTCGGTGCGCCAGACCTCCGTGCCGTAGCCGTCGGCGGTCGCGGTGAACAGCACCCGTCCGGCCGTCCGGGTGAGCTGGTCGGGATTCGAGGAAGGGATATCGACCGCCAGGTCGAGAATCGTTTTCGTCCCTTGGGGCGTGCCGTCGCTTGCCGCCAGTTCGATTCCGGAGCCGTCGCCGAAGTTGGCGCCGAAGACCGCGAGCGATGCGACGGCGGCGAAGGGAGTCCGGACCTGGGCATCCGCGAGGGCCGCGAGGTGGACGACCCCTTCGTTCGCGCCGATCGCCAACAGCTCCGGCGCGCCGTCATCGGCGAAGGTCCGGAAGAACAGACGGCCGTCGGCCATCCCCACGGGGCTCGGATTGGACGACTCCTGCCCGGACGCAAGATCGGCCCAAAGGTTCATCACCCCGGCGGTTCCGGTGGTGACCCAGAGCTCGCAACCGTGCATGGCGTCGCACGCCGAAAAATACGCCTTGTCCCCGCGGCGGCCGAGATAGGCGGGGTGCGAGCTGGGGGTCCCGCGGTACGCATCCCTCACGAGAAACGTGCCCAGGGACGTGCCGTCGGTCCGCCAAAGCTCTTCACCCAGACCGGGAACGGTGGCGGCGAAGAGGATCAGATCGCCGTGGCGGACGAAGCCGTGCGGAAACGAGCCTTCGGCCCCGGGGGCGAGATCGGCGAGTTGGCGCGCGACGCCGTCCACCGCAAGCCAGGGCTCGCATCCGGTTCCTCCATCCGAGATCGAGAGGACCCATCCCCCTACGGCGATCCGCGGCAAGTCGCCCTGCTCCAGGCAAAAGCTCGTTCCCGGGACCTCCGGCAGCGTGCGGATCCGCCGCGTACCGGCCGCCGTGCCGTCGCTCTCCCAGACCTCGTTCTCGCCGTTGATCTGAAAGTTGGGCAGATAGAGGCGTTGCCCCCCGGGAAGAGGCCCGAGCGCCGCGGCGGCGGGAATCGGGAGCGCGCTCGCCGCATCGGCCGAGATGCGCGCGTACGGCACGGTCCCCGCCGCAGTACCGTCGCTTTGCCAGAGATCGATCGCCTCGCCGGAGAGGGCCAAGGTCGCGAACAGCGCGCGGTCGCCGCCATCGACCAGAAACAGATAAGTGCCGTCCTCCGGACCGGGTGCCAGGTCGATCATCGGCCGGGTGCCGGAAGCGGTGCCGTCGCTGCGCCAAAGCTCGATCCCGCGCGAGCCGTCGGTGGCGAGAAAGAACGCGAAGCCCGCGGCGGCGATCGGCGGATGCTCCGGCAGGGAGAGCGAATCGCAAGTCCCCGGGCAAAGATCCGTGATCAACGACGTCCCCGCGGCCGTGCCGTCGGTCAGGTACGGCTCGGCGCCGGTAAATGGCGCGCCGGCCCAGAACAGCGCGGTCCCGCCGAGCGAGACCATCGAGGAGGGGTTCGACGATGGATTCGGCCCCGCTTGCCGGCGCAGGTCGCGGACCAGCGCCGGGGATATCGCGGCGTGGGCCACCGTCACGAACGAAGCGAGGAGCGCCGCGACGGTCGCAACGCGGAAGGCGGCAGAACGATTCATCGGCGGGTTCTCCTCAAGGTGCCCAGGATCGGAGGACTGACACCGACCTTATCGGGTTGGTCCCAGAATTCACAGAGGTTCGGCGTCAGCCCTCCGGGGCTCGATCCCAAATCCTCAAGGCGCGCCGAGCGCCGCAAGCGGCAGGCGGAACAGCTCGCGCCCGGTGCCGAGGCGCGAGGCGACGAACAACAGGTTGGAGCCGAGCAACACGAAATCGCTCGGGGTGGAGGGCAGCCGCCCGACCTGCACGTCGCTCGCGAGCCGGGTACCCGCGGCGGTGCCGTCGCTCGACCAGACCTCCAGACCGTGCTTGCCGTCGTCGGCCGCGAACACCAGGCGGTTGCCGATCGCGGTGAGCGCCTGCGGCACCGAGGCGCGCGCCCCGGGCCGAAGGTCGGCGACCCGCTTCGTCCCCGCGGGCGTGCCGTCGGTCGCCCACAGCTCGCGGCCGGTCTTGCCGTCGTCGGCCGAAAAATAGACCCGGCCGCCGACGCTCACCAACTGCGCGGGCGACGAGGACAAGGGCCCCGGCCGCAGATCGGAAAGCGGGCGGGTACCGCCGGCCGTGCCGTCGCTCACCCAAAGCTCTTGGCCGCGCGCGAAATCGAAGGCGGAAAAGATCACCCGGGAGCCGAGCCGCGCGAGCGAGCGGATCTCGCCGCCGTCGAGCGGCCCCGGACCTTCGTGCAGCTTCTTCGTTCCGGCCGGCGTGCCGTCGCTCACCCAGAGCTGGGCGAAGCGGCCGACGATGTCCACGATCACATAGAAGAACTGGCCGCCGGGACCGACGATCGCGTCGCCCGCGCGCACCTCGGAGCAGGGGGCGCACGGCTCGGGAACGGCGCGCCGCGTGCCGGCAAGTGTTCCGTCGGTGATCCACAGCCCGTCAAAGATGTCCCCCACCTTGCCATCCGTGTTGACCGGCAGCAGGAACGCCCGCCCCCCCGCCGGATCGGCCGCGACGGTCACCTGATAGCCGACGACCGGGCGGAAGCGCGCGATCTCGGCCAGCTCGCGGCTTCCGGTGGGACGCCCGTCCACCTGCCAAAGCTCCAGCGTCGACTGAGGAAAGTCGCCGGCCGAGACGATGAAGTGCGCCTTGCCGCCGCGGCGAAAGCCGAAGCCGGCCCCTGGAAACTCACCGTCGGGCCGGAACAGGAAATCGATGCCGCCGGCCCGCGCCCGGGCATGGCGGATCGAGCCGTCGGGCGCTTGAAGTGCAACGCCGGTGGCGGTCGGCGCGAGGAACGAGGCGCCGTCGTACGGCGCGCCCGCGGGGGTGAGGTCGGCGACGAGTCCGGTTCCCGCGCCGGTGCCGTCGGTCCGCCAGACTTCGTTGCCATGGGTATCGTCGGTCGCGGTGAACAGGACCCGCCCGGCCGCCGGGGTGAGCTGATCCGGGAACGAGGAGGCGTCTCTTCCGAGAAGGTCGCGGAGCGTCTGGGTCCCCGCGGACGTGCCGTCGCTCACCGCCAGCTCGGTCCCCAAGCCCTCGCCTAGGTCGGCGCCGAAGACGGCGAGCGGCCCGACGGAGGCGAAAGGGGTGCGGAAATCGCCCCCCGCGCCGAGGGTCGCGATGGAATCGAGCGTTCCGGCCGCGTCGATCGTCCAGAGCTTCGAGCCGCCGACGGTGTTGAACGCCTTGAACCAGAGGCGACCGCCGGCCACCCCCACCGCCATTAGGTCGGAAGACTCAGGGCCGGGTGTGAGGTCGGCCACCCGGCGAAGGCTTCCCGCCGCGCCGTCCGTCGCCCAAAGCTCGCAACCGGCGGCGGCGTCGCACTCCGAGTAATACGCCTCTCCCCCCAAATCACCGAGGAACACGGGGTGGGCGCTCTCGTCTCCCGGGTTGGCGTCACCGAGGAGGAACGTGCCCGCGGCCGTGCCGTCGGTTCGCCACAGCTCCTCGCCGAGGCCGGGCACGGTGGCGGCGAAAAGGGTGACCGGGCCGATGCGGATGAAACCGTACGGGAACGAGCCTTCCGGCCCCGGAGCGAGGTCCGAGATGGGGCGCGCGACGCCTTCCGCCGCGAGCCAGGGCTCGCAGTCGGTTCCATCGCCAGCGCCCGAAAGTGAAACCACGAGGCCCCCTGCGGCTACCCGCGGCAAGTCGCTCCGCTCCGAGCAGAAGACCCGGCTCGCTTCCGGAAGAGCGCGGACCGGTCGCGTACCGGCCGCCGTGCCGTCGCTCTCCCAGACCCCGCTGTCACCGCCAACCAAAAAATTGGGAAAGTAGAGGCGCTGCCCGCCGGGGAGCGGCCCAAGCGCCGCGGCGCCGACGGGCCGCGTGAGGGCGGTCGCCGCACCGTCGGCAAGATGCACGAACGGAGCGGTCCCCGCGGCCGTGCCGTCGCTTTGCCAGAGATCTATCCCCTCGCCGAACGGGGGCAACGTCGCGAACAGCGCGCGATCACCGCCGGCAATCAGGAAAAGGTAGAAGCCGTCTTCCGGACCGGCCGCCAGATCGATCATCGGCCGCGTTCCGGCCGCCGTGCCGTCGCTACGCCAAAGCTCCGTCCCGCGCGCGCCGTCGGTGGCGAGAAAAAAGGCATAGCCGGCGGCGACGATCGGCGGGTGCTCCGCGAAGGAGAGCGAATCGCAGCTCCCCGGACAGAGATCGGTGACCAGGAAAGTTCCCGCGGTCGTACCGTCGGTCCGGAACAGCTCGCGACCGACGAGCGGCGCGCTCGCCCAAAAGAGCGCGCGGTCGCCGAGCGAGACCAGATAGGAAGGTGCCGACGACAGATTCGGCCCCGGGGTCCGGCGCACGTCGCGCACCAGCGCCGCGGGGGTCGCGGCGTGGGCGACCGCCGCGAGCGAGAGGAGCGCCGCGGCGGTCGCGTTGCGGAATGCGCCGGAATGATTCATTGAACGGTCCTCCGAAGGGTGTGAGCACCGACCCTACCCCCTTTGTCCCGGAATTCACACAGCTCCGGCGTCGGCCCTCCGGGGTTCGATCCAACCCTCAAGGCGCGCCGAGCGCCGAGAGCGGCAGCCGGAACAGCTCGCGCCCGGTGCCGAGGCGCGAGGCGACGAACAGCAGGTCGGAGCCGAGCACGAGAAAATCGCTCGGAGAAGAGGGCAGCCGCCCGACCTGGACGTCGCTCACGAGCCGGGTGCCCGCCGCGGTGCCGTCGCTCGACCAGACCTCCAGCCCGTACCGGTCGTCGGCCGCCGCGAACACCAGGCGGTTGCCGATCGCGGTGAACGACTGGGGCGCGGAAGACCGCGTTCCCTGGCGGAGATCGGCCACCCGGTAGGTTCCCTCCTCGGTTCCGTCGGTCGCCCACAGCTCGCGGCCGGTCATCCCGTCGTCGGCCGAAAAGAACGCCCGGTTGCCGACCACGGTGATCCCATCCGGCCACGACGGCGCCGGCCCGGGGCGCAGGTCGGCGAGGAGGCGGGTGCCGGCCGGGGTGCCGTCGCTCACCCAAAGCTCCTGGCCATGCTCCGGATCGGAGGCGGCGAACAGGAGAAGGTCGCCCCACCGCGCGAGCGAGCGGATCGGATCGCCATCGATGAGGTTCGGCGATTCGGCCAGTTGCACCGTCCCCGCCCCCGTGCCGTCGCTCGCCCAGAGGCGCGAGACGTCCTCGCCGCGATCGTCCACGGTGTAGACGAATCGGCCGCCGGGACCGAGAATCGCTTCGCCGATTTTGCCCGAGCAGCCGACGCACGGGTTGTCGAGGACGCGGCGGGTGCCGGTCTCACTGCCGTTGGTGATCCAGAGCCCCTCGGGGACCAGACCGGACTGGACGTCGATGACCGAAGGGATGAAGAAAGCCCGACCGCGTTCCGGATCGGGACCTGAATCCACCCGGTAGCCGAAGAAGCGATCGAACCCCGCGATCTCCGCCAGCCGCAGCGTGGCGCCGGGGTGTCCGTCCGATCGCCAAAGCTCGAACCGCGGATTCTCGGCGCTTCCCACCGGAGTGAAGAAATACGCCTGGCCGCCGAGCCCGAACCCGCGACGCGATGCGCGAACCGCGCTCGCCGGGCGAAAGAGCAAATCGATCCCCCCGCCCGCCGCGCGGACGTGACGGATCGATCCGTCCTGCGCTTCGAGCACCACGCCCGAACCGGTCGGCGCAAGGAAATTGGGGAAGCCCGGACCGTTCCCCGGCCTCAGATCGGCCACCAGCCGGGTACCGGCCCCCGTACCGTCGGTTCTCCAGACTTCGCGGCCATGCGCGTCGTCGATGGCGGTGAACAACACCCGCCCTCCGAACCGCGTGAGCTGTCTCGGATCCGCCGACGGATCGCCGACCGACAGATCGCGCAACGTCCGAGTCCCTTCGGGCGTGCCGTCGGTCGCCCCCAGCTCGACGCCGCGACCGTCTTTGAGGTCGGCCCCGAACAGCCCGAGCGACCCGACCGCGGCGAAGCCGGACGAGAAATAGTTGGGGGCCTCGACGCTCGCGAGCGTGACGACCGTGCCGTCGGCGCCGGCCGCATGCAGCGCCGCGTCGGTGGTCTCGACGTTCGTCCAGAAGAACAGGCGGCCGCCCGCCGATCCTGCAGGTTTGGGGTCGGACGACTCCGAGCCGGGCACGAGATCGGCCAAAAGATGCAGGCTCCCGGCGGTGCCGTCCGTGGCCCAGGGCTCGCGCCCCGTCGCGAAGTTCATCGCCGAAAAATAGGCCTGGTCGCCCAAACGGCCGAGGAACATCGGCGCCGAACCCTGCGAACCGGGATAGGCGTCACCGAGCAACACCGTCCCCGCCGCCGTGCCGTCGGTCCGCCAGAGCTCCTCGCCGACCAGCCCCCCTTGAGCGGAGAACAGGGTCGAGGCGCCGAGGTGGACGAAACCG
>DATMZU010000688.1:0-2575 GCA_035607435.1 Thermoanaerobaculia bacterium | reverse complement strand
CGTGGTGGAGTTGGCCTCCGGTGAGGGCGAAGCGGGTCTCCAGATCGGCGGGGGAGAGGACTTCGCGCGCCACGATGCGGCTGCGGACGGTTGGGACGTGCTGTTCGAGGACGGCGATCACGGCGTCGCCCAGCTTTTCGCGCGCGGCGTCGGTCCAGCCGCCGTCTAATTTGTAGGGGGCGAAGCTCGCGAGGATCGAAACGGTGTGATGGCCGGCAGGGGCCAGGCTCGGATCGGCGACGGTGGGGACGCGGATTTCCAGGTTCGGCTTCTCGGAGAATTGCCGATACTTGATCGCGTCGAAGGCGCGCTCCAGGTCGTCGACGTGGCCTCCTCCGATACGGATCGCCTCGTGGGCGGCTTCGCCACCCTTCCATTCGAGCGGACCGGAGAGAGCGAGATGGACCTTTGCCGCGGTGCCGCGGGCGCGCAGGTTGATGAACTCTTCTTCGATCTTGAGCGGCAGCGTGCCGGGGGCGAGCAGCTCAAGCATCGTGCGTTTCGGGTCGGCGGAGGAGAGGACTACTTCCGAGTCGATCGTCTCGCCGGAGGCGAGCGTGACTCCGGCGACTTGTCCCCGATCGAGCCGGATGCGCGCGACTTCGGCGCCTGTGCGGATCTCGGCCCCGGCAGTCTTTGCGGCGGCGAGGAGGGCCGCGATCAGCGCGGGCGGTCCGCCTTCGATCGCTTCTCCCCCTGCACATTCTCGGAGGAGGAAGTTGGTCATTGTGCCGGCCGACCAGGGGCCGGACCAGGTAGAGGCGACCGCGGGGGCGGCGAGCGCTTCGACCAGGAGCGGCGTCTCGAACCGCTCGTTCAAATAGTCCGCGACGCACATCGGCGCCACGCGCGCCAGCTCCAGGAGATCCTTGCGGTCGATCCGGAAGAGCGAGAGGCCGCGCTTGGCGATCTGCCAGAGGTCGCCGGCCGAGCCGGGGGAGATGGCAGGCGGCGGCTCGGAGAGGATCGAGGCGAACAGGGGCGTGATCCGGTCGAGGAACGCGCGCATCGCCGTGTAGCTCTTGGCGTCGTGCGCCGATCGCCGGCCGATCGCCTCGGCCGCTCCAGCCGCGTCGCTCGGGAGCAGCAGGCCAGGGCCGTCCGCTTCAACCAAATAGGTCGCTGGGGCCTTCCGGAACTTGAGGCCATGGCGCGAAAGGCTGAGCTTTTCCGCCACCGCGCGGGGAAGCAGCGCTTCGTCGTGGAGGATTCCGGCGACCGCGTAGCCGGGGTGGAACTCGTGCCGGGCGGACAAGCCGCCGACCGCCTCCGCTCGCTCGACGACCAGGACTTTCTTTCCCGCCTGGGCGAGCCGTGCCGCGGCGGCGAGGCCGTTCGGGCCGGCTCCTATGACGATGATCGAGTCGGCAGCCATCAGACGGCCCGCTTCCCGAGCATCGTGCGGGCGCAGAGCGCTCCGGGCGCGCCCATGATGCCGCCTCCCGGGTGGGTTCCCGAGGCGCACATCCAGAGGTTGTCCACGGGGGTCTTGTAGCGGTTCCAGCCGGCCATGGGACGGAGGAACGCGAGCTGTTCGAGCGACAGCTCGCCGTGGAAGATGTTCCCTTCGGTGAGGCCGTAGATCTGCTCCAGATCCCAGGGGGAGAGCACCTGGCGATGGAGGATCCGGTCCTTCAGGTTCGGCATGTACTCCGACAGCGTGTCGATCACCGCGTCGCCGAACGCCTCGCGCTGGTTCGGCCAATCGGCCGCCCCTTCCTTCAGGTGATAGGGCGCGTACTGGACGAAGATCGACATCGTGTGCTTGCCGGGAGGGGCGACCGTCGGATCGGTGAGCGACGGGATCAGGATGTCCATGAACGGCTTGCGCGAGAAGGCGCCGTACTTCGCCTCGTCGTAGCCGCGCTCCAGGTAGTCGATCGACGGCGCGATCGTGATGCCACCCGTGAGCTGCGGCCCGGGACCCGGCAGGCAGGCGAGGTCGGGCAGGGCATCGAGCGCCAGGTTCACCTTGCCGGACGAGCCGCGCATCTTGAAGCGCTTCACCTGTTGGAGGATCTCGGGGTCGAGGTGCTCTTCGCCCACCAGCTTCAGGAACGTGCGGTGCGGATCGAGCCCGGAGACCACCGCTTTGGCGTGGATCTCGTCGCCGTTTTCGAGCACCACGCCCGTGGCCTTGTTTCCCTTCATCAGCAGATGCGCGACCGGCGCCTCGGTGCGGATTTCGACTCCCAAGGCGCGGGCCGAGGCGGCGATCGCGTTCGCGATGGCTCCGGTTCCTCCCTTGGGGAGGCCCCAGGCGCGGAAGCTGCCGTCGATCTCGCCCATGTAATGATGGAGGAGGACGTACGCCGTGCCGGGCGAGCGAATGCCGAGGAACGTGCCGATGATCCCCGAGATCGCCATCGGCGCGATCAGCTCTTCGCACTCGAAGCGCTCCGAGAGGAAATCGACCGCGCTCATCGTCATCATCTTGACGTTCGCGTAGAGCCACTCGTCGCCCTGGCCGCGGAGCTGTTTGCCCAGCCGGCCGAGGCGCAGCAGCTCGCGCGGATCGCGCGACAGCGGATCGGGCGCGGGGTCGTCGATCAGCGGCTTGATCAGCCGGCCCAGC
>DATMZU010000667.1:0-4366 GCA_035607435.1 Thermoanaerobaculia bacterium | reverse complement strand
CAAAGAACGGCTGGAAAAAGAGATCCTCACCAACGTCTCGATCCAGGTCGAGCCGGGCGACACTCCGGACGTGTTCAAGGTCGCGGGGCGCGGCGAGCTGCAGCTCGCGATCCTGATCGAGATGATGCGCCGCGAAGGGTTCGAGCTGGCGGTGGGCAAGCCGGAAGTTTTGACCCGGCACATCGATGGCGTGCTGCACGAGCCGATGGAGCACCTGGTGATCGACTGCCCGGAAATCTCGATCGGCGTCGTCACCCAGAAGCTCGGCGAGCGCAAAGGGCGGATGATGAATTTGGTCAACCACGGCTCGGGGCGGGTGCGGATCGAGTTCCGCCTGCCGTCGCGCGGGTTGATCGGCTTCCGTTCGGTGTTTTTGACCGATACCAAAGGCGCCGGCATCATGAACCACCTGTTCGACGGCTTCGCGCCCTGGCAGGGGGAGATCGAGCACCGGGCGACGGGCGTGCTGATTTCCGACCGCAACGGCAAGGCGACCGCTTACGCGATCGAGCACCTTCAGCCGCGCGGCGAGCTGTTCGTGGCTCCCACCGACGAGGTGTACGAGGGGATGGTGGTGGGGGAGCACAGCCGCGACAACGACCTGGACGTGAACGTGGTGCGCGAAAAGAAGCTGACCAACATGCGCGCCTCGGGCTCGGAAGATCTCGTCCGCCTGGTGCCGCCGCGGGTGATGAACCTCGAACAGGCACTCGAATTCATCCGTGAGGACGAGTTGGTCGAAGTGACGCCGAAGGCGTTCCGCCTGAGGAAGCGCATCCTCCAGGCGAACCGCCGAAAGTAGCGCCCGGCGCGGAGCGGGCGTAGGGGCGGAGCTTGTCTCCGCCCGCGGCTGTCGATGATCTCGGGCGGAGGCAAGCTCCGCCCCTACGCCCGAATGCCACTTTTGAACCGGGATTCGCGCGGAGGCCGGTTTGTCGTTTATACTGTCGCAGCATATTTTGACGACAGTCGAACCGACGGTCCGGCGCGGCATCCGCCGCGGGGAGGGAGCCGGCGGTGAGGAGGGAGCCTCCATGAAGCGAGCGCTGCGCCTGCCGGTTTTTTTTCGCCACGCCCTTTGGGTATTGACGCTCCTACTCTCCGCACCGAGGGCTCACGCGGTGATCTGCGCCACCGATGCGACCCCCGCCGCGACCCTTCTCTTGCCCTACTTCGAAGTCGATCTCGACGATCCGAATGGGATCGACACGCTGTTTTCGATCAACAACGCCTCCTCCCTCGCGGTGCTCGCCCACGTCGTCCTGTGGACCGACCTGTCGGTGCCGACGTTCGATTTCAACGTCTATCTGACCGGTTACGACGTCCAGACGATCAGCCTGCGCGGTATCTTCACCGGCACCGCGCCGCGCACCGCACCG
Organism: Thermoanaerobaculia bacterium; assembly: GCA_035607435.1. Taxonomy (GTDB): domain Bacteria; phylum Acidobacteriota; class Thermoanaerobaculia; order Multivoradales; family UBA5704; genus DASYKS01. The sequence goes on along the minus strand of DATMZU010000667.1, from coordinate 2,987 downwards.
GCCGGCCAGGACCCCGGCGACACCATCAGCCCGCGCGGCCCCTTCTCCCAGGATCTGAACTTCGCGAGCTGCGCGGGCCAGCTGCCGCCGCCGCCGATCCCCGCCTCGTTCCAGACCCATCTGCGCGCGGCGCACACGGGTCAGTTCTCGGCTTTCTTGAATGGCTGCTCCGGCCTGGCGTTCGGCGATGGAATCGCCCGGGGCTACGCGACGGTCGATGTGGTGAACAACTGCACCCTGCGCTTTCCCGGCGACGCCGGCTATTTCGTCTCCGGTGGGACCGGCGACGCGACGAATCAGAACGTCCTTTGGGGCGACTACTTCCTGGTCCACGGCGGCGACAGCTCGGCGCAGGGGGACAACCTGGTCCACATCGAGGCGTCGGCGACGAACCCGGAGACCTCGACGCCCGGCCAATACACCTTCTACGGCCGCTACGTGAACTGGACCGCATCCGACAACCGCGAGCCGCTGGCCACGAATTTCCTTGCGCGCTTCTTCGCCGGAGGGGCGTTCGACGGCGGCACCGACCTGCTGGTTTGGCGCGACTCCAAGGTGGACCAGAACGCTTTCAAGTGCGGCACGCGGCCTTTCTGGTATTCGCTCTTCCAGGAGGCGGTCGTGATCTGGGACGAGGAAGAGCAGGTCGAGGTGGAGGTCATCCCGCCGTTCTCGCCGCCGCCCATACCGCAGGAATTCTTCAACGTCTTCCCGTCCGAGGCGCACCGCTTGACGGTCAGCGAGGAGCTGCCGGTCACCCGCGACGCCGGTTGGATGTTCATCGCGCTGAACCACGGGTCCACCTCGGCGAATCCTCCGGAAGATCCGATCGCCGGCCAGGGGTGGGTTACGGCGATCCACAGCGCGAGCGGGCGGTTCAGCGTCGGCTACCCGGCCATCAAGCTCGACAGCGCCTGCAGCGCGTTGCACGTACTCCTCGGCGAGGGGGGGCCGGTCTTTCCATGAGCGGTTCCGGGCGGAGATATACTGAACCTCGCATGAAATTTCTAGATGATGTCGCCTCGGGGCTCGCGCCCCGAGGTTTGGTTCGATCGACTGGAGGCTTTATGAACAAGACCCGTTTGGCGGCGAGCGTGCTCGCCATCGCCCTGCTCGCCGGCCCTGTGGCGGCCCGCGCCTCGATCTGCACGATCGACGACGTGCCGGCGGCGACCCTGCTGCTGCCCTATTTCGAGGTGGATCTCGACAACCTCTGGGGCGTGAACACCCTGTTCTCGATCAATAATGCGTCGGCGACCGCGGTGCTCGCCCACGTCGTTCTCTGGTCGGACCTGTCGGTGCCGACGTTCGACTTCAACGTCTATTTGACCGGCTACGACGTCCAGACGGTCAGCGTTCGCGACATCTTCAACGGCACCGTGCCGCGCACCGCTTCGGACGGTCAGGACCTGCAGGACAACATCAGCCCGCAGGGCGCGTTCTCCCAGGACATCAACTTCGCGAGCTGCACGGGCCAGCTGCCTCCGCCGCCCGTGCCGGCGTCGTTCGTCACCCATCTCCGGGCGTCGCACACGGGGCAGTTCTCGGCGATTTTGAACGGTTGCGCCGGGCGCGACCTGGGCGACCGCATCGCCCGCGGCTACATCACGGTCGATACGGTGAACAACTGCACGCTCCGCTTCCCGGGCGACACCGGCTATTTCGCCTCCGGCGGCACCGGCGACGCGACGAACCAGAACGTCCTGTGGGGCGACTATTTCTACGTCCTCGACATGCAGAATACCGCTCAGGGCGAAACCCTGGTCCACATCGAGGCGTCGGCGACGAACCCCGAAACCTCGGCGGCAGGCCAGTACACGTTCTACGGCCGCTACGTGAACTGGACCGCGGCCGACAACCGGGAGCCGCTGTCCACCAATTTCGCCGCCCGCTTCATCAACGGCGGAACGTTCACCGGCGGCACGGACTACCTGGTCTGGCGCGATTCGAAGGTGGATCAGAGCGCGTTCAAGTGCGGCACGGTGCCGGCCTGGTATCCGCTGTCGCAGGAGGGGATCGTGGTGTTCGACGAGATGGAGACCCCGGAGGTGCAGGAGGTGCCGCCGTTCTCGCCGCCGCCGCCCGGCGACTTCCTGATTCCGTTCCCGGCTGAGGCGCAGCGCACGGCGATCGACAGCGAGGACTTTCCGGTGTCGTTCGATTTCGGTTGGACCTACCTGAACCTGAACACCACCGTCGCCGCCGCGGGCTCGAACCCGCCGGAAGATCCGGCGGCGGCGCAAGCCTGGGTCACCGTGGTGATGGACGCCTCGGGCCGATTCAGCGTCGGCTTCGACGCGATCCAGCTGGACGACGCGTGCGACGCAAACCACACCAGCCCGGGGTTTTAACGCTCCGGCCCGAATTCCGGGCCTAAGCCACTCCGCCTGAGCAGCAAAAAAAGGGCGGCCCTTGACGGGCCGCCCTTTTTGCGTCGGTGGACAACGGGCGCACCGCGCCCGTTGCGTCCTGCCCCTACTGGAAGAAACCCAAGACGTCGAGGATCACGTGGGTCAGTCCGGGCGCCTCGTTGAAGATCGAAACCCCTTGCGAGCCGTCGGTCGAGAGGGCCACGATCCCGTTGTTGGTGCGGGTTTGGTTGACGCCGAAGTTGATCACCGTGGTGAACGGCGCCGCGGTGTCCGACGGGTAGATCCGGAGATCTCCGAGCGCGGACGGCGAGACGACGGAGATGTTGAGCGCCAACGCCTTGGCGGTCGAGGGAATGCCGCAGGTACCCGCCGTCGAGAACGTGCGGGTGGCCAGCGGGCCGAGGACCGGTCCGCCGAGCGGTCCGGCGGAATTGCGCGTGTCGAGGATCCGGCACGGGGAGAGCGTGTAGTAGTTGTACGCGTTGGGAATTGCCGCCGCGCAGGAGGTCGGCTGGCCGGCGTTGGCGATGGTGACCGAGTCGACGAACCAGCCGGTGGCGATCGTGTTGTCGTCATCCCCTTCGCGCCACCGGATCCGCAGCGTCTGGCCGGCGA
>DATMZU010000213.1:0-12749 GCA_035607435.1 Thermoanaerobaculia bacterium | reverse complement strand
GGCGTCGGACCCGAGACGCGCGTCGGCGTCTGCCTGGAGCGCAGTCTCGATCTGCCGGTGGCACTGCTCGCCGTGCTCAAGGCGGGAGCGGCCTATCTGCCGCTCGACCCGAGCCTGCCCGAGGATCGCCTGCGGTATATGGTCGAAGACGCCTCGGCGCCGATGGTGGTCACCGCCGGCCGGTTCGTCGAACGCCTCGGCGCGCCCGCGTCGCGGCTCGTCCTGCTCGATGACGAAACGACCGCCGCCGCCCTCGCCGCCGAATCGCCGGCGCGATCGGAAGGGGGGCTCCCCGCGGCTCTCGCCGAGAACCCGGCCTACGTGATCTATACCTCGGGCTCGACGGGTCAACCGAAAGGCGTGGTGGTTTCCCATCGCGCCCTCGGCAACCGGCTGCGCTACGCGATCGCGACAGACTTTCCAACCGACGCCGAAGCGTTCCTGCAGAAGACCACGATCAGCTTCGACGTCTCGGTGCTCGAAATCTTCGCGCCGCTGGTCTCCGGCGGACGCACCGTGCTGCCCGCCCCCGAAGGGCATCGCGATCCGGCCTACCTGGTGCGGCTGATCGCCGAGCGGCGGATCACCCAGGCGTCGTTTCCCCCCTCGACTCTCGCGCTGCTGCTCGATTCGGGCGCGCTCGACGAATGCCGCGATCTGCGCCTGCTGGTCACCGGCGGCGAGACCGTGCCGGCCGATCTGCCGACCCGGGTTCACGAGCGCCTGCCCTGGATCGACGTCTACAACCGCTACGGCCCGACCGAGGCGACGATTTCGGTGACCTCGTGGCTCTGCCGGCCGGACGCCGCGGAGCGTTCGCTGCCGATCGGCCGGCCGACCGCCAAGGCATCCGTCTACCTGCTCGACCGCGAGGGGGAGCCGGTGCCCGTGGGCGTGCCGGGCGAGCTGCATTTGGGCGGCCTCTGCCTCGCCCGCGGCTACCTCGGCCGGCCGGATCTGTCCGCCGCGGTCTTCGTGCCCAACCCGTTCGCGACCGAACCGGGCGAGCGGCTCTACGCCACCGGCGACCTTGCGAAATGGCGGCCGGACGGCGCGATCGATTTCGTCGGCCGGATCGACCAGCAGGTGAAGATCCGCGGCTTCCGCATCGAGCTGGGGGAGATCGAGGCCGCGCTCCAGAGCCACCCGGCGGTGCGCGAAGCGGCGGTCGTGGTCGCCGGGCAGGCCGAGCTGCGCCGGCTGGTCGCCTACCTGGTTCCGGCCGTGCCCGCCGACCTGCGCGCCTACCTGCGCGGCCGGCTGGCGGAGTACATGGTGCCGGCCCATTTCATGGCGTTGCCCGTGCTCCCCTTGACCCCCAACGGCAAGATCGACAAGAAGGCGCTGCCCGAGGTGGAGATCGCCCAGAGCGCCGAGGCGACCGCGCCGCGCACGCCGCTCGAACGGCGGCTCGCCGGGATCTGGGAGTCGCTGTTGGAGGTCCAGGGCGTCGGCGTCGAATCCGACTTCTTCGGGCTCGGCGGCCACTCGCTGCTCGCGATGCGCCTGTCGTCGCAGGTGCGCGACGCGCTCGGTCTGGAGCTGCCGGTGAGCGTGATCTTCGAAGAGCCGACGCTCGGCGCCTTCGCGCGGCGGATCGAGGCGTTGACCGACGAGGCGGAAAGCGGCGACGGCACGGCCGGCGCGCCCGCCGAAGCGGCCCCGCCGCTCGTCCCCTTGCCGCGCAGCGGGCCGTTGCCGCAGTCGTTTGCCCAGGCGCGCCTCTGGCTGTTCGACCGGATGCGTCCGGGCAACTCGTTCTACAACATGGGCGGGGTGCACCGATTCGGGAGCCGGCTGCGGTTCGACCTGTTCGCGGCGGCGGTCGCCCGGGTGGTCGAAAGGCACGAGTCGCTGCGCACCGGCTTCGGCGAAGTCGATCATCAGCCGGTGCAGATCGTCCACCCCGAGGCGGACCTCCGGCCGCGACAGATCGACCTCGCCGCGCTTCCCGGCCGTCGGGCGATCGGCGGAGTCGTGGCCCGCCTCGGGGCGCTCCAGACGGGCGAGCCGTTCGATCTCGGCCGCCCGCCGCTCGCGCGGGTTTGGCTGGTCCGTCTCGGCGCCGCCGGGGACGCCCTGCTCTACACCCTGCATCACATCATCTCGGACGCCTGGTCGATGAGCGTGCTGGTCTCCGAGATCGGCGAGATCTGCACCGCGGTCGCCGCGGGCCGGGCGCCCGATCTGCCGGAGCTGGCGGTGCAGTACCCCGATTTCGCCGCCTGGCAGCGCGCCTGGTTGAGCGGGCCGGAGCTGGAACGCCAGCTGAACTATTGGCGGCGGAATCTCGCCGGCTCGCGGGCGACCGAGCTGCCCGCGGACCATCCGCGCCCGGCGGCGCAGAGCTTCCGCGGCCGGCGGTTCCGCGCCGCGCTTTCGGCTGAGGTGGCGGCCGGCCTCGGGGCGCTGGCGCGCGAGCACCGCGCCTCGGCGTTCATGCTGCTCGTCGCCGGGTTCGAGGCGCTCGTCGCCCGCTGGTCCGGCGGCGACGACGTGGTCGTCGGCACCCCGGTCGCGAACCGGCGGCGGCGCGAGGTCGAAGGACTGATCGGCTTCTTCGTCAACACGCTGGTCTTGCGCACCGACCTGTCCGGCAATCCGACGTTCGGCGAAGCGATCGAGCGGACCCAAGCGACGGCGCTCGGCGCGCTCGCCCACCAGGACCTGCCGTTCGAGCGGCTGGTCGAAGAGATTGCCCCGCGCCGCGATCCGGCGCGGCACCCGCTGTTTCTGCTGCTGTTCAACATGGTGAACACCCCCAGCTTGGGCGCGCGAAAGAGCGCCGGGTCCGAGCCCGCCCGCCAGGTTTCGACCTCGTCCCCCGGCGAGGATGCCGACGAGGCAGCGACCCTGCTGTTCGACCTCCAGCTCTACGCGGTCGAGCTGCCCGACGGCATTCAGCTCTATTGGGAGTACCCGACCGACCTGTTCGAGGAGGCGACGATCCGCCGCCTCTCCCGCGGGTACGAGATCCTGCTGGGGGAAGCGGCGGCGCGCCCGGACCTCCGGCTGTCGGAGCTGCCGTTGTTCACGCCGGAAGAGATGCGCCAGCTCGCTGCCGAGCCCGGTGCGGCGTCGGCCGAGCCGTTCCTGATCCATCGCCGCTTCGCGGAGAAGGCCGCGGCCCGCCCGCTAGCGCCGGCCGTGACGTTGGGCGAGGAGTCGATCGCCTATGGCGAGCTGGAGGCGCGGTCGAACCGGCTCGCGCATCGCCTGCGCGCCTTGGGCGTCGGCCCCGAGGTGCGGGTGGCTCTCTGTCTCGAACGGACGTTCGACGTGCCGGTGGCGATCCTCGCCGTGCTCAAGGCCGGCGGCGCCTACGTGCCGCTCGATCCGGCCTATCCTGCCGAACGTCTCGGCTTCATTTTGAACGACGCCGAGGCGAAGGTCGTGGTGTCGCGAAGCGGCTTGGTCGAATCGCTGCCGCAGACCGGCGCGCGGTTCCTGCTGCTCGATCGCGAGGATTTCGATCGGGAAGATCCGGCGGGGGAGGGCGCGGAGTCTCCGGCGGAGTCGGCGCTGCTCGACAACGCCGCCTACGTGATCTACACCTCGGGCTCGACGGGCCGACCGAAAGGGGTGGTGGTCACCCATCGAAACGTCGCCCGGCTGTTCCAGGAGAGTGCGCCCTGGTTCGATTTCGGCCCGGACCAGGTCTGGACGCTGTTTCATTCCTACGCCTTCGACTTTTCGGTCTGGGAGATCTGGGGCGCCCTGCTCTACGGCGGCCGCCTGGTGATCGTGCCCTACGCGATCAGCCGTTCGGTGCGCGATTTCCGGGCGCTGCTCGCCGAGCAGCGGGTCACCGTGTTGAGCCAGACTCCGTCGGCCTTCCACCAGCTCCAGCGGACCGACGAGGAGGCGGGCGAAGCGGCTCCGCCTCTGGCGCTGCGCACCGTGATCATGGGCGGCGAAACGCTCGAATTCGCGGCGCTCGCGCCCTGGTTTGCCCGTTACGGCGACGACCGGCCGCGCCTGATCAACGGCTACGGCATCACCGAGACGACGGTGTTCGTGACCTACCGTCCGGTAGGAATGGCCGATCGGGCGTCCGTGAGCCTGATCGGCGAGCCGATCCTCGACCTCGGCCTGCGCCTGCTCGACGCCCGCGGCTCGCTGGTGCCGCTGGGGGTGCCGGGAGATCTCCACATCGTGGGCGCGGGGCTCGCGCGAGGTTATCTCGCGCGTCCCGACTTGACGGCGGAGCGCTTCGTGCCCGATGCCTATTCGCGGATTCCCGGCACGCGGTCGTACCGTTCGGGGGATCTCGCGCGCTTCCGGTTGGCGCCGGAGCTGCCGACCGGGCTCGATCTCGAATACCTCGGCCGGATCGACCTCCAGGTCAAGATCCGCGGCTTCCGGATCGAGCTGGGGGAGATCGAGGCCGCGCTGATCGCGCACGCCTCGGTGCGCGAGGCGGTCGTGGTGGTGAACGGCGAAGGCGACGCCCGGCGGCTGATCGGCTACCTGGTGTTGTCCGGAGGGGACGGGGGCGCCGGAACGACGCTGCCGGAGGCCGAGCTGCGCGAGCACCTGCGCTCCCGCCTGCCGGAGCACATGGTGCCGGTGCTGTTGATTCCGCTCCCCGCGCTGCCGCTCACCCCGAACGGCAAGGTGGATAAGAAGGCCCTGCCGGCGCCCGAGGTCGATCTCTTAGTCGGCCTCACGCCGCCCGAGACGCCCTCCGAACGCCTTCTCGCCGGGATCTGGGAGGATCTGTTGGGGGTGTCGGGCGTCGGCTTGGAATCCGGGTTCTTCGAGCTCGGCGGCCATTCGCTGCTGGCGATGCGCATGGCGTCGCGGGTGCGCGAAGAGCTGGGCGTCGATCTGCCGGTCCAGGCGATGTTCGAGGAGCCGACGTTCGGCGCCCTGGCGCGGCGGATCGAAACCGAGGCGGCGATCGCCGGGGTGGCGGGTGTGCTCGGCGCGGGCGAGGATCTCGCCGCCGCCCCGCCGCTCGTCGCCCTGCCGCGCACCGGGCCGCTGCCGCTGTCGTTTTCCCAGGCCCGGCTCTGGCTGCTCGACCGCCTGGTGCCCGGCCTGCCGTTCTACAACGTCGGCGGCGCGCAGCGCTTCGGCGGCCGGCTGCGCTTCGACCTGTTCGCGGCGGCGGTGGCCGAGGTGGTGGCGCGCCACGAATCGCTGCGCACGAGCTTCGACGAGGCCGATCTCGAACCGACCCAGACGATCCACCCGCGGGTGGAGGTCCGGCCGCGCGAGATCGACCTTCGGGCGCTGCCGCCGGGGCGGCTTGAGTTGCCGCGGCTCGGCGCGCTCCAGGTGGCGCAGCCGTTCGATCTCGGCCGGCCGCCGCTGCTGCGCCTCTGGCTCGCGCGGCTCCCCGACGAGGACGCTCTGCTGTTCGTCATCCATCACATCGTGTCCGACGCCTGGTCGATGGACATTTTGGTCTCCGAGATCACCGCGATCTACGGCGCGCTCGCGGCGGGCCAGGCGCCGAGCCTGCCGGCCCTTCCCGTTCAGTACGCCGATTTCGCCGTCTGGCAGCGCACCTGGTTCGAGCGCGGCGAGCTCGCCCGCCAGCTCGGCTACTGGCGCGCGCAGCTCGCCGGTGCGCCGGCCACCGAGCTGCCCGCCGACCGGCCGCGCCCGCCGGTTTCGAGCTATCGCGGCCGGCGGTTCCGCACCGCGCTCGGCGCCGGGATGGCCGACCTTCTAAGCGGCGTCGCGCGCGAGCACCAGGCCTCGGCGTTCATGGTCCTGCTCGCGGGCTTCGCCGCCGTGGTCTCCCGCTACGTCGGGCAAGACGACGTCGTCGTGGGCATTCCGATCGCCAACCGGCGGCGGCGCGAGATCGAAGGGCTGATCGGTTTCTTCGTCAACACCCTGGTGCTGCGCACCGACTTGGGCGGCGATCCGACCTTCGACGGAGCGATCGAGCGCGCCAGGAAGACCGCGCTCGGCGCGTTCGCCCACCAGGACATGCCGTTCGAGCGCCTGGTCGAAGAGCTGGCGCCGCATCGCGACCTGGCGCGGAATCCGCTGTTCCAGGTGATGTTCAACATGATCGGTGCCGCCCCCGGCGAGAACGCGGGGGGAGCCCGCCGGAGCGACGAGGGCGCCTCGAAGCTGCAACGCGCGGGCGCCCGGTTCGACCTCCAGGTCTACCTGGCCGAGACCGCCGATTCGTTCGAGGTGATCTGGGAGTACTCCTCCGACCTGTTCGAGGAGGCGACGATGCGCCGTTTGGCGCGCGCCTACGAAACGCTGATGGCGGCGGCGGTGGCGCGGCCGGCGGCGCACCTGTCGGAGCTGCCGCTGCTTTCCGCCGCCGAGCGCGCGGAGCTGGCGGCGGCCGGTGCCGGCAGGGCGGCGAATGGCCCGGGAGGATTGACTCACGAACGGATCGCCGCCCAGGCGCTGCGCACGCCGGGGGCGGTCGCCGTGGTCGCGGGGCCGGACGCTCTCACCTACGCGGAGCTGTCGGCGCGGGCGAACCGCCTCTCCCGCCGCCTGCGGCGGCTCGGCGTCGGCGTCGAATCTCGCGTCGGAATCGCGGTCGAGCGTTCGCTCGCGCTGCCGGTCGCCGCCCTCGGCGTGCTCGGGGCCGGCGCCGCCTACGTGCCGCTCGATCCCGCCTACCCGGCGGAACGGCTCGCCTACATGGCGGCGGACGCCGGGCTCGCGGCGTTGATCGCGAACGGCGAGTTGGTCGACGGCGAAGAGGGTTTCTCGGCCTATGCGCCGGTCCAGGTGCGGATCGACTCCAATGGAGTGATCGACGGCGACGAAGAAGCCACACCGTTCGACTCGGGCGTCGGCTCCGGAAACCTCGCCTACACGATCTACACCAGCGGTTCGACCGGCAAGCCGAAAGGGGTCGAGCTGTCGCACGGCGCGCTCGCGAACTTCCTCGACGCGATGACCGAGCGGCCTGGGATCGCGCCCTCGGACGTGCTGGTCTCACCCACCTCGCTGTCGTTCGACATCGCGGGTCTCGAACTTTACGGGCCGCTTCGGGTCGGTGCGCGGACGCTGATCGCGCGGCGCGAAGAGACGCTGGACGGCCGGCTGCTCGCGGAGCTGCTCGAACGAAGCGGCGCCACAATGCTTCAGGTGACCCCTTCGGGCTGGAGGGTGCTGCTCGCCTCCGGCTGGCCGGGCGATCCGGGGCTCAAGGCGCTAGTCGGCGGCGAGGCGCTCCCCCCGGCGCTCGCGGCGGAGCTGGCGGGCAAGGTCGGCTCGCTGTGGAACATGTACGGTCCGACGGAGACGGCGGTCTGGTCCACGCTCGATGAGGTCGGAGCGGGACCGATCTCGATCGGTCGGCCGATCGCTGCCACCGGAACCTACGTGGTCGATCGCTTCGCCGATCTGCTGCCCGCGGGGGTGCCGGGGGAGCTGCTGATCGGTGGCGCGGGCGTCGCGCGGGGCTACCACGGCCGTCCGGATCTGTCGGCCGAACGCTTCCTGCCGGACGCCTTCTCCGGCACATCCGGCGCGCGGCTCTACCGCACCGGCGACCTCGCGCGCTGGCGAGCCGACGGCCGCCTGGAGTGTCTGGGCCGGATCGACACCCAGGTCAAGGTGCGGGGTCACCGGATTGAGCTGGGGGAGATCGAAGCGGCGCTCGGCGGCCATCCGGGCGTGGCCGCGGCGGCGGTGACGGTGTTCGGAGAAGGGGAGGACCGCCGCCTCGCGGCCTACTTCGTCGAGCGGGAGGCCGAGGCAGCCGGTCCCGGTCAAGAATCGAGCCCGCTGATCGGCGAGCTGGGGCCGTATCTGCTCGGCCGGCTGCCGGAATCGATGCTGCCGTCGGTCTTCGTCCGGCTCGACTCGTTGCCCCTCACGCCCAACGGTAAGGTGGACCGGAAGGCGCTGCCGACGCCCGGGTTCGACGTGGGAACCGGCACCTCGACCCCGCCGCGGACGCCGCTCGAACGGGAGGTGGCGGCGATCTGGGAAGCGGTGCTCGGGATCTCGGGCGTCGGCGTCGAGTCCCATTTCTTCACGCTCGGCGGCCACTCTCTGCTCGCCATGCGGCTGTCGTCGCGGCTGCGCGAGGCGTTCGGCTTGGCGCTGCCGCTGCGGGTCATCTTCGAGGTGCCGACGCTCGGGGTCTTCGCCGCGCGGGTCGAAAGCGCGCTCGCGGCGGAGGGCACCGCTGCGGAGGCCGGGCCGGCGCTGGTGCCGATCCCGCGCGACCGGCCGCTTGCGCTGTCGTTTGCCCAATCGCGGCTCTGGCTGCTCGACCGGCTGGCGCCGGGCAATCCGTTCTACAACCTCGGCGGCGCGGTCCGCCTCGGCCGTCGCCTCCGTCCCGACCTGTTCGCCGCCGCGGTCGCCAGAGTCGTCGCTCGCCACGAGTCGTTGCGCACGAGCTTCGGCGAAATCGACGGCGAGCCGGCGCAGACGATTGGGGCGGAGGTCCGGGTCCTGCCGCGCCAGATCGATCTGTCGGCTCTGCCCAACTCCGGAGCGGAGACGCTGCGCCTCGGGTCGCTTCAGCTTGCGCAGCCGTTCGATCTCGGCCGGCCGCCGCTGCTGCGCCTCTGGCTGGTGCGGCTCGGGGCGGAAGACGCCCTGCTCTACGCGATCCACCACATCATTTCGGATGCCTGGTCGCTCGGCCTGTTGGTCTCCGAGATCACCGCGGGCTACGCCGCGCTCGCCGCGGGCCAAACCCCGGTGCTGCCGGAGCTGCCGGTCCAATACGCCGATTTCGCCGCCTGGCAGCGCTCGTGGTTCGACGGCGGCGAGCTGGATCGGCAGCTCGGTTATTGGCGCGACCGGCTGGCCGGTGCACAGAGCACCGAGCTGCCGACCGACCGGCCGCGGCCGGCCGTCTCCTCCTACCGCGGGCGCGGGTTGCGCACCGCGATCGGCCCCGAGCTGGCGGGTGGAGTGGCTCGGATCGCGCGCGGCGCCCAAGCCTCGGCCTACATGGTGCTGCTCGCGGCTTTCGAGACGGTGGCCGTGCGGTACGGTGCCGGGGAGGACGTGGTCCTCGGCACGCCGATCGCGAACCGGGAGAGGCGCGAGGTGGAACGGCTGATCGGTTTCTTCGTCAACACCCTGGTGCTGCGCACCGACCTGTCCGGCGATCCAAGCTTCGGCGAAGCTCTCGCGCGCACCAAAGAGGCGGCGCTCGGCGCGTTCGCCCACCAGGACATGCCGTTCGAGCGGCTGGTCGAAGAGCTGGCGCCGGTCCGCGATCTGGCACGCAACCCGTTCTTCCAACTGATGTTCAACCTGATCAACACGCCCGCCGTTACGGGGGCCGCGGGACCACGGCGCGACGGCGGCGCCGGGGGAGAGACGGAAGGCGCCGGCAGGAGGTCGCTGGACGTCCAAGCGGCCACCGCGCTGTTCGACCTCCAGCTCTACCTGGTCGAGGCGTCCGATTCGTTCCTGCTCTACTGGGAGTACGCCTCGGACCTGTTCGAAGAGGCGACGATCCGCCGCCTCGCCCGCGCCTACGAGACGCTGCTCGGCGCGGCGACGGCCCGGCCCGAGGCGCGCCTGTCGGAGCTGCCGCTTCTTTCTCCCGCGGAACGCGCGGAGCTGGTGGCTGCCGGAGCCGGCCAGGCGGCGGATGGCCCGGGAGGATTGACTCACGAACGGATCGCCGCCCAGGCGCTGCGCACGCCGGGGGCGATCGCCGTGGCGGCTGGGGCGGACGTCCTCACCTATGCCGAGCTTGCGGCGCGGGCGAACCGCCTGTCGCGCCGCCTGCGGCGGCTCGGCGTCGGCGTCGAATCTCGCGTAGGAATCGCGGTCGATCGTTCGCTCGCGCTGCCGGTCGCCGCCCTCGGCGTGATGGGTGCCGGCGCCGCCTACGTGCCGCTCGATCCCGCCTATCCGGCGGAACGGCTCGCCTACATGGCGGCGGATGCCGGGCTCGCGGCGTTGATCGTGGACGGAGACCTGCTCGATCGCGAAGCGGGTTTCTCCGGCTACGCGCCGGTCCAGGTGCGGATCGGCCCCTTGGGGGACATCGACGGCGACGAAGAGGCCACACCGTTCGCCTGCGGCGTCGGCGCCGAGAACCTCGCCTACACGATCTACACCAGCGGCTCGACCGGTAAGCCCAAGGGGGTCGAGCTGTCGCACGGCGCCCTCGCGAACTTCCTCGATGCGATGACCGAACGGCCTGGGATCGCGCCGTCCGACGTGCTGGTCTCTGTGACCTCGCTGTCGTTCGACATCGCGGGGCTGGAGCTGTACGGGCCGCTCCGGGTCGGCGCGCGGACGGTGATCGCGCGGCGCGAAGAGACGCTGGACGGCCGGCTGCTCGCAGGATTGCTCGAACGGAGCGGCGCCACGATGATTCAGGCGACCCCTTCGGGCTGGAGGGTGCTGCTCGCCTCCGGCTGGGCGGGTCGGGGCCTCAAGGCGCTGGTCGGCGGCGAAGCGCTCCCTCCGGCGCTCGCCGCGGAGCTGGCGGGCAAGGTCGGCTCGCTGTGGAACATGTACGGTCCGACCGAGACGGCGGTCTGGTCCACGCTCGACCGGGTCGAAGCGGGACCGATCTCGATCGGCCGGCCGATCGCCGCGACCGGCACCTACGTGGTCGATCGCTTCGGCGATCTGCTGCCGGCGGGGGTGCCGGGCGAGCTGTGGATCGGCGGCGCCGGGGTCGCCCGGGGCTACCACGCCCGGCCAGACCTCACGGCCGAACGCTTCGTGCCGGACGCGTTCTCAGGGGAAGCTGGCGCGCGGCTCTACCGCACGGGCGACCTCGCGCGCTGGTGGAGCGACGGCCGGCTGGAATGCTTGGGCCGGCTCGACACCCAGGTGAAAGTGCGCGGCCACCGGATCGAGCTGGGGGAGATCGAATCCGTGCTCGGCGGCCATCCGGGCGTTGCCGCCGCCGCGGTGACGGTGTTCGGAGAAGGGGAGGACCGGCGTCTCGCGGCCTACGTCGTGGAACGGGAGGCCGCGGAGGTGTTGGACGATCTGGGGTCGTACCTGCGCGCCCGGCTGCCGGAGTCGATGCTGCCGTCGGTCTTCATCCGGCTCGACGCGTTGCCGCTCACGCCGAACGGCAAGGTGGACAAGAAGGCGCTGCCGAAGCCCGAATTCGAAATCGAAGCGGGGACCTCGACCCCGCCGCGGACGCCGCTCGAAAGGGAAGTGGCGGCGATCTGGGAAGGGGTGCTCGGGGTTTCCGGGCTGGGTGTCGAATCGCACTTCTTCGCGCTCGGCGGCCACTCGCTGCTCGCCATGCGCCTGTCGTCGCGGCTGCGGGAGGCGTTCGGTCTGGAGCTGCCGTTGCGGACGATCTTCGAGACGCCGACGCTCGGGGCTTTCGCCGCGCGGGTCGAAAACGCGCTCGCGGCGGCGGGCACCGACCGGGCCGCCGAGCCCGCGTTGGTGCCGATCCCGCGCGACCGGCCGCTGGCGCTCTCGTTCGCCCAGGCGCGGCTCTGGATGTTCGATCGGATGCGCCCGGGCAACGCGTTCTACAACATGAACGGCGCGCAACGGCTGGAAGGCCGTCTCCGCTTCGATCTCTTCGCCCGAGCGGTCGAGGTGGTGGTCGGGCGGCACGAGTCGCTGCGCACGGTCTTCGCCGAGGTGGAGGGCGAGCCGGCGCAGACCATCGAGGCGCACGACCAGGTCCGGCCGCGGCAGATCGATCTCGGTGCGCTCGCGGCCCGGCGGTCGGGCGTTGAGCTGGACCGCCTCGGTGCCCTCCAGGTCGGCGCGCCGTTCGACCTCGGCCGGTCGCCGCTGCTGCGCCTCTGGCTCGTGCGGCTAGGTGACTTGAAGGGGTCGGGCGACGCGCTGCTCTACACGATGCACCACATCATCTCGGACGCCGGGTCGATGAACGTTCTGATCTCCGAGATCACGGCGAGCTACGCGGCGCTCGCCGCCGGCCAGCCGCCCGAGCTGCCGGAGCTGCCGGTCCAGTACGCCGATTTCGCCGCCTGGCAACGCGCCTGGTTCGATGGCGGCGAGCTCGACCGCCAGCTCGGCTATTGGCGCAAGGTGCTCCTCGGCGCACAGGCGACGGAGCTGCCCGCGGATCGCCAGCGCCCGCCCGTCTCCACCTTCCGCGGCCGGCGTTTTCGCGCCGCGCTCGCGGGGGACCTCGCCCGCTCGGTGGCGGCGCTCGCCCGCGCGCGCAGCGCTTCGCCGTTCATGGTGCTGCTCGCCGCCTTCGAGGCGCTGGTCGCGCGTTGGTCGGGCGGCAAAGACCTGGTCCTCGGCACGCCGATCGCGAACCGGCAGCGGCGCGAGATCGAGGGGCTGATCGGGTTCTTCGTCAACACGCTCGTCCTGCGCACCGACCTGTCGGGCGACCCGAGCTTCGGCGTGGCGATCGAGCGGACCCGGGAGACGGCGCTCGGCGCGTTCGCCCACCAGGATCTGCCGTTCGAGCGCCTGGTCGAAGACCTCGCGCCCCGCCGCGATCCGGCGCGGCATCCGCTGTTCCAGCTGCTGTTCAACCTGATCAACGGCACCGGCGCGGAGGCCGCGGAAGGGGCACAGAGACGGGAGAGGAGCGAGACGGGCAAGGCCAAGTTAGAGGCCGCGATCTCGCTGTTCGATCTTCACCTGTCGGCGATCGAGGCCCCCGGCGCATTCGAGCTGCATTGGGAGTACTCGATCGACCTGTTCGAAGAGGCGACGATCCGCCGCCTCGCCCGCGGCTACGAGATCCTGCTCGCCGGAGCGGCGGCGCGCCCGGAGGCCCGCCTGTCGGAGCTGCCGCTGCTCGCGCCGGAAGAGCTGGCTCAGCTCGCGGTCGAGCCGCAAGCCCCTGTCGCGGCGGG
>DATMZU010000662.1:0-2492 GCA_035607435.1 Thermoanaerobaculia bacterium | reverse complement strand
CGGGAGACTTCTGCCTCCATCGGCGGTTCGAGCAGGTCGCCGCCGCCCGGCCGTTCGCGCCGGCCCTCACCTTCGAAGGCGAAACCCTTTCCTATGGCGATCTCGAAGCCCGCGCCAATCGCCTGGCGCGCCGCCTGCGCGCCGCGGGCGTCGGCCCCGAGACGCGGGTGGCCCTCTGTTTGGAGCGGACGTTCGATCTGGCCGTCGCGATCCTCGCGGTACTCAAGGCGGGAGGCGCCTACGTGCCGCTCGATCCGACCTATCCGGCGGAGCGGCTCGCCTTCCTGCTCGAAGACGCCGAGGCGCCGATCGTGGTGACCCGCGGCGAGCAGGCGGCGGCGCTGCCCGACAGCGGCGCACGGCTCTTCCTGCTCGATCGCGTGGACCTGTCCCAAGGAAACGCCGAGCCGCTGGCGGAGGGCGCATCGCCCGGCAACGCCGCCTACGTCATCTACACCTCGGGCTCGACCGGCAAGCCCAAGGGGGTAGTGGTCACCCACGAGAGCGTCGCCCGGTTGTTTACTGCCACCGATCCCTGGTTCGGTTTCGGTCCCGACGACGTCTGGACGTTGTTTCACTCCTACGCCTTCGACTTTTCGGTCTGGGAAATCTGGGGCGCGCTGCTCTACGGCGGCCGTCTGGTGATCGTGCCGTACGCGCTCAGCCGCTCGCCGCGCGCCTTCCGCGACCTGCTGGCGGCGGAACGGGTCACCGTTCTCTCCCAAACGCCCTCGGCGTTCCATTCGCTCCAGCGGGCGGACGAAGCCGCCGCCTCCGGCGACGGCTCGGACGCGCCGCTCTCCCTGCGCTACGTGATCTTCGGCGGCGAGGCGCTCGACCTCGGCGCGCTCGCGCCCTGGTTCGCGCGCTACCCGGAGGACCGTCCGCGCCTGGTCAACATGTACGGCATCACCGAGACGACGGTCCACGTGACCTACCGGCCGATCGGCGCAAGCGACCTGCGCGCCGGCAGCGTCGTCGGCGAGCCGATTCCGGATCTCGGCATCCGCCTGCTCGACGCCCACGGCTCCCTCGTGCCGCTGGGCGTGCCGGGCGAGATCCACGTCGTGGGCGCGGGGTTGGCGCGAGGTTACCTCGCCCGGCCGGCGCTTACCGCGGAGCGGTTCGTGCCGGACGGTTTCTCCAGTCGGCCCGGCGAGCGCTCCTACCGCTCGGGCGACCTCGCGCGCTGGCGGCCGGCGCCCGATCGTCCGGCGGCGCTCGATCTCGAATACCTCGGCCGCATCGACCACCAGGTGAAGATCCGCGGTTTCCGCATCGAGCTGGGGGAGATCGAAGCGGCGCTCGCGGCGTTGCCGGAAGTGGCCCAATTGGTGGTCGTCGCGCGAAGCGTCGCCGCGGGCGCCGATCCCGAGCTGGTGGCCTATTTCGTCGCGCGCGGCGCCGCCGATACGGCGGAGTCGGCGGCGACCGCCCTGCGCGCTCAACTGAAGGAGCGGCTGCCCGCCTACATGGTTCCGGCGCACTTCGTGCCGCTCGATCATTTCCCGGTGACGCCGAACGGCAAGATCGACCGCAAGGCGCTCCCCGATCCGGTCCGCGCGGTCCGCCGCGCCGCGGAGGTGCCGTTGCCGGCCACCGAGATGGAACGACGGGTGGCCGCGATCTGGCGCGACGTGCTCCACGTCGAAGGGGAAGACGGGCTCGGTATTGACGTCGATTTCTTCGATCTCGGCGGCCATTCGCTCGCCGCGCTCAAGGTGCAGGCGCAGCTGGAGCTGGCGCTTGGGCGGAGCATCGACTTCGTCGTCCTCTGGATGCACCCGACCGTGCGCCAACTGGCCGCGGCCCTGGCGCAGGAGGCCGAGCCGGCGGTCGCCACGTCCGGCCGCAAGCTCGCGAGCGTGCTGGTGCCGATTCAACCGGCGGGAACCTTGCCACCGCTGTTCGTCCTGCCGCCGGCCGGCGGCACGGTCTATTTCTATCGCGTGCTCGCCCAGGCCCTCGGTCCCGACCAACCGGTCTGGGGCATCCAATCGTTCGGCTTGGAAGAGGGCGAAACGCCGTTTCAGGACATCGAGTCGGCGGCCACGTTCTATCTGGAGGCGATCGCGCCGGTCCGCATGCCCGGGGCTCCCGTCCACCTCGCCGGGGCGTCGATGGGCGGCTTGTCGGTCTTCGAAATGGCCCGGCAGCTGCGCGCGCGCGGCGAAGCCGTCGGCATGGCGGCGCTGCTCGATACCGCGAGAGGGGGCTCCGGCCAGGTGCTCGACGACCGTGCGACGATGGTCGCGATGGTCCACATGCTGACCGAAGGGCGTTTCCGCATTCCGCCGGAGCAACTGTTGGGGCTGGATCCCGAGCAGCAGCTCGATCTCGTCCTCGCCGAAGCGGCCGCCCAAGGGATCTCGACCGAAGGAGTGAGCCGGGAAAAGATCGGCCGCATTCGCGCCGTGCTCGAAGCCAACCTCCAGGCGCACGCCCACTACGCCCACCGAACCTACGACGGCCCGCTGCTCTACTGCCGAGCG
>DATMZU010000656.1:0-12375 GCA_035607435.1 Thermoanaerobaculia bacterium | reverse complement strand
AGGGCGAGGTCTTCAAGGCGCCGATCGCCGAGATGCCGATCTACCTCGAATATCTCCACCGCCGGTTCGTGGCGTTCGGGGGAGTGCTCCACCTGCGCGCCTTGACCTCGGTCGCCGAAGCGTTCGCCGAGACCGATCGGGTGGTCAACTGCACGGGACTCGGCGCCCGCGAGCTGTTCGGCGATGCTGAGGTCTATCCCGTCCGCGGCCAGCTCGTCCGGCTCACAGGCGTCGCGTTGAATCGCTGGTACCTGGACGAAAAGGGGAGCGGTGGCGTGTCGTACATCATCCCGCGCTCGCACGACATCGTGCTCGGCGGCACCGTCGAGCCGGGGATTGAAGATCTGACGCCCGATCCGGCGGAAACCCAGCGAATCCTCGCCCGCTGCGGGCGGTTGGCTCCGCAACTTGGCGGGGGACAGGTCGTCGCCGAGAGCGTCGGCCTGCGTCCGGGGCGTTCCGCCATCCGGCTGGAGGTCGAAGAGGTGGACGAAAAGCATGCCGTGATCCACAACTACGGCCACGGCGGCTCGGGGCTTACGCTCTCCTGGGGTTGCGCGCGGGAGGTCGCCGAGCTCGCCGATCGACGCTGGGGGATCGATCGGGGAGCGGGTCAGCCGGCAGATTCCGGCGCGTAGCGGAAGACCACCAAAGTCCGATCGTCCTCCGCCGGGTGTCCCGCGGTGTGGGTCTCGATCGCGGCGAGCAGCCGGTCTCGCACCTGCTCGGCGGAGTCGGTGGGTCCGGAGAGCGCGCGCACGACGCAGTCGTAGCCGAATGGCTCGTCTTGCGCGTTCGAGGCCTCGATCAAACCGTCCGAGAGCCAGACCACGACGTCCCCGGGCAGAAGCTTGATGGTCTCTGCCCCGTAGGTCTGGCGCATCACGCCCAACGGCGAGCCGGGGAGCATGATCTCCCGCACCGTGCCACCGCGCAGGTGGTAAGTGGGGGGGTGGCCGGCGTTGGTCAGCTCGATCTCCGCCTTTTCGAGGTCGATCCGGGCGAGCGTCGCGGTGACGAAGAAGCGGGTGCCGCTCTCGCCCCGGACCACCCGGTCGAGTCGGCGCATGATCTCGGCGGGATTTTCGACCTCCTCAACCAGAATCTGGAGACCGGCTTTGACCATCGCCATGCGTAAGCCGGTGTGCAGGCCGTGGCCCGAGACGTCGGCGATCATCACCGCGAGATCCTCGCCGCCGAACGGCAGGATGTCGTAGTAGTCGCCGCCGATCGCCGCGCTCGGCTCGAACAGGGTCGCGAATTCAACCCCCCGGCCGGTCGGCAGCCGCGCCGGCAGCAGGCTCTTCTGCAGATCGCGGGCGATCGCCAGCTCCTTGTCGAGCAGCTCCTTTTGCGCCGCGCTCGCGACCAGCCGTTCGAGGTTCGCGGCCATCGCGTTGAACGAGCGCTGCATTGCGCCGATCTGGTCGCGCCGTTTCACCGGAATGCGCACCGCGAAGTTCCCCTCCTGCACCGCGACGGTCGCCCGGGACAATCGGTTGAACGCCCGCGAGATGCCGAAGATCAGGACCGACGCCATCAGCGCCGCGACCACGTAGACGTCGAACAGGAGGAAGACGACGATCACCAATCCGCCCCATACGGCGGCGTCGAACTCCGCCGAGGGCGAAAAATAGTGCAGGCGGATCATCCGCGGCGTCGTCCGCAGCTTCGCCGCGACGTATTCCGCCGAGCGCGCGCCGGTCTCCAGGTCGAGCAGCGAGCCCGCCGCCTCGCCCCAGATCAGGAACGGGGTATCCCAAAAACGCTCGCCCTTGGAGCGCACTTTGAAAAATTTTGCCGCTTCGCCTTGCGCCGGACCCTCGTGGAGACGCTGGAGGTTGAACGTCCTGCCGCCGGCCTGGATCGACAGGTTGTCGTCCTGGTGCACGTCTTCCGGGCGATAGAGCTCGATCCAAAGGTCGCTCCGCTCGGACAGTTCCTGCTCCAAATCGCCGACGTAAAGCGCCACCACCCCGCGCTTGGCGTCGCCCGCGGCGGCGGCGAGGGTCGGCGCGCCGTTCTTCCGCGAAACGAAGGTGGTGGGCTCTTCGCGGGTCCGCTCGGATGTCGGCGGCTTGGGGCTGCCCGCCTTGGTCAGCCAGTCGGGCCATTTAAGCGGAGCGCGCGGATCTCCTCCAAATTTCTTGCCGTCCCTGTAGTAGCCGAACACGATCTCCGGCCCGGCCGAAGCCGCTTGGCGCTCGTCGTGCGCCATCTCGTGGAACGCGATCATGGCGCTCTGGCGCAGCTCGGACGTCAATTTGCGCGTGCCGTCGCGGAACAGGTGGCCGAGGAAGAACCCGGAAAGAATGTAGAGCCCGATCGAGAGCGCGACAAGGACCATCGGGATCGGCAGCACGCCCACCAGGAAGTAGGAAAACGCGAGCCGCCGGCCGACCTTCCAGAGGAACGCGCGGTAGGCGCGGATGGCGATCCAGCCCAGGATCAGGACCAGGAGGGCCGCCAGAATCGCTTTCGCCGTCGAGCTGGCGTACGGGATTCCCGCGTTCGCGACCGCCGCCAGAACGATGGCGAACAGGAAAAGGCCGAAGGCGACGGCGGCGCGTTTTTTGGTCTCGGGCTTCACGAGGTTGGGCGGGGATGGGTTAGAGCCCGAAAGATCCTACGCTTGAGCGAGCGTGGGGTTGCGTCCCGATTGGCCGGGGCGTCGCGACTCCCGTAGAATGAGTTTCCTTGGCCGGATCCGGTACGCCGTCCGGCCCTTTCATCTTAGCTCGAAGTGGAGGAGAGCTCATCGTGTCGAGGATCCCGCGTTCCCAAGAGCACCTGAAGACCGGATTTACCGCCGAGGCGGCGAGCGCCGCGCGGTTTCGCGCCTATGCCACCCGCGCCGAGCGGGACGGTTTGAACAACCTGGCCCAGCGGTGGCGCGATCTGGCCGCATCGAAAGACCAGCTCGCGGTCCGGCTGCTCGAAGCGTCGGACCAGGTGCTCGGCGGCGAGGCCGACGTGGTCGGCGCGATCTCGGAAGAGCGCTACGAGAACGACGTGCTTTATCCCAAGATGCTGCGCGACCTCGAAGGGGGAGCGGCCGAAGCCCTCGCCGGAGTGGTCGCCGACCAGAAAGGGCACCTCGGCCGGCTGGAGGCGCTGCGGAAAGAGCTGGGCGCGTCCCAGGGCGACGTGCGATAGGGGACTGTGCGGGCTGGTACGGCAAGCCGGTGCCTCGGGTGCCTTGCGGCAACCTTTTTGCATAGACTGGAGCGGCCCTCGGTGCGATGTCTACGGCTCTGCGAGGGCTACGAGTTGTACGCGATTTCAGGGATGGACAAAGGAGAGAACAGATGGGTCTGATCGATTTCCTCAAGAGCGCCGGCAAGAAACTCCACATCATTCACGACGACGCGCCCGCCGCGGCACCCGCGGCGGCATCGGGCGGTCCGACGCCCCAGCAGGTTCAAGAGCTGAACGACCGCAAGCACGAGGTTGCGCTGGTCAAGCTGATCGCCGAGATGGGCTTCAAGATCGACGACCTCGGGGTCAACGTCACGGGCGACAAGGTCACTCTCACCGGCAAGGCCGACACCCAGGCGACGCGCGAGAAGGCGGTTCTGATGGTCGGCAACGTCGACGGCATCGCCCAGGTGGACGACCAGCTGAAGGTCGCGAATCCGGAGCCGGAAGCCACCTATTACGAAGTGGTGAAGGGCGACACGCTGTGGAAGATCGCCGCCCATCACTACGGCCACGGCGACAAGTACCCGGTGATCTTCGAGGCCAACCGGCCGATGCTCAAGGATCCGGACGAGATCTACCCGGGCCAGAAGCTGCGCATCCCGGCGCTGCCGAAATAAGGACGCCGAAAAACCTCTCTCGCAATGTAGGGGCGGCCCCCCGTGGCCGCCCTTGATTCCCCACGATGGAATCGCGCGCACCGACCGGTCGCGCACCGCAACCGAAGGGCGGCCACGGGGAGCCGCGCCTACCGGGTTGCGCCCGCGACCACCTCGATCGCGACGAACCGCGGCTCCGACAATTTACGGCCGTCGAACGTCCGGAGCACCAGGCCGGAGCCTTCCTTCGTCGCGACGCACCCCGAGAGCAACAGCCAGCGTCCCTCGCGCGGCAGCAGAACGTGGCTGACCGCGAGGTTGTCGCCGTCCTTCGTGCGGATCGTGCTCGGCGCTTCGACCTGCGCCACCCAGGTGCCGTCGGGATCGCGCCGGGCGAGGATCAATTTTTCCTGGCTCGGCACCCGTCGGTCGAACCAGGCGAGCTGAAGCGCGCCGCGCCGCTCGCCGAGCGGCAGATCCACCCAGTAATCGGTTCCCGGGTGCCAGGGACCGGCCGTCGAGGGACCCCAGGGCGTCCAAGTCGAGCGCTTCCAGCTCGCTCCGGCGTCGGTCGAGCCGTAGACCGCGCCATCGGAGGAAAGATACGCGGCGTCGCGCTCCGACAGGGCGAGCAGCTGACCGCGCCGTTCCGCGGGCAGGGCCGGCAGACCCGCGGCCCAGAGCGCGGGCGGCGCTCCGGCGCGGAAACGGCCGGTGCCCACGACGATGCCGTCGGTCTGGCCCGGGGCCGGAGCGGCGGGGAGATCGCCCACCGCGGAGACGACCTGATGGCCGCGTTCGCTCCACTCGCCGTCGAAGCGCCAGCCCCAGGCTTGCAGGTCGCCCCCCGCGACGCCCGTTTTCTTGCCGTCGCCCGGAAGGTTCGCGAGCAGAACGAACCACGGGGCGCCGCCCGCATCGTAGGTCGCGGCGCTCGTCGCCCCGGCAGGGGCGGAGAGCGGCTCGCCCAGCGGCCGAAACATCCCTTCGCTCCAACGCACCGGTTGCAGGCACGACCCCGAGCAGGGCTGCGCCGCGATCACCGGACCCGGTCCCACGGAACCGCCGAACCGGCCGGTCGCCGGGTCGGCGAACGCCCGCGCCCGATCGGCATTCGCGTCCAGCTCGATCACCCAACCCGCCGGATTTCCCTTGGCGGTCTCCGCCGGGCTCAGCGCGAGCAGCGTCTGTCCGGAGGCCGTATCGACGCCGATCACGGTGAGCGCGGCCGATGCGTCGCAGATCGCCCGCGCCGGCTTCGCCACCTCCGCCGCCTCCGTGGGGACGGCATAAAGGACGATCGCGAGGCCGAGGAGCAGGGGAGCGGAGCGGTTCATTTCGTAGAGGTCCCTTCGTTGTTTCCGACCACGCGGGCCGGTACGCCTGCAACCGTCATTCCCGGGGCCACGTCCGCAAGCACGACCGATCCGGCGCCGATCATCGCGTCGTCGCCGATCTCGATCTTGCCCAGCACGATCGCTCCGGCGCCGACGGTGACCCTATCCCCAAGGCGCGGGCAATCGAGCTCGGTAAAGCGCGCTTCGCCGAGCGTCACGCCATGGAGCAGCGTGCAGTCCTCGCCGATCACCGTCCGGCCGCCGATCACCAGGCCGATGCCGTGCGCCACGATGCAGCCGCCGCCGATCTCGGCGCGCGGCAAAATGTCGATCGCGCAGGCGGCGACCGCCCAGCGGCGGCAGATCGCGGGGAGGAGCGGAATCCCGACCAAGGCCAGCGCATGCGCGATGCGGTGCGCCACCAGCGCCTGAAACCCGGAATCAAATAGGAACGCATCGACCAGCGTGGCGGCGAGCCCCCGCCCCTTCACCGCGCGAAGGCGTGCGAAATCTTTGCGCAATCGCGGCCACATGCCGGCAGAATTGATCTCCTGAGGGGCCATCAGGCGTACCTCCGCACACCGGAGCGGAACGCCCGCAGGGCGCGCAGCAAGCCGATCCGCGGCAGCCGGCTCCAGAGCGGATAGAGCCCCGACGCCTTGATCCGGCGCTCGAACGCGCTCTCGCCCGGGTTGACGATCATCCGCGGCAGCGCCAGCCGGTCCGCCCGTTTGGCACCCGGCGCCCCGTGAATCGACACCGCCGCCAAATACCCCGCCCGCTCGACCGCGGCACGCGCCCGGGCGTCGAGCCGGCCGTAGGGATAGCAGAAGGTGGTGATCGGCCCCCCCAAAGCTGTGGCCAGCTCGTTCTTCGAGGCCGCCACCTCATCTTTCAGCTCTTCCTCCGTGCAGGTGGTCACATCGCGATGCAGCCGGCCGTGGCAGCCGATTTCCACCCCGGCCCGCGCGAGCGCGGCCAGCTCCGGCCCGTTGAGCAGGCGCTCCTTGCGCTCCATCGCCCGCGGATCTTGGCGGTCCCACCAGTTCGTCCCGCCCAGCTCGCCGTGGAGAGCGCCGCTCAAGGCGAACAACGTCGCCGTCATGCCGCGCGCGGAAAGCTCCGGCCAAGCGTGCTCGGCAAAGCAGGAACAGCCGTCGTCGAACGTCAACACCACCGCCCGCCGCGGCAGCGGGCTACGCAAACAGGCCTCGGAGAGGGTCAACGTCCGAAAACCGCCGGCCGCGAGCTGATCGAGGAACGCGGCAAACTCCGTCCGCGAGAGATACGAATTCGCATGGAGGGGAGGCGGTACGAGCGGCATCGGCTCGACGTGGTGGAGCATCAGGACGGGAGGGAAGGGGGGCATGATCGTGGTCAGGAGGATCTATCGGGCCAGCTCGGCACAGAGCGCGGCGTAGGCATCGATCGTCGAGCCGACCGGAAAACGCTCGGCGCGTCGGCGCGGCAGGTTCTCCGTCCCTTCGCCCCAGTTTCGATCCAGCCCCTCGCCGAGCGCCAGAGCGTAGGCGTCGAGATCTTCCGGATCGCAGAACCGGCCGGCCTCGCCGATCACCTCACGGCGCACCGCGTCGTCGGTCGCCACCACCGGTTTTCCGCACGCCATCGCTTCGAGATAGGTCAAGCCGAAAGACTCCGTCTTCGAAGGTAGGGTAAAGCAATCGGCCGCCGCGTACCACCGGGGCATCTCGGCTCGCGGCACGGCGGTGCGCAGATATCGCCGGGGACCGAGAAGCCGGGAGCCGAGGGCGTCGAGCGTCTCCTCCTCCGGTCCGCGGCCGAGAGCGACCAGGCTGCCGCGGCCGAGCCGGGCGAGCGCCTGGACCGCCAAACCCATCCGCTTGTGCGAATCGATCGCCCCGGCGGTGAGAACGATCGGCCGTTCGAGATCGAGATCGACGGGCGTCAACCCCATCGTGAACCGTTCGAGATCGACCCCGTGGGGGATCACCTGAATCTTCGCCCGCGGCGCCCGTTCGCGAATCATCCGCGCCGCCGCCTCGGTAAAGCAGACCACGCGATCCGGATTTTGCCTGGCGAACGCCCCTTCCCACTTCGGATCGTTGCCGTGCGCCAGGTCGATCCAGGGCAGGCCGCGCCGACTCTTGAGCCACCGGGCGACCCTGGCGCCCACCAAGCCGCCTTCCATCACCAGCAGATCGAATCCGCCGCGCGCGATCCGGCCTCTGGCGGAAAGGGCGGCCGTGCCCCACTCGATCGACAGCGGATCGAGAAACAGCGTATCGAGCACCTTCTTGGTAATCCGCGTTGCCCGATACGCCCGGTCGAGCCAACGCGCGTCGCGCGGAATGGCGCGGATCGGCTCGTACCCGACCCCCGGTGACGGGGGAGGCATACCCCGCGAGAAGATCACGGGAGCCAACCCGCGAATCGCCAGAGCCGCCGCCAGCTCGACCACGAACGCCTCGGCCCCTCGGTTCTCGATGCCGATCCCGGGCATCACGAACGCGATTTTGAGCGCCTGGTCGCCCGCGGCCTGTGCGGTCGGGCTCACGCGGGTTTCGCTCCGGCAAAGAAAAACTCACGGAACGGCCGGCGGAAACGCGCGAGATAGCCGAGCCCGGCGAGCGCGCAGGCGGCGAGCGAAGCAAGCAGTCGCGCCCAAGAGCCCTCCGGCAGTTGCCATGCCGCGAACAGGAACATCGGCAGCGGCAGCAGATAGACGAACGCCAGATCGCGCACCAACCGCCAGAATTCGAGACCGGCGATCCGCGCCACCCGCCAGGTCATCAGCAGGTTGCCGAGCAGCAGGAAATGCGCCCAGGCGACCCCCACTCCTCCCCATCGGTGGGCAAACGGGATGCCGAAACCGAGCAGCGAGGCGAAATTGAGCAAAACGATCGCGAGCCAGATCCGGTCCTCCCGCTCGACTTTCAGCAGCTCGCCGCCCAGGCGCGACATCGGATCGGTGAGCGGCACGAAGCAGAGCGCCTGAAGGATCGGCACCGCCCGCTCCCAAGCCGGCCCCAGCAGAATGCCGACCAGCACCAGATGGGCGTTGAAGAACAAGAAGTACGCCGCGAGCGTTTCGAGCGCCAGAATCGACACGGTGCCGAGCCGGAACGCCACCAGGAACCGCGGCCGGTCGTTGCGATACTCGACCAGCGCCGGGTACAACACCCGCGCGACGGCGGGAAGCACCAGCTCTTGAAGCCGGAATCCCCACCCTCGCGCCTTGCCGAAATAACCGATCTCCGCCTCGCCCCGAGAACCGAGCGCGAAACGGGCGACATAGGGCATCGGCAAAGCGGCGAGCGCGATCAGAAAGAGGGTGCTGCTCTCGCGGATCAGCGTCGGCAGCAGCCGAAGATCGACATCGAGAGGAATCTTTCCCCAGGCCCGAATCCAGAGAAGAGCCGCGAACAGCGCCGCCCCGCAAAGCTCGGCACAGACCAGCGACCAGACTCCCGCGCCCCGAAACGCGAGGGCAATGCCGATTGCGGCGATGGTCAAGCCCCGCAACAGCTCCGGCCCGACCAGCCGGCCCACCTCCAGCCGGCGCTCGAACCAGAGCTTCGGCACGACGGCCAGGCCATCCAAGAAGATGTAGATCGCAAACCAAGGCAAAATCGCCGGCAGCCGCCCCTGGCCGAACCCCGAAAACAAAGGCGCCGAAGCGGCCACCCCGGCCGCCAAAAGCGCCCCCGTGCCCGCCGTCCAGGCGAACACCGTCCCATACGGCTGCCGCTCGTCGCGGATCAGCTGATACCCCAGCCCCAGATCCCGAAAGATCCCGGCGATCACCACAATCCCCAGGGCCACCTCGAACAGCCCATGATCCCGAGGCAAAATCAGCCGAGCCAGCAAAACGTCCGACGCGGCCCGAAGGACCGCCCGGCCGATCTGGCTCCCATACGCCGCAAGCGTCGAGGAGAGAAACCGCTTTTCGGTGGTCAAGGGGTGGGTTCCCGCCGGGAGGTGGTATTTAAGTCCAGCTCACTGGTGTTCTGGTCTAGCTCACTACTGATCTGGGCCAGCTCACCAGTGTTCTGGCTCAGATCACCAGTGTTCTGGTCCAGATCACCACTGTTTTGGGCCAGATCACTACTGTTCTGGTCCAGATCACCACTGTTCTGATCCAGCTCACCGGTGTTCTGGTCCAGATCACCACTTTTCTGGCCTAGATCACCAGTGTTCTGGCCCAGATCACCACTGTTCTGGCTCAGATCACCAGTGTTCTGGCTCAGTTCACCAGTGTTCTGGCCTAGATCACCAGTGTTCTGGTCCAGATCACCACTGTTCTGGCTCAGCTCACCAGTGTTCTAGTCCAGCTCACCAGTGTTCTGGCCCGGATCACTACTGTTCTGAGCCCGATCACCCGGTGATCTCGGCCGGCTCGGTCTTTCAGAACACGGCGTTAGCGTCGAGCTGGAAGTCTATAGGAGAAGGCGAGAGCCTCGACCGCCCCTCGCGCGACGATTCGCCGCTCCGGCTTCCGGCCCCGGTTCCCGTTGGCTCTATGATGTCGCCTTTCCACAACCCGGGTGGCCGAGAAGGGGAGCCAGATGCTCGCACAGGACGCAATCTCGTCATTTCTTTTCCATGGACGCTACGAGAAGAATCTGAGCCCTAAGACGCTCAAAGCCTACTCGATCGACCTCCGCCAGTTCCACGAGCACCTGGAGAAGAAAGAGGCGCTGGCCATCGCGGCCGTGGACAAGACCCTCCTGCGCGACTTCATACGCCTGCTCTTCGAGCGCCACAAGGAGAAGACCGTCAAGCGGAAAGTCGCCACCCTCAAAGCGCTCTTCGGCTACCTCGAACGGGAAGACATCCTCCTCGCCAGCCCCTTCCGCAAAATGGATGTCCGCATCCGAGAAACCCGCCGCCTTCCCCGCACCGTGGGCCTCCCCGACCTCGAACGCCTCTTCCTCCACCTCTATCGTGCCAAAGACCGCGCCAACCCCGCCTCGGCCGAATACCGCACCCTCGTCCGCGACATCGCCGTCCTGGAGACCCTCTTCGCCACAGGAGCCCGCATCTCCGAGGTCTGCAACCTCACCCCAGCAGAGGTGAACCTCGATCTCGGCCGAATTCGCGTACTAGGAAAGGGGGCACGCGAGCGCATGATCCACGTCACCGACCAAGGCCCCCTCGCCGCCCTCCGAGAATACGCCGCCCTCTGGGCCGAAGAGATCGAAGCTGGAAGCCACTTCTTCCTCAACCGAGCCGGCCGCCGCCTAGGAGACCAGGCCGTTCGCACGTCCCTTCGCCGCCACACGACGGCCGCCGCGCTAGGCTTCCATGTGACTCCCCACATGTTTCGCCATTCCCTCGCTACGCTCCTGCTTGAAGAAGGAGTCGATATCAGGTACATTCAGAACCTACTCGGGCACAGTTCGATTACAACGACTCAGATCTACGCGCAGGTGCGGGATGTGGAGCAGTGGCGGATCGTGGGCAGCAGACATCCGAGGCGCCGGATCTCTCCGGGCTAGTGATGATCTGTGCCAACGGATGCCTGTTCGGTTAACCTGATGATAACTAGAGATTATAGCTATGAATTCTGACGACCTCGCGCTTGGACCCAAAAACGAGGCGAGTAAACCTTCACTAGATCAACTGGTCCCCAAATCCGACTTCACCCATAGGGTTATTGAGAATCTCTTTGTTGAAGACAAGAGCCTACATCGCTCTCTTTTCACAGGAGCCATCTTGCGCTCCTGCCAATTTCAAGATGTCGACTTCAGCCGAAGCGACCTTGACGGGATGAGAATCGAGAGTTGTCAATTTATTCGCTGTAATCTAGAAGGCGCTGATATCAGGTCATCTGTCATCTCTAGATCAAAATTTCAAGATTCCAATTTGAATTCCGCGATGCTCACTGATTGCACTGTGGTTGACAGTGTTATGGATGGTTGCGCTGCTCGCTCCTCGGTTATCTCGAGGACATCTTTTGTGGGATCTCGGCTTTCACGGTGTGAACTAACCCGGGCGTCTTGTACCCTCAACACTTTCACCTCAACCGAGTTCTCTTCGATGTCTCTTGGTGACTGTACGTTTCTCTACATGATTTTTCGTTCTTGCCTGCTGAACAATGTCTCAATGAACGCCGAGTCACTAGGTTTATCGTTCGGCATCTCCCTAGATCAGATCTCCAAGATGCATATTCTTTACTTGGGTGACCAACAAAGCATGCCCGAACCAGCGGAAATCCCTGCCGTGCTTCTAGATTCATACGCTGAACGTAACTGGGCAATGGGCATAGCGGTTGTTAGTATCAATTTTGGCATGACATCTATTGCCTTAGCCTTGCACTCTTATCTCCAAAGTTCGCTCGATGATCTTGCATCTGGAAGAGCCGTCAGGACCGAGGAGCTGCATTTTCTCGTCGATGTTCTGAGAGAGTTACGCTCGCAGGAGCGACTCCCTCTTCTAACTTTAATTGAATTTTCCGACGCTTTCTCGTCATTACTTTATCGGCTCGATCAAAAAGGGATAACTGATGATCTCTCCAGAGAGCGTCTAGAAATTCAACGATTCGCGGGGGAAATATACTACCTAATTCAAGAACAACTAGACATCTTTGAGGCATCACGATTAAGATTTGGTCAAGGCAGCAATAGTGACGAGGTGAATCTCGAGATTACATTCGAAGATCAGCCCAGTATAGATATCATTTCTATCTTGAACGAACTCAGCCAAGCATCTGGTTTTCAGATAGGAAAACGCTCCAGCCTTCTTGCGGTCAGGCGTGGTTCCTATATTGAGATCGTTTCCACTGTACTCTTCTCGGTTCTGTCTCTTCAAATGCTTCTTTTCCTTTTGAACGGTTGCATTATCCAGGTTACAGAGATGAAGGCACGCCTTCGTGCGCTCACCCGAAAACGACTTCCGCCTCAGTACGCTCGGGATGCCTTGGCACCAGCTCAAACGATGCCCGCGCATCTAATGAGAGGGTTTCGACATCTAGCGGCCTATGCGCTTAGGCTCCCTTGGCTTGGTGACCCTCAGCTAGGAGGACTCACAAGGGAAAATATTAAGGATGCCAGGATAGTTAGCGTCAACTCTGAGGGTAACTAGCTGCCGATAGAAACTGCGTCAAGCGCACAAGCGACGAACGAAATTGCAGGCTGTCGAGCGCTAGATTTAGCCGAAAGCTAAAACCCCACGCGGGATCGAAGCCACTCCTTAGGCCGGAAATAAATGTTGTGCCGGTGTTCCTAACAAGGTCCCATAAGAATTGCTCATCGTCGGCT
>DATMZU010000642.1:0-2364 GCA_035607435.1 Thermoanaerobaculia bacterium | reverse complement strand
TGTAGACGTCGTTCAATGGCATGTCTCGGTTCTCCTAAGATCCTGGTCGCGGGTCACTGAAGGAACATGACGACGCGGATGTAGTCGATGCTGAACACCGGGCGGAGGGTCATGGTGACTTGGACGATGCCGCGGATCTCCTGATCGCGCGTGGCCGAGACGGCAAGCTCGTAGCTCACCAGCATCTCGTCCAGCACCATCTCGGCGAGGAAGCCGTTGATCGCTGTGCGCAGCGAGCCGCGCACCCGCTCGTTGTTCAATCGGCCGATGAACGGATTGGCGGCCGAACGAACGCCGAACGAAGCGAAATCGACGATCCGCCGCGTGGTGATCTGGCGAAACGCGGTGTTGGTCGAGCTGGTGAGCCCCTGGACGATCCGGATGCCCTGGCGCTTTTCGAGTGCCAAAATCCGCGCCTTGACCATCTGCTCCAGCTCCGCGCGAGAAAGGTCGTATTCGAGCCCGCCCACGAACAGCGTCTTGTTGGTCAAGCTCACGTGCGCCGGCAGGCTCGCGAGCAGACCGGCCACGGCGGCTGCCGCGTACGAGCCGGGGAGCGAAACGTCCACCGGCGGCACGGCCGCGCGATCGGCGGTCTTGATGCCCGGGGCGACGAAGATCACCCGATCGCTCGCCAGCGGATGGCCCAAGGCCTTCGCCAGGAAAGCGTCCTTGTTCGCGGCCGAGCCGCAACCGATCACGCCGATGCGGTTCCGTTGCACCAGGTCCGACGACGCGATCGCGCAATGGGCCGACAGCTCGTCGCCGAACGATTCGTCCTGCCCCGCCGCGACGATGATGTGGGCGTCCTGGTTTTCCAGCAGATCGAGCCCCGGCTTGTAGTCGGCGCCCGCGGCGCCGTTCTTGCCGCCGGTCAAACGGTCGAAGCTCGGGGTCTTGTCGAGAATCTCGTCGAGATGGTCGTCGTCCTTGATTTCGCCCGTTACCCACGCCGACGCTTCGAGGTCGTGGATCAGGTCGCGTCCGGAGACCACCGGGTAGACCTCCTTCGCCTCGCCCAGCCGGATCGTCACCTGCACCGCCATCGTGCTGTCGGCCATGTAGGAAGCGATCACCTTGTCCGTTCCCGGCTGGCCCACCGGCAGCTTCACTTTGCCGGTCGCCAGCTCGACGAACACCTGACCCGAGTTCGGATCGCCGACCCCGTCGTAGACGACCTCCATCGGCCGGTCGGTGCCGCCACCGCTCGGGCGAATGACTACCCGGTTGCGGGCGCTCTTCACCACCTTGGCGACCGCCAGCTGCAGACCATCGACCTCTTCGTTCTCGACGAACGCGTTCTCGGCCGCGGCTTCGACGCGCACTTCGAGATCGTTGCCCCAGGTTCCGGGCCACTTCGCCTTCAGACTGACCGGCGAGCTGGTCTTGTTGCCCGAAGTCAGCGAACGCTCCGCGCTCGCCAGGTCGCCTGCGCCCTTGCTCGCAACGCGCACCGCGATCGCGGTCGTGGCACCCTGTTGGAACGCCAGCTCCAGCGCCCGGGTGAGCGTCAGCTCATCGGACTTTCCATCCACCCAGAGGTCGTACTCGCCGAAACGCGAGCGCGCCTCGGCATAGCTCGCGAGGATGACCGGCTGATCCACCGGTCCTTTGCTCGCCGTCCCCACCACCCCGAGATTGCCCACCGTGATCGCGGTGGGGACGATCAGCCCCTCGTCGCGAACTTCGATGGATACGCCTGGAAGCACTGTTTCGGCCATGTGAGGATCTCCTTTCGGCCAGTTTTCTTTACGGAATCGGAATCACGCGCCATGCGTGCGCAGATAGAGAACCGAGGGATCGCCCACCCAACCGGCGGCCGGAGCCACCGAGATTTCGAGCCGGTCGATCGATCGAGGAAGGGTGAGGACAGGGGTGAGTATCAAGTCGCGCAGGTCGTAGCGATCGGCGACCGCATCCAGGTCCCAATCGCCCAGCTCGACCTGCTCGGTCGCCACCGCGAACAGGTCGAGAAAGTCGGCGAGCGGAAACGTGATCGAAGCGTGCGCGGAGCCGGCGAGATCGGCGAGCGAGCCCGCCACCGCCGGAGCGCCGAGCGCGCCGGTAAACGTGCGGGTGAGCGTCACCGAAACCGGAGGCGGTGCCCCCGGCACGTAGGCGACGGCCGAGAAGCGCAACAGTTGGCCGGGGCCGCGAACCCGGAGCGTCGATTGTCCCTCGCGGTCCCAACGGACCAGCGGGCCGGTCACCACCCAAGCCTCGTGGCCGCTCGGATCGAGCCCGCCCAAAGGCGAATCGAGATCGGAATCGACGGGAATCCGAGCGATCAAGCTCGCGGCGCCGTCCACGTCGGTATAGCGATATTCATAGAGCGCGCGGTACGAGCCCGCCCGCCGGAACACG
>DATMZU010000639.1:0-2113 GCA_035607435.1 Thermoanaerobaculia bacterium | reverse complement strand
ACGGCACCCAGGGCAAGAGGCCGCGGGCGTCGAGCCGGCCCGAAGGGAATTCCCGGTCGCCGACCGACGTCACCTCGACCGGGAAGATCCCCTCCTCCCGGCCGAGGCGCAGGCGGATCTCGACTTCAGGCAGCACCGGCGTTCACGGGCTCCTTCCCCTCGGAATCGGACGGTGCCGGCACGTTGGGCGGCCTGACCGGTGTCACGGTATGGCCGTTGGTCTCGCTTTCCTGCTCCACATCCTGGCGGCAGTCCTCATCACCGATCTGGCGCGCATCCCTGGCGACCCCTTTGCTTTCTTCGTTGGCTGCCGGACCCGATGCCACGGCGTCCTTCGGATCCGTGGAGGCCTGGAGATTCGGTCTCACCGGCGTCCTGGGCCTGGCGTTGTCCTCGCTCTCGATCTCGACCTCCCGTTGGGCGTCCTCGTCGGTGAAACGGCTGGGCTCTGGACCATCGACCCCGATCTCCCTCGATTCCATCATGATCGTTCCTCCCGGCTGGCAGCAGGATGGCGGGCACGTAAGCTCCGTGCCCAGGTTTTCGTTGGATAGAAGGTTAGATGTCCGATGACGAAAAACGTTTATTGGAGTCCGGATCGCCGAACAAGAGAAAACCCGCCCAGAAGTACGGATCGCGCCAGCGATCGATGCCGCGGAGCTCGAGCTCGGCCCGGCGGAGGGCCGCAGCGGGGCTGAGCCCATCGCGCAGGAGGCCGGTATAGAAGAGCACCATCATTTTTTCCGTCGCCTGATCGTGGACTTGCCAGAGGCTCGCCACCGTGCTCCCGGCGCCCGCGACCAGGAAGCTCTGCGCCAGGCCGACGAGACCTTCGCCGCGAACCTCCCGGCCGCCGTGCCCGGTCTCGCAGGCCGACAGCACGACGAGGTCCGCGGCGAGGCGGAGGCGCTGGATCTCATAGGCCTGAAGCAGCTCGTCGCGCCCGTTTTGTTCCGCCAAGAGCAGGCCGGACAGGGATGGATGCTCGCCGTCGAACCAGGCATGCGTCGCGAAATGGAGCAGGCGAACGCGTTGGAACGGCCAGAGGAAGAAGATTCCTCGGCTCGCCGCTGCGCCGGTCGCAGCGATTCGCCGAGCGCGCGGCACGAGCCGCCGGATCGCATCCGCTTCGCTCAGCGCATACGGCAAGGGGTCCCAAACCCTGCTTGCCGGCGGACCGGCGAGAACACCGAGTTCGAGCTTCGGCTTCGGCCGCCGCGACGTGGAGCGGCGGATCGCGAGCAACGAGGCCACCGACGGGAGCACGGCGATCTCCGCCCGCTCCACCAGCGCCTCCCCATTGTGCACGGGTAGGGCGGAGTACGGAACGAGAAACAGGTCGCCGTCCGGAACGATCAGAAGCCGGCGGACCTGCGCTTGATGGCGCAGCGGTGCGAGCAGGGTGCCGCCCAGGGTCGCCAAGTCTCGTGCGATGAGCTCTCGCGACATGACCGGATTGCCCGCACCGATCAGCCCGCGGAGCCGCCGCGCGATCGGCTCGATCTGATCGCGCCGAGGAAGCCGCACGGTCTCGATCGCACCCCGGCGGATCCACCAGGCAAAGCTCCTCTCCTTGCCGAGCGAGAATTCGACCAGCACCGTTCCGGGCTCGAGCAGGCGGTCGAGAGCAGCGGCGTCGAGCCTCTGCTGCCGTCGCCATTCCGGCAAAGTTTTTCCGAGGCTTTGTCTCCAGCACCGATCCTCGAGCGCTTCGCGCTTGGCCAGGAGGCGCTCGAACTCGGTCGCGGCTTGGCGCCGGACGCTTTCCGGCGCCCCGGTCATGCCGAGCCAACTCACGCGCCGAGAGAGAGCGGTCAGGGTCCGCTCGAGCGGGGACGGCCCGCCCCCGGGAGGAGGGCTCTCGCAATCGGATCCGGGAGACCTTTCCGCCAATCCCTCGATCAGCCGGCGGGCACGCGCCCGTTCGCTCAACAGGAAAGCCCGGCGCTCGTGTCCCACCTGCGGTTGCCGGGCATGGCGCGACATGGCGAGATCGATGGCGAGCTCGTACGCTTCGCGCCAACCGGCCAGCAACGACGCCCTCAAACCACCGCCCCCGACCTTGTCGCTCAGGCTTTCGATGCGGCGGAGCACTCTTTCGACCTCCCGTTCG
>DATMZU010000636.1:0-5856 GCA_035607435.1 Thermoanaerobaculia bacterium | reverse complement strand
TTCTTCGGACCGCGGGCATCAATGCCGGCCGCGACGTACGTCCGGTACTGGACCGCGAACTGTTCGACCGCGGAGGAGATCGCCTCGGTCCAGCCCGCCGCGGTCCGTTCCGCGGGAGGCGCGATGAGGAGCGGCCGGGGCTTGGTGCGGATGGTGTGGTCGGGAGTCAAGGGATTGGAGTCCGTGATCTCCGTCAGTTCCGCGGCGTTTACGATCTCCAAAATCTCCGGGGTCGCGCGGCGGTCGAGCACGAAGCGGCGGAACGGCCGGTCGGTGTCGGTCGTCGCCTCGGCGAGCCGGCCGCGGAGGATCGGCGCGACGAGCGCGGCGATGGCTTCGGCGGCTGCCGGATCGGCGGTGATCTCGATCCGGATCGATCGGCGGCGCGAAGAGGCGAGCCAGCGCTCCGCCCGATCGACCAGCTCGACGTGCCGCTCATAGCTTTCCCGGGCGGTCTCCCCCCAGGTGAACAGGCCGTGTTTCAAGAGCACCAGCCCGATCGGCGTATTCCCCGAATTCGTCGCCTCTTCGGCCACCGCGGCGGCGAATTTCGCCAGTGCGAAGCCGGGCATGACGTAGGGGACCCGCGGACAGCTCGGACCGAACAGGTCGGCGACGATCATTTCGCCGTCCGGCCGATTGGTGAGGGCGAGGATCGCGTCGGCATGCGAATGGTCGATGAACTTCGCGGGCAGGAACGAGTGGAGAAGAGTCTCGACCGAAGGGGTCGGCGCGCCCGCGTCGAACAGGCGGATGCGCTGCTGGTTCACCATGGCCTCGTCCGACAGGGCATCGAGCGCGCGTAGGCGGCGCAGGGCTTCTAGATCCATCCCGGGCAGTCCCGCGGGCTCGATCGTTGCGAGGTCCCAGCCGGAGCCTTTGACGTGAATCGCCGGAATCGCCGTTCCGAGCGGATCGAGAAACGTCGTCTTGACGGAGGTGTTGCCTCCGCCGTGGAGCACCAGATCGGCCTCGGCGCCGATCAGCCGCGAGGTGTAGACCCGGAGCGCGACGTCCTCCCCCGCCGCCGACCATTCTTCGATCGCGGCGCGGGCGTCTGCGTCCGACCAGTTGGATTTCACCGCGCGGTCTCCTCCCCCGGCTCTCCCAGCCAGTCGCGCGGCCGTAGGAAATCCCGCAGCTCCGCCTCGGGGCTGCCCGGCTCGGGGTTCCAATCGTAGGCCCACGAGACTTGCGGCGGCAGCGACATCAAAATCGATTCGGTGCGCCCGTTCGATTGAATTCCGAACAGCGTGCCGCGGTCGAACAGCAGGTTGAACTCGACGTAGCGCCCGCGGCGCAGCAGTTGGAACTTGCGCTCCCGCTCGCCCCAAGGGTGCGCGCGGCGGCGTTCGACGAGAGGCAGGTAGGCGGTGAGAAAGCAATCGCCCACGGCCCGCAGAAATTCGAAGCAGGGACCGAAACCCCAGGCGTGGAGGTCGTCGAAGAACAGGCCGCCGACGCCACGGGTCTCTCCCCGGTGCTTCAGATAGAAATACTCGTCGCACCAGCGCTTGAAGCGCGGATAGACCTCTTGGCCGAACGGCGCGCAAGCCTTCTCCGCCGCGCGATGCCAGGAGCGCGCGTCCTCCGCGAACGGATAGTAGGGGGTGAGATCGAAACCGCCGCCGAACCACCAGACGGGGTCCGCCCCCTCTTTCTCCGCCAGAAAGAAGCGGACGTTCGCGTGGGTGGTCGGCACGTACGGATTTTCCGGATGGAGCACGAGCGAGACGCCAAGCGCTTCGAAGCTCCGGCCGGCGACCTCCGGATGCGCGGCGGAGGCAGCCGGCGGCAGATTCTCACCGGTAACCTGGGAGAAAGCGATCCCCGCCTTCTCGAATAGCGCCCCGCCTTCGAGCACGCGGGTCCGCCCTCCTCCTCCTTCCGGCCGGGTCCAGAGGTCTTCGCGAAAGCGCGCCGTGCCGTCCGCCGCTTCGAGCGCGGCGGAGATGCGGTCTTGCAGATCAAGCAGGTAGGCGCGCACGGCGGCGAGGTCGGGGGAGGATTCGGTCGTCACGGCGGGGAAGTTTACCTCGTGACTCCGAGGAACCGCGGGGGCAAAGCTTCCGCCCCCGCGCTTCGAAGACCGGACGATCAAGAATCGGTGCTAGAGCAGCTGCCGGCTCTTGATCTGCTCGACGTCGATCGAGATGCCGACGCCCTGGTGCCTGCCATCCGGATCGAGACATTCGAGACGGTCCGGCGAGTTGATCCAATTGCTGCAGGTCTCGGCGGTGTAGACCGCGGTCACGCTCAGATCGACGTTCGATTCGAGGACGAGAAAGCCGATGAAGAGCGGCATCGGCGTCGGCACCGCGCCCACGCCGTAGATCAACTCGGCGATCCGGTTGCAATCGTCCATCGTCGCCTGCATGGAGGACAGTTCGATGCCGTCGAAGGCGATCGCCTTCTGGACCTTCGGCTCGCGCCCTTCGGGAGAGCCCTCTTTCACCAGCAGGATCACGCTCTTGCGCACGCTGGCGATCTCGAAGTAGTCCTGATTGAAAATGTTGATGTCGGTCGCGTAGTTGCCGAACTTGACCGTCGGCTCGCCTTCTTTGGTGCCATGCAGCGACTGGCCGATGTTCGTGGGGTTGTAGCCGCAGACGAATTTCACCGCGAAGCTGTACCGGGGCGCGGCCGAAGCAGGCGCCACAAGGACGGCCGACGCCAGGAGGAGGAGAGCGAAAAGGCAGAGTTTGCGTGTCATGGTCTGTTCTCCTTGGAGTTGGCGTCTCTGATCAATACAGCCGTTTGCCTTCGATTTGGTCGACGTCCTGGGAGATCGAAACGCCGTTGCTCACGTCCTCGGGCTTCAAACAGTTCAGATCGTTGTTGAAGGCCCAGGCGCTGCAAACCTGCGCGGTGTAGACCGCCGTGACGTCCAGCTCGTAGACGCTCTGGATGACCATGAATCCGATCGTGATCGGGTACGGGAAGGGCACCGGAGAGCCGTAGATCAGCTCGCCGATCCGGTTGCAATCGTCCATCGTCGCCTCGCCCGGCCGGAGGATGATGAAGTCGAAACCCGTGGCATCGACCACTTTAGGCTCGCGACCGACCGGTTTTTCGCCGCTCACCAGGACGATAACCTTTTTGAACAGCTGGTTGTCCGGGTTGGTGGGGTCGTTAATCTGATTCGGGTTGTAAACGTTGATGTCGGTCGCATAGTTGCCGAGCTTGACCGTCGGCTCGCCCTCTTTGCTGCCGCTCAACGACCTGCCGACATTTTCCGGATTGAAACCGCAGACGAACTTCACGGCATAGCTGAACTGCGGTTTGGCGAGGGCCGGCGCCGCCATCGTGAGAGCGATGACGAGGCCGAGCGCGAGGTGGGTCCAACGCGTCCGCATATCTTCTCCTCGGGGCAAGGGTTCGGATCGCACAGAGCGGCGTGCCCCGCGCAAAGTTCAGGGATCGAACGTTGCGCAGGGCTCCGGGACGGGAGCCATGACCTGCGGATCGCAGCTTGCCTACATAAAGCAGATGTGCGGCTGGCCTAAAAATCGAGACAACTCGAATACCGAAACTAAAGTTTACGCCTACGGCCGCAGCGCCCAAAGCTCCGTGCCGGTCGCCGCGTCGTAGCCGGGGAAGAAGATGCGCTCGCCGACGCGGAGAAACTCGGTGATCGGGGAGTTGTCGCGGGGTGTGACGCGGCGCGCGGTGCCTTGGGGAGTGCCGTCGGTGTCCCAGATCCCGTCGAAGGCGGAGAAGGCGAGGCGGTCGCCGAGGACGGCAAAGGCCACGGGAAACACGTCGGTGCCTTCGGGATAGTGAAATTTCTCGGTGCCCGCTGCGGTGCCGTCGGTCGCGTAGAGCCGGTCGTCTTCGCCGGGGTAGACGAGGCGGCCGTTCCAGAGCCGCGGTTCCAGGCCGTTCGAGCCGAAGCCGCGCCCGGCGCCCTGAGCGCCGAAGACGAGGCTGGAGCCGTCGCTGCTCCAGAAACCGTTCTCGAACGTCGAGTGGTAGAACAGGAGCGCCCTGCCGCCGAGCGCGAAGAGGCCGGTCTCGAACGAAATATTGCCCCCGCTGTCGCGCAGCGCGCCGACCTTGTGCGTGCCGCCCGCCGTCAGGTCGGTGACCCACAGCGCGGGCTCGGTGCCGACCTCGGATTCTTCGCCCGAAACATAGAAGTGCTTGCCGCCTGCCTCGACGATCTCGCTCGACAGCTCGAAGAACGAGGCGACCAGCGCGGGATAGACCTCGGCCAGGCGCCGGGTGCCCCCGATCGTGCCGTCCGAGAGCCAGGGCTCGAGGCGGCCCAAGGGGTCGGCGGCGAGGAAGACGAGTCGGCTGCCGAGCGCGCGGAAGGCATCGTTTTGGTTTTCGTCGGGGAACGGGAAGGTGTTGGCGAAATCGGTCAGGCGCACGGTGCCCGCGGCGGTGCCGTCCGTGGTCCAAAGCTCGGCCGCGTGGTCCTGGTCGACCGCCTCGAAAAAGAGCCGGTTGCCGATCGCGCGGAACTTGCCGGTGGGTCGGAGATCGACGTTGTCGAGGCGGAAGGTGCCGCCTTCGGTGCCGTCGCTGATCCAGATTTCGGCGAACTTAAAGCCCGTGCCGGCGATCAGCGCGATGCGGCTCCCGAGGTCGGCCGAGGCGACGAAGATCGCCGAGGAGATCTGCGAATCGTCGAACCGGTGCGCGAAAACCGTGCCGGCGGCGGTGCCGTCCGACGACCAGAGCTCGGTGGCGCTGCCCAGCCGGTCGAAGTTGGCCAGGAAGTAACAGCGCCCGCCGCCGGGCCGGAGGACCTGGGGAAAGGAGCCGCCGTCCTGGTTCGGATCGAGGTCGGCGATCAGCCGGGTGCCCACCGGGGTGCCGTCCGTCACCCAGGGCTCGTTGCCGTGGACTTCGTCGTCGAGAGTCAGGAAAGCGCGCCCGCCGACGATCGCGCCGAGCACGAGCCCCAACCGGTTGTCCTCGTCCACCCGCTGCACGAGCCGCCGCGTACCGGCCGCCGTGCCGTCGCTCGTCCACAGTTCGTCGGTCGAGAAAGTCGGCCTGGTCGAGAAAAAGACCTTGCCGCCGCCGGCCAGGAACAGCTCCGGCAGCGACGACGACCCGCCGGGGGCGAGATCCTTGACCAGGCGCGTGCCGCCCGCAGAGAGGTCGCTCGTCCAGAGCTCCGCGCCTTCGCCCGGTCTCGTGCCGGCGAACCAGACCCGGCCGCCGTCGGCGGCCCCGATCTGGTCAACTCCCGAGCACGATCCCGAACAGACGTCGATGCCGCGCGTGCCGCCCGCCGTGCCGTCGCTCGACCAGAGCTCCAAGCCGTGGGCATCGTCCCCGGCGACGAAGGCGACCCGGGAGCCGACGGCGACCAAGGGCAGGCTGAAATTGTAGAAACCGAAGCTGGCGAGCTTGCGAGTGCGCGCCGCGGTGCCGTCGGTAACCCAGACCTCGCGCTCGAAGACCTGGCCGTCGTCCTTGATCTTGGTGAAGTAGGCGTTGGCCCCCGCGGTGGTGAACGGCTCGATCGGGTGGTTCGCGGGGACCGCGATCCCGAGCGTGCGCGTTCCGGCCGCCGTGCCGTCGCTCGCCCAGAGCTTCACCTCGGCGTTCGGCGTCGCGGCGGCGAAATAGAGCAGCCGGGTGCCAACCGCGCCGACCGCTCGAATCTCGCCGGTGCCGACCGTCGCAATCCGCCGCGTGCCGGCCGCCGTGCCGTTGCTCGTCCAGAGACCGCCGAGGGCGAAGAACCAGAGCCGGTTGCTGGACCAGATCAGGCGCATCGGCCCCGAGCCCGCCGGACCGGGCGTGAGGTCCTTGACCAGCCGAGTGCCGCCGGGCGTTCCGTCGCTGGTCCAAACCTCGCTGCCGGTGGCCGGGGTGTCGCGGACGAAGAAGATC
>DATMZU010000635.1:0-8493 GCA_035607435.1 Thermoanaerobaculia bacterium | reverse complement strand
CCCCTCCCAATCCCAGAAGAAGTCCTTGTTGGTCAGCTCGGGAGCCTCGTCCTTCAACTCGACTTCGCGGCTCGCGGCGCGATCGCCCTCCATACGCGCGGCTTCGACCTCGCCTCGAATGACCGCCAGCTGCTCTTCGAGGTCTTCGGTCTCGCGGTTCCAATAGTCGGGCGTGCCGAACCAGGGCCAGGCGGCGGGAAACGCCGGATCGTGCCAGCGGCGCGCCAGCCAGGTCGCGTAGTGGATCAGCCGCAGGCCGCGCAGCGGTTCGATCAAGGCGAGCCAGGCGCGGTCGAACTCGCGGAACTGGCGGTAGCCGTCGAGGAACAGGTCGCGCCGGGCGAGCGTTTCGGCGTCCCGGCCGGGCAGGGCGAGCCAGAGGTCTTGCACCGCCGGCCCTTCGACCATGTCGTCGAAATCGATGATGTGGAGCAGCCCCTCGCGCTCCAGAAGGTTCCCGAGGTGCAGGTCGGCGTGGATGCGAAAGGTCGGCACCCCGAGGAGCGCGGCATCGACCGCGGCGGCGATGCCCAAGGCCGCCGCCCGGTAGCGCGCCTCTAGATGCTCCGGCAAAGTGCGGTGCGCCGCGAGCCAGGCAAGCGCGTCGCCGATGAACGCATCGGCCGTCATGCGCAGCCGCGGCGCGGCGGGTTTCCGGGCGCCCACGTTGTGCAGCCGGCCGACCAGCCGGCCGAGCCGGAGGGCCAGCTCGTCGTTCAGCTCGGCGGGCGCCCGGCCGCCGCGCCGGTCGGCGAGCGAGTACCAGATCTCCTCGATCCGGGCGAGGGTCGAGCCGTCCGCGAACCGCCGCATCGGCACGACCGGGATCTCGTCGGCCGCGAGGTCCTCCAAGAAGCGATGCTCGGCGAGGATCTGCTCTTCGCTCCAGCGCCCCGGCCGATAGAACTTCGCGATCACCCGCGAGCGATCGGCCAGCTCCACCTCGTAGACCCGGTTTTCGAACGAGTTCAAGGGGTAGCAAAGGCCGGTCACCGCATGGCCCCCGGCCTCGACGGCATGGAGAACGCGCTCGGGAGTCAGAGAGAGAAAGAGGTCGTCGGCTCGGGGATTGCTCACTCCGTCAGTCTAGCCGATAGACTCCCCGCCACTTTCCGGAGGCAATGCCCATGACCACCGCAGCGCCCGGCCGCACCGTCTGGGGGATGAACGGTTACCAGTGGACGGTTCTTTTCGCCGCCTGGCTCGGCTGGGGCTTCGACGTCTTCGACGGCATCCTGTTCAATTTCGTCGCCCCGAACTGCGTGCCGACCCTCCTCGGCCTGACGATCGGCTCGCCCGAGGCGAAGATCGCGACGCTGCGCTGGACCGGCATCTTGACCTCGGTGCTGCTGGTCGGCTGGGCGATCGGAGGCATCGTGTTCGGCCAGATCGCCGACCGGATCGGCCGCACCCGCACGCTCCTGTTCACCATGCTGCTCTACGCCTTCGGCACCGCGGCCTGCGCGTTCGCGCCAAACCTCTGGGTGCTGTTGCTGTTTCGGTTGATCTCCAGTTTCGGCATCGGCGGCGAATGGGCGGCCGGCGCCGCGATGGTCGCCGAGGTGGTTCCCGAGAGGCGGCGGGTGGAGGCGGGAGCCCTCCTCTACACCTCGGCCCCGATGGGGCTGTTTCTCGCCACCTTCGTCAACTACCGGATCGCGGGCGACTGGTTCCG
Organism: Thermoanaerobaculia bacterium; assembly: GCA_035607435.1. Classification (GTDB taxonomy): domain Bacteria; phylum Acidobacteriota; class Thermoanaerobaculia; order Multivoradales; family UBA5704; genus DASYKS01. The sequence goes on along the minus strand of DATMZU010000635.1, from coordinate 6,818 downwards.
CTCGGTGCCTGAGACCTCCTGGCGCTACGTTTTCCTGTGCGGGCTGATCCCGGCCGCCGCGGCGTTCCTGGTCCGGATGTTCGTCAAGGAGCCCGACCTGTGGAAGAGCACGGCGGCCAAGGCCCCGCCGCCGCGCCTCGCCGAGCTGTTCGACGCGGAGCACCGGCTGCTCACGCTCTCCGGGTTTCTGATGGCGCTGGTCGCCCTCGTCATGTGGTGGAGCTGCAACGCGTTCATCCCGGTGATCGCGACCGGGCTCGCCCAGGCTTCGGCGGCGCTTGGCGGAATGGAAAAGGCGGCGACGCTCGCTCTGGTCGAAGGGTGGAAGCGCCTGGCGACCAACTACTTCAACCTCGGCGGGTTGATCGGCACTCTCCTCACCGTCCCGTTCGCCAAATACCTGGGCCGCAAGAAAATGTTCGCCGTTTATTTTCTCTGCTCAGGCGCGGCGATCCTCTCGACGTTCGGCCTCGACCTCGAACCGACCACGCGCCTCGCGATGTATTTCCTGATCGGCCTCACCGTCTTCGGCGTCTTCGGCAGCTTCACCTATTACCTGCCGGAGCTGTTTCCGACCCGCCTCCGCGGCACCGGGGCGGGCTTTTGCTACAACGTCGGCCGCATCCTCGCGGCGATCGGACCGATCCTCGTCGGCACGATCGCCGCGCAGGGCGCGAACTCGCTCACCAGCGCGCTTCGGGCGCTGTTCTACGTCGGCTTCGTGCCGCTGGTCGGTCTCGCCCTGTTGCCCTGGGTCATCGAGACCAAGGGTCGGGCGTTGAAATAAACCTACGGGCAGGTCGCGAACGAAGTCGTATCGACCACCGGGCCCGCGGGCGGACCGGGGTAGCGGAAGTAGATCTTGGCGACGCCCGCGCGAATGTCGAAGACCTCCAGGCGCTGGAACAAGCTCGAAGGGGAAGAGAGCGCCACGGTGAACTTGCCCGTGCTCGCGCAGGCGTCGATCACGTTCGCCAGCACCTGCCAGGTGTCGGGGTCCGGGAAGGCGAGAACGCCGGAGCTGATCGTCGAGGGGATCGGGGCGGACTCGGTCGTCTCCGCCGTGCCGGGAGCGCCGGTCCGGTATTTACCCGTCACCACGAATCGATCCTGAAGGCAGAGCGAGGTCGGAAGAACGCCCCTCAGCACCACCGGGTTGCAGGAAATCGCCACCGGGAAGGTGAGGAAGCCCGTGCCCGCCCCTTGCACCGAGCCGTCGCGGGAACCCACCACGTCGTCGCCGCTGCCGTCGAGCGCCCAGACGCCGACCAGGCCGGGCTGCGCCGTGTTGATCCGCTGGTTGATGAACTGGCGGATCTGCGCCTGGCTGCGCGCCACGTTCCAAAGCCGAACCTCGTCGATCGCGCCATGGGGAGTGATCTGATAGTCGACGTCGCTGCCGATTCGCATTTCAGCCGAGTTGGTGGGCAAAGGGCCCGTCTCGGCGACGTTCAGAACCTGCTCGCCGTTGACGTAGTGAATCCGCCGGGTGCCGTTGAAAACGACTGCGATGTGCGTCCACGTCCCCGCGGGAACGACCCCTCCGTTCTTCAGCGAGGGGCTTCCCTTGAGGTACGAGCGAAGGGTCGTGCCGCAGACGCCGACCCACCAGGTATGAAGGTAGCCCTTGCCGGCGATCGAGCTGCAGATGCCGCTATCGGTCACCGCCACCCACGCTTCGAAGGTGAAGCGGTTGGTCGGATTGAGAGCGGCGCTGTGCGGAATCCGGATGTAGCCATGCACCGGAACGCCGGACATCGTGAACCAGGCGCCCAAAGGCTGGGCCGAGGCGGGCGCCGGGGCCAGGGCGCCGAACGCCAGGGCGAGCAGCGCCACGGCGGCCATGACGGCCCGGCGAGGGGGGGAAAACCGGGAGAGCGGGGTCTGGATCACCTGAAGCTCCTTTTTGTGCCTGCAAGAGTCGTATAGACGGATGTCGATCTTAGCCGCCTTTTTCGGCGCGGGAAGAGGCCGCGGCGTTTCATCGGCCTGTACGGCCTGAAGGGCCGCGTCCACTCAGCCCAGGCCAACGGCCTGGGTACGGGTCGGCTTGGCTCACCAACAACTTGCGCACCCAGGAAGTCCCCGGCTAGAATCCGCCGCCCGCAGGCTGCGCCCTTATGGAACCCCGGGCCGCCATTTCGAGTCCCCACGTGAATTCAGGAAAACTCTCACAAGGAACTTCGCCAGGATGACGGACCGCACTCTGTCCCCTTCCGCCGTGGTTTGGCAGTGGCGCCGCGATCCCGCCGCGGAGGCGCGAGCCCACGCCGGAGCCGCCCGCGCGGCGCGCGTGCGCGGCGCGATCCAAGGGGCGGTCGGTCTGGTCGTCGCCCTGCTCGTGGCGTTCGTGCTCCACAAGACGAGGTTCGCCACGGTGATCGCGTCGATCGCGGCGCTCGTCACCCTGCTCGCCCTGGTCTCGCCGCTCGGCGCGTTCAAGTGGCTCACGGGGCTGGTGGAGAAGCTCGGCCGCGTGATCGGTCTTGCCGTCACCTGGATCTTGATGCCGGTAATCTTCTTCCTGTTCTTCCTGCCGGTCGGCCTGTTCCTGCGCGCCCGCGGCAAAACCGGAATCACCCGCGGCGCCGACCCGAAGCTCTCCACTTACTGGATCTCGACCGAGGCTCACCCTTCGGGACCCGAGACCTACGAGCGGCAGTTCTAAGAGACGGCCACGCGATGAAGATCCTCGGCATCAGTTGCTACTACCACGACTCGGCGGCCTGCCTGATCGTCGATGGCGAGATCGTCGCCGCGGCGCAGGAAGAGCGCTTCACCCGCAAAAAGCACGACGAGGGTTTTCCCTCGAACGCCGTCCGCTATTGCCTGGCGGAGGGCACGGCGCGGGGAGGCGAGGCGAAACTCGACGCGGTCGTCTTCTACGACAAGCCGCTGCTCAAGTTCCATCGCATCCTGGAGACGTACCTGACCGTGGCGCCGCGCGGCCTCGCCTCGTACCTTCAGGCGATCCCGATCTGGCTCAAAGAGAAACTCTGGATTCCCCCCCATATTCAAGAGTCGCTCGAAGCCTGCGGGATCGAAGGCGAAGTGCCGATCCGCTTTACCCAACACCACGAAGCGCACGCCGCGAGTGCCTACTACCCCTCGCCGTTCTCGGAGGCGGCCGTCCTCACGCTCGACGGGGTGGGCGAATGGGCGACGACCACGATCGGCGTCGGCGAAGGCGAGAAGCTGCGACTGATCCGCGAGATCCGCTTCCCGCACTCGATCGGCCTGCTCTACTCGGCGTTCACCTACTTTACCGGCTTCAAGGTGAACTCCGGCGAATACAAGCTGATGGGGCTCGCCCCCTACGGCGCGCCGAAATACGCCGATCTGATCAAGCGCGAGCTGATCGACCTCAAAGACGACGGCTCGTTCCGCCTGAACATGGACTATTTCGGCTACCTCGACGGGCTCGCGATGACCAACGACCGGTTCGCGAACCTGTTCGGTGGCCCGGCGCGCAGCCCCGAATCTCGGATCACCCGGCGCGAGATGGATCTCGCCCGGTCGATCCAAGAGGTCACCGAGGAGATCGTGCTGAAGCTCGCGCGCCACACTCGCGAGCTGACGGGCAAGAAAAACCTCTGCCTCGCCGGGGGCGTGGCGCTCAACTGCGTGGCGAACGGAGTCCTGCTGCGCGAAGGGATCTTCGACGACCTCTGGATTCAGCCCGCGGCGGGCGACGCGGGCGGCGCCCTGGGCGCCGCGCTCGCGGTGTACCACAACGCGATGGGTCTGCCGCGGCCGGTGCGCGCTCCGGGGCGCGACGGCATGAAGGCCGCCCTGCTCGGGCCGGAGTTCTCGCGCGAGCAGATCCGCGAATACCTGGTCGAAAACAACCTGCCGCACGAGGAGCTTTCGGACGAGCAATGGGCTCCCCGCGTGGCCCAGGTGCTCGCGGGAGAAAACGTCGTCGGTCTCCTTCAAGGGCGGATGGAATTCGGCCCCCGCGCGCTCGGCGCCCGTTCGATCATCGGCGACGCCCGTTCGACCAAGATGCAGTCGCTGATGAACCTGAAGATCAAATACCGCGAGAGCTTCCGGCCGTTCGCCCCGAGCGTCCTCGAGGAGCGCGTGGGCGACTATTTCGAGCTCGACCGCCCGTCGCCTTACATGCTGCTGGTCGCCCCCGTGCGGGCCGATCGGCGGATTCCGAAACCGGAGGGCGCTCCCGAACGGAGCGACAACCTGCTCGAATGGGTGAACGAGATCCGCTCGGACATTCCGGCGGTCACCCATGTGGACGACTCGGCGCGCATCCAGTCGGTGAACGCGGAGACCAACCCGCACTACCACGCGCTGATTTCGGAATTCGAAAAACTGACCGGCTACGGCGTGGTCGTCAACACCAGTTTCAACGTCCGCGGCGAGCCAATCGTATGCACCCCGGAAGACGCTTACCGCTGTTTCATGCGCACCGAGATGGATTATCTGGTGCTCGGACCTTTCCTCCTGGCCAAGACCGCCCAGCCGAAGTTCGCCGAGGCGGGAGATTGGAAACAGGAGTTCCAGCTCGACTAGTCGGTTTTGAGATCCTCGGATCTAAAATCGCGATCGAGAGGAGAAGACGATGGGCAAGGCAGGCTACGCAGGCAAGCTGTTCGGTGAGATCTGGCAGTTCGCCAAGCAGAACAAGGTCTATTGGATCGTGCCGTTCGTGCTGATCCTCGGCCTGGTGATTCTGCTGGTGGTGACCAGCCAGGCGACCGCGCCGTTCATCTACACCCTGTTCTAGGGCGCTAGCGGCGTTGAAGCCCCGCCGCGCGAAACTGCTGGCCCTGCTGATCTCGAGCGCGCTCGCGCTCGGGATCGGCGAGCTGGCGTTTCGCATCGGGGGGGTGTCGAATCCGAATTTCTACGGCCCCGACCCCGAGCGCGGCTGGGTTCTGATCCCCGGCACCACCGGCCTCTGGACCAAAGAGGGGCGGGCAGAGATCCGGATCAACGCCAGCGGCATGCGCGGCCCGGCGGTCGCTAACCCCAAGCCTCCGGGCACGTTCCGCATCGCCGTGCTCGGCGACTCCTGCGTCGAAGCGCTTCAGGTGCCGGAAGAGCAGACGTTCGCGAAGCTTCTCGAAGCGGAGCTGGCGACCTGCCCGGCAATCGCCACGGCCGCCGCGGCCCACGACCGGCGCGTCGAAAGCCTGAACTTCGGCGTCTCCGGCTACGGCACCGCCCAAGAGCTGCTGGCGCTCCGCACCCAGGTCGCCCCGTTCCAACCGGACCTCGTGCTGCTCGCGTTCTACGCCGGCAACGACGTACGCAACAACGAGAAGACGCTCGACCAGGAAGAGCTTCGGCCCTACTACGAGCTGGATCCCCAAGGCCGCCTGATCCTCGACGCCTCGTTCCGCGACCACGCGAGCTACAAATTCCGGCGCAGCTGGCCCGCCCGCGCGTTCTACGGCCTGGTCAATCGCTCGCGCCTGCTGCAGGGGATGAAAGCCGCCAAAAGCCGACTGGACGGCTGGCTCGGCACGCGGAAGGCCCGGCGGGTGGAAAAAGGCGAGGCGGTTCAAGAATTGGGACTCGACAACGCCGTCTACGCCCCGCCGACCCAAGACAACTGGCGGAAGGCCTGGGCGGTGACCGAGGCGTTGCTCGCCGAGATGAAGCGGGAGGCGGAAGCGAAAGGAGCCCGCTTTGCCCTCGTCTCGCTCACCACGCCAATCCAGGTCGATCCAGACGCGAGCAAGCGCCAGGCGTTCGCCAAAGCGCTGGGCGTGGCCGACTTGGACTATCCCGACCGCCGCCTCGCCGAAGCGAGCGCCCGGGATGGGATCGACTACCTGGCGCTCGCCCCGCCGCTGCGCGAGATCGCAACGCGCGAGAAGGTCTTCCTGCACGGCTTTCCGAACACTGCGCCGGGCGAAGGGCATTGGAACGCGAGAGGGCACCGGGAATCGGCGCGGGAGATCGGTCGATGGTTGTGCGGGACGGTGTTGGCCAACGCGAAATCCGGCGATTCCCAACCGTAGGGGCGGCCCCCCGTTGGCCGCCCTTGCCCCGCACAAACGTTTGCGCGATTCGAGGGCGGCCACGGGGGGCCGCCCCTACGTCACCACCGCGCAAATCGGGGCGCAACCGCGCAACGCGGGCCGCGCCCGGGTTCACCATCGCGCAAACCGGGGCAACCGCCGCACCGCGCGCCACCACCCGGCGGGGATTCCCACGATCCGGCCTCGATCTCGCTCGACCACCGCGCGCGCGAAGTCGATCAGATCCCGGCCGAGCAGCGCGGGGAGCCGCCACCAATAACCCCGGCCCAACATCCGGGCAAGCGCCAGATGCCGGTTGCCGTAGACCAGCCGCCAGCGCTCGGCGCCCCCGGTCGCCGAGCCGGCGTGAAGCGCCCGGGCGGCGGGGATCGCCTGCGCTCTAAATCCCGCCTTCTCCAAGCGAACGTCGAGATCGACGTCCTCGTAGTACGACCCGAGCCGCGGATCGAAGAAGTCGCCGGGGCCGAGCCGTACGGCTTCGAGCGCGCTCCGGCGGTAGAGAGCGGCGGTCGCCGACACACCCCAGATCGAACGCGCCGGCTCGCTTCGATCCGGTGCCCGCTCTCCCGCGCCGATCTGGATCGCCTGCCGGCTCCGGTTCCAGGCGATGCCGAGCCCGTCGAGAATCTCCGGGCGGTCGAGACGCAGGTTCGCGCCTTGCGCCGCAGCGAGCGCGGGATCGGCCTCCAGAGCTTCGAGCAGCGCCGCGAGCCAGCCGGGCTCGACGATCGCGTCGTCGTTCACCGTCGCAATGTACGGCGCTGCGGTCGCCGCGATGCCGAGATTCGTCCCGGCGGCGAAGCCGAGATT
>DATMZU010000629.1:0-14074 GCA_035607435.1 Thermoanaerobaculia bacterium | reverse complement strand
GGTCAAGTTCGGCGCGCTACGCGGACCCGACGATGGTTGGATCGGCTTCGACGGACGCCCGGCGGCGGTCGCGAACTTCCTCGGCTACACCCTGAAGCGCCTCGGCGTCGAGCACATCGACATCTACCGCCCGGCGCGCCTCGATCCGCAGGTGCCGATCGAAGAGACGATCGGCGCGATCAAAAAGCTGGTGGAAGCCGGTTACGTCCGCGCGATCGGCCTGTCGGAGGTCGGAGCGGAGACGATCCGCCGCGCCCATGCCGTGCATCCGATCTGCGATCTCCAGATCGAATACTCGCTGCTCAGCCGCGGCCCGGAAGCGACGATCTTCCCCACCCTCGAAGAACTGGGCATCGGCGTCACCGCCTACGGAGTGCTCTCGCGCGGCCTCCTCTCCGGCTCGAAGCCCGCCGCGGCGGGCGATTTCCGCGCCCATCTGCCCCGCTTCACGGGAGAGAACCGCGAGCGGAACGAGCGCCTGGTCGCGGTGCTGGAAAAACTCGCCGTAGAAAAAGGAACCCGCCCCGCGCAGCTCGCCATCGCCTGGGTGCTCGCCAAGGGAAACCACATCGTCCCCGTCCTCGGCGCGCGCAAGCGAACCCAGCTCGACGAAACCCTGGGCGCACTCGACGTCGATCTCTCCCCCGCCGATCTCGCGAAGATCGAAGAAGCCCTCCCCGCCTCGGAAGTCGCCGGAGACCGCTACGACCCTCACCAGATGCGGGTGCTCGATAGCGAGAAGTGAAGATGTCGAGAGCCTTCACCCTCTCCATCTGCCCGAACTGCGGCAGCCCGGAGATCCAAAGCGTTCGCCAGGATTGGTCCTCGACGTTCCAAGGCGAGAAGTCACCGTCAAAGCTCTCGAGTGCTACTCGTGCCCGAACTGCCAGGAGAAGGTGTACCCACCCGAGGCGATGCAACGAATTCAGGCGGCTTCGCCCGGCTACGCGAACCGTAGCGCCCAGCGAATGAGCCGCCGATCCCATCGCGCCGCCTAAGGCTAGGACCAGATCCACTTTTGGCCGTCTCTTTGCAACAGGGCTTGCACAGCGCTTGTTCCAAACGCCGTAGCGTACTCTGTTGGAGTCGAATCGACTCGGAGGCTGCCATGAGAAGACCTCGCCCTACCCTCGCCGCGTGGCTGTTGGGAGGAATCGCCGTGTGGCTCGCGGTGTCGCCCTCCCTTCCCTTGAGAGCCCAGCAGGTCTCGCTCTCGCTCGAACGGTTCCAGAAGCTTTGGGACCAAGCGCATCCAAAGCCTCCCGAGCCACCGGTTCCAACCGTGCCGCTCGCGGTCGAAGCGGCGTGGATGAGCATCGAGGTCGGCGCCGATTCCGCGCGGCTTACCACCGAATTGGCCGTGGTTCTCGATCCCGCCCAACCGACCGATGAATTGATCCTCGCGTTGCCCGGGCTCGGTTCTCTGATCTCGGCCACCGCCGTCGGGTGCGAAGCGGCGATCGATAAACCCCAAGGAGCCGGGGCGGGCGGTGCGGCCTTTCTTCGCCTGCGCGGCAGCGGACGGCATAAGGTGACGGTCGAATCGGCTCTGCCGGTGCCGCTCGACTTGAACGCGGTCGAAGCGGAGCGACATCTGGAAGTGACATGGCCGGCCGCCGCCTGGGTCACCGGCACGATCGCCGCGGGGAACGGCATCCAAAGAATTGAAGCGCAGGAGGGCGGCGCCGTTCAAGAGGACGGTCCCGGCCGCTGGCTCTTGGTCGGCGACCCCGGAGCGCATCTACGCCTCCGGCTGTTCGGTCAACCGGCGATCGCCGCGCCGGCCACGGAGGAGCCGCTTTCGTTCGACGTCGATACCGCGAGCGCTCTCGCCCTTTCACGCGCGCGGCGGCGGGTGACCTCCTTCCTCGAAATTCACGTCCGCGGCGGCCGATCGGAAACGTTGGAGCGGCTGAGCGTGCCGGTTCCCGCGGGGTACGAGGTGCTCGCCGCGACCGGTGATCGGGTCGCCGACTGGGAGGCGAAAGAGGGTGCGGTCACGATCCAGCTGCGCCGCCAGACCGCCCGGGATTTCAGCCTTCAGATCCAACTCGCGGCCGATCCGGCGGCGGAGATCGACAGTCCCGTGCTGGTTCCCGCCGAGGCCCGCACCGTGCGCGCCGCGCGCAAGGTCGCGGTGCGTGGCAACGACGGCCTGCTCGAACCGATCGGGGCTCAGCCGCTCGAGCGTTTGGCGATCGATCAGCTCGACGGTTTTGCCGCGGGTTTCCGCGAAGCGCCGGGCGAGCCGCTGCGCGCCGAGCCGGGCCGTCCTTCTCCCCTCTGGCGCGTGACCTGGGCGACCGGCGGCGAGGTCCTGACCGGACAGATCGATCGCCTGGTGGTCGATGTCCTGATCGGCGAAGCGGGCACCGCGCACTACCAGCTGTGGGCCGAGGCGCGCAACGGCGAGGCGGCGCTCGTGCTCGGCCTGCCGGCCGGAGCGCGCCTACTCGCCGCGCGGCGCGACGGCGTCGAAATCACCCCGGGACGCCTGACCTCTGCCGGCGGCGGGATCGACAAGTGGGCTCTGCCGATGGTGGTTCGCGAGACCTCGCAGGCGGTCTACCTCGAAGCACTGCTCGCCGAGCCGTTTCCTGCCCAAGGCGGCCGCTTGGAAATCCCGCTGCCGCGGCTCGGGATTCCCGCCAGCCGGGTCGAGGTCCGCGTGGCCGCACCGCCCGGCTTTCTTTACACCTTTGCCGAACCGGGTCGCGCGGGTCAGGTCTTGCCCCCGCCGGATGGCAACTCGGCGCGCTCCGCGCAGCCGAGCTCGATCGCCTTCCTGGAGGCGCCGGCGGGCTTTTCGGTGCTCGAAGCGAATTGGTCCGGCTGGTCGAAAGAACCGCCTCCTCTGCTGATCGACGTCAAACCGCTGCCTACTTCGAAGAGGGACCGGTGATGCTTGTCATTCGGCGCTATCTCTCGGCCCCTAGGGTCCGGACCTCCCGGCTCGCCGGCTTTCTCCTGCTCGGTTTCGGTCTCGCCCTCTTCCTCTCGATCCCGGCGCGCGCGGAGGAGACCCGCGTCGAAGCGGTCAACCTGCCGCTCGCCGATTATCTCGATCTCGTCCGCCGCGCCCGCGAGGCCGAAGGGACGAAACCGCCGATCGCCGCGGATTCGACCCTGCTCGCCGCGCAGCGCGTCGCCGTGCGCCTGGAGGGAGACGTCGGACGCCTCGAATCCCGCTTCGAAATCGATGCGCGCGGCAAGGGCGGAGCGCCGGTCGTGCTGCCGGTCGGCGGCCGGATCGAAAGCGTGCGGATCGAGGCTCGCACCCCCGCCAAGCTCTATCGCACGACGAGCGGCGCCCTCGCTTTCGTTCCGTCGGCCGCCGGCCATTACGTCGCAACCGTCGCCAGCCGCATCGATCGCGGGGGGGAAGCCGAGACCTTTTCGATCCATACCCGCGTGGGGGTGGCTCCGATCTCCGAAGTGCGGCTCGATCTTCCCGCCGAGGTCGCCTGGGAGCTGCCCGGCGCGGTCAAGCTCGAAGACCGGGTCGCGGGGGGACGCCGCAGCGTGCTCCTCGTTCCGGCGCTGGCCGGATCCGGCGGTTCGAGCGACACCGGCATCGTCTCGATCCGGACCGCGGCGGCTCCTTCGATGGCGACCGCCACCGCCGTCGCCCGGTCGGTCGTGATCACTCATTTCGACCTGCGCGCCGACGAGGTGCTTCGCCTCGACACGGTCCTGGTCGAGGTTCTGCGCGGCGAGCTCGCGAGCTTGGAAGCAAAGCTACCCGCCGGCTTGGTCGTCGAACGGGCCTGGATGGACGACGGCACGGAGGTCTCGGTCGGCGGAGCGTCCGGAACGGGCGCCGTGGTTTCGGGTCGGCGCAAGCAGCGGCTCGCCGGCTCGGGTTTCTTGAAGATCCTCTCCCGGCGCTCCGGGCCGCCGCCCGCGGAGCTGGCCTTTGGGATCGTCGAGCCGTCGGTCGCGGTCCGGGCGCGCTACCTCGTGATCTCCTCTTCGGTCGTCGCGACGCTCAACCCCGTGCCCGAGGCCTCCTGGTCGACGATCGACCTCACCGATCCGCCCGACTCGCTCGAAGAGGAGCTGGCCGAACGTCCTCCGGTAGGAGGGTGGAGGCTTGAAACGCCCGCGGCAACGCCAACCCAGGCAGGACCCCAGCCGGCGCTTCGAATTGGCCTGCTCCCGGCGGTCGATCGCACGCCGCTGCCGATCGCAAACCGATGGACGGCGACCTACGTCAATCCCGACGGCTCGCTTCTGGTCCAGGATCGGTTCTTCCTCTTAGACCACCGAGACGCGCTGGAGCTGACGCTGCCGGAAGGGATGCGCTTCGAATCTGCGACCGTCGATGGCGACGTGGTCCGGCCGATCGAGCGGAACGGCAAGCACCTGCTCCCGCTACGCTACCGCGGGGAGGGGCCGACCACGGTCGAAATCTCCCTCACCGATCGCTCCTTGGTGGCGGCCAAGCGCGCCGCGCGCCGCACCTTCGCGCTGCCGCAGCTCGAAGCGGGACCCGGCGGAGAGGTGCTCCAACACTTCTGGCGACTCTTCCTACCGCCGGGGATCGCGGCGCGCTACACGGGCGGGAGCCTTCGGCCGGTGCCAAGACCCCAGGCGCAGCGCCAGCGCGCCAAGAAAGACGGTCGGGGCGAATCGGACGCCGGCTACTTCGACTTCGACGCCTACGAAGAGATGCAACCGGAGGGCGAGGATGCCATCACCGTGACCGCGGAGGCGCCCCTGCTCGACGAAAAGAGGGTCGCCACAGGCAACACGGTCAACGCCCAAGAGCTGGAGAAAATCCCGACCGCCCGGAATCCCTGGGCGGAGCTTCAGAAGACGCCCGGGGTGCTGACCGACCGGGTCAACGTCGGCGGCAACGAAAGCAGCCAACAGAGCTTCAGCCTCAACCGGTCGGGTACGGCCGTAGAAGTCAGACCCTCGTTCCAACCAGCCCCCGGAAGCACCGAGCTGCGCCTGACCGGAGCCCTGCCTCCCCGCGTCGTGACGGCGGAAATCGAGGTGAAGGAGGCGAAGAAGGCGAAGCGGTAAGGGTCCCAAGTATTGTCGGTTTTTTTCTCCCCTCTCCCTTTGGGAGAGGGGCCGGGGGTGAGGGCTGACGCGGCAAGCCGCTTCCGGTCCCGCCCTCACCTCACCAACCGCCGTTTCAGGCCACCGCCGCTCCAGCCTGCTCCCGAATGTAGGTCAAGTACTCCAGCTGCGACGGCAACTGCTCGACCAGTTTCTTGGTCCGTTCGCGGAGCGCCGAGAAAGCGCGCAATGCGTTACCCGGAGGCACCTGGTCGAGCGCCGGCAGGCTCGACGCCGGCCGGTAGTTGAGGCCCAGCAACATCACCGAGTAGGAGTAGGACTCGAAGCCGTGGAAGCTCTGCGGAATGCTGCGCGCGTTGGGCAGGCGCCGCTTCCAAAGCTCCAGCCGTTCGGCGAGGAAATCCGAAGGGACCACCGTCTTCGTCGCGCGCCAGAAGTCGTTGTCCGCCCGGTCGCTCGCGCAGTAGTGAAGAGTCAGGAAATCGCGCACCCCGTCGATGCAGTCGCCGATCACCCGGTTGTAGCTCCGCACCGTGGCCTCGTCGATCTGATGGCTCGGGAAGTGATTGACCAGTTCCTCGATGCCGTTCTGGATGAAGAAGATCCCGGTCGATTCGAGCGGCTCGACGAAGCCGCTGGCCAGGCCGATCGCGACGCAGTTGCCGACCCAAGAGTTGCGGTTGCGGCCGATCCGCATCTTGATGTGATTGGCTTTGAGACCGTCGGACGCCGGCCCGAGATAGGCGCGGAATTCCTTCTCCGCCTCGTCGGGCGAAATGAAGGCGCTCGAATAAACATACCCGGTGCCCACCCGGCCATAGAGCGGAATGTTCCAGCTCCACCCGGCCGACATCGCGGTCGCCGAAGTGAACGGATCGATGCCATGCACCTGAACGTCCCGCGGAACCTGCAGCGCGATCGCCCGATCGCAGAGCAGCGACTCCGAGAAGGAAATGAACGGCTCGCCGAGCGCCTGATTGATCAGCAGACCGCGGAACCCCGTGCAATCGACGAACAGCTCGCCCGGCAGGTCGCCATGATCTTTGGTCACGAGGTGATCGATCCAGCCTCGATCGTCGCGCACCACTCCCGCGACGTCATCGACGATCCGGTGGACGCCGCGCGCCATCGCGAAGTCCTTCAGAAAGACCGCGAGCAGGCCGGCGTCGAAATGGTAGGCGTACGGGTACTGGACCTTGTGGTCCATGATGATGTTGTTGTGACCGCCAATTTCCCCGCGGTAATAATCCTGGACATGGTCGTCGTAGACGCGCCCATCCAAGAAGCGAGGAGAGCGCTGGGCGTCGCACAAAGCCGGCGTCGAAAAGCAGGCGTAGTCGAACGGCTCCTCGTGGCGTTTCAGCCGCAGCCACCAATCGCCGAGGTTGAAGCCGTCGACCACCTCATAGCGCTGGAACGGGTGATAGAAGTGCCCCCCGTCCGCCCGCCAACCGGCGAACCGGATCGCCATCTTGTAAGCGGCGTTGCAGCTGGGCATCCACTCGCTTTCGTCTAACCCGAGAAAATCGAAAAACAGCTTCACGGTAGAAAACGTCGCCTCGCCCACGCCGATCGTCCCGACGTTGGCCGACTCGATCACCGTCACATCAACCTTGGGCAAGGCCTTCTTCAAATACGACGCGGCCATCCACCCCGCCGTACCCCCACCCACGATCACGATTGTTTTCGCCATATCTGCTCCCCTGGGCTCCAGGAGGGAACCCTACCCATCAAAGGTGTGGCAAAAGGGCTAGAGGGGACAGAGACCTTCAAAAATCTCCCGTTTGGCCCCCGATCGAAGGGATTCGGCCCTCCCACCCGGGCGGGTGGCACGTTCGATACCCGGCCGGGTGGCGCGCTCCGGACCCGGTCCGGGTGGAATCGTCCCGACCAGGAGGACCACCCATGATCCAACTCTCGGAGCTTCGCAAGAACCCGGCGCTGCTCAAGCTCGACCTCTACTGCCAAGGCGCGCGCCTCGACGACTCCTGCCTCGTCGAAGAGGACGGCGGCAGGAAAGTGATGCGCACCCGAGCCGGCCTCGGCAGCGGCCTGGAGCTGATCCTCGAAGGACCCCCGGGCGGCCCGGCCGAGTTTTGGACCAACGTGCCGGTCTCCGAAAGCTTCGTTCAAGCCTCGCCCTACACCCTCCACCGCGAGGCGGGAAAATACATCCTCCGCCGCGACGGTGAACGGGTGACGGAAGTGCGCCTCTCCCCCCGGCCCGAGTGGTACGACCGGACGACCTCAACCGGCAAACCGATGACCCGCATCGGCACGCTCCAAGGCACCTACCTCGGCATCTACCAGGCGAAAGTCTGCGAGTACTGGACCGTCAAGCCACAGCGCACCAACTGCAAGTTCTGCTCCGTGGGCCTGAACCTGGGGATGGACGACGCGGACGAGAAGTCCGTCGAAGAAGTCATGGAAGTCGTCCGCGCCGCCCGCGACGAATCGGGCATCACCTACGTCGATTTCAACACCGGCCACTACACTGGAGAGACCTACCTCGACATCCTCGAACCGCTGATCCGCCGGGTCAAATCCGAGCTGGGTCTCCTGGTCGGAGTCCAAACGCCTCCGCACCACGACCTCGCCCGCTACGACCAACTCCGCGAAATGGGCGTCAACCGAGTCTCCTTCTGCTTCGAAATCTACGACCGCCAGATCTTCAAAAACATCTGCCCTGGAAAAGACGAAGCCTACGGCCTCGACCGCTACCTCCGAACCGTCCGCTACTGCGCCGCCCTGGCCGACCGAGGCCCGAAAGACGAACCCTGGGTCACCAACGGAGAAATCATCGCCGGCCTCGAATCCCCCGAATCCTCCATCGCCGCCATCGACTGGATCACCTCCGTAGGAGCCATCCCCACCGTCTGCGTCTTCCGCCCCTTGAAAGGCACCGACCTAGAGCACGCCCCCCCGCCCCAAACCGAAGACCTGATCCCCGTCTTCCGCCGCCTCTACGAAGCCTGCATGGAACGCGGCCTCCCCATCGGCTGCGCCCCTAATGTCCACGTGAGCTTGGTGATGTTGCCCGAAGAGTGCCGCACGCTTTCGCCGCGGAGGTTCCCTTGGCAGAACCTGAAGTTGAAGGCGATGGCGAAGGTGTTTGCCGGGCGGTTCGGGCGGCGGTTGGCGGCTAAGGGGGTTGAGAGGGAAATGCGATTGCGGGCGGTGGTGGGGTGGGGCGGTTGGCGTAAGGGGGTAGACCTGGGTGGTCGCCCACCCAGGTCCCCCACAGACCAGTAGGTGCGGGACTACCGCATACGGTTCTTAGGGTCACGGGTTCGCTACGCGGCTTTTAGGCCGCAACACAGATTCTCACACTGGGTAGCGGATTCTTGTGAAGGCTACTTAAAAATGTAGTGCGCCGCACCATTGATGATAAGTGGAAGTATTATAAATTCAGCGAGCCGGACCAACATGTTTGCGGTCTTTGATTTGCTGAGCGAACTCAGCAAGAAAAGTGCGGACGAGATGATAATCATAACGCAAACCATTAGCAGCAGAGGCTCCTCCAGAAAAGAGACCCCAAGGGTCATCAAGGTAAAGAGAATGATCAGCGCTTCGAACCATCTTTTGTAAGGGATAACAATGCTCCTTTCCAGCGCACCGTTAAGTCGGCCGAGCCTTGCCTTTCCCGAGGCTCCCTTCGTTGTGAACCACGCCAGGGATCCTGTCAAAAAAATCCCACTGAGTATAATGGAGCTGAGAAACAACGGCTGGAGTCTCCCTCGCCCTAACTGTCTTTTCTCGGCCAGATTGCAGGGACCAATTCTGAGAGCAGGCGGATCGGGATCCACAATAGGAGTCAGCCTTTGGCTATTTGGATGGCTCTCGACGACAACCTTAAGCTTGAGAGTATATGTGGACTGTTCTGAGAGAAAGCCTGAGCTGTTCTCGCTAGCATCAGGTTCAAGATAGATGAAGTCCCCATCTGAACGGACCGTCTTTCCGAGAGCCTCGCCGCTATCAGGCGAGGGAACTCTGATAGATGGGAAATGTTCTAGATTGGTCGATTTAATCGTATAATTTTTAAAGGCGTTCAGCTCTATCTCTCTTTGTTGGGCATCGACAAGGGTCCCAGACAAGATCCGCAACTGACCTCCCTCTCCGACAGACCTCGCGCTGTACGCTACGGAAAACCGCTTTCCCTGATCGAGAAGCTGCCTTTGATCATCCTCAAGCGAGCGCAGTTTAAGCGCAATGTGGGAATGCCGCTTGAAGGGTTTTAGCAGTGTGTCCCCCAGGTTGCCTTTGCCAACCTCTGGGTACGAGATGACTTTAAGCCCCATAGAGCCGAGAGCGCGATCCCATTCGCCTTGAATATCCGAAATACAGTACTGAAGATCACCGCCGATCAAGACTAGGCGAACATAGATTCGTTCACGAGTAGCATATCCGCCTGTCAGGAGCTGATTGAAAGAAGTAATGACATCATCCGGTATAAACTTCTGTCCAGGGACGGGGCAACTCATCTTTCCTGGGGAGAGATCCGGGACTCCATCAGAAAGAATGATGATGACATCGACATGCGCCTTCCTTCTTGTAGCCACTTGAGCTTGGCGGTCGTTTTTAATGGTATTCTTGAGCTCATCAAACAGGTGAGAAAAATTAGTTGTATCGTAGATCTGCTTCTTGTTACCTGCCACTTGGCGCTGAGCTTCAATGCTCTCACTGTTGGAAGATGGAGCTGGGATTGGATTCGGCAAGACATCAGTTCCGAAGAATGCATAGGAAATCCTGTCGCCGTAGCGAACATTGAGATAGTCTAGAATTTGCCGCTCTGCAAGATCGTAAGCACCGGGCTTGGGGCTCTTCGAAGCGTCTCTTAAAACGAAGCAGTCAATGCGGTAGTCCTCGTCTGAGGGCTCCAAAACACGCGCGCTCTGTATGTCCTTGATCCAGGGCCAGAAGAGGTACGTACCCAGGATCCCGACGATCAGCAGGAAGGCCAATCCCTCGATCAAGGGAGGAACGAGGTTGTGGAAGTCCCTGATGGTCCTGTTCTCCTTCTCGGAATCTTCCGGCCTATCTGGGTTCGTCGTCGGCCACGTTCCATCGGCCGGTTGGGTCGGCCCACCAGGAGGCGCAATACTGGGCGTCGGCGGTGATGGCGTCGACTTCCGCCTGGGCTTCGTCTTTCGGGCGACGACCTTCAGCTCGCCGGGATTCAGGCATTGAAGACTCTCCCCACCAATGATTTGGGCCACGGCTTCTCTGCCGAGACGAACTCTCGTGGGTGATGGTCCTTTTCCATCTTCGACTTTGAAGAATTGGACTAGGCCAGTTGACCAACTTGCCTCGCCGCAAAACAGGACCAAGTACTTGTCAGAACCAGTCGCCTCCTGAACAGCGAGGACGGGACCATCAAAGCGGTTGAATTTGAGGTTACGGCCGGGCGTCAGCTCTGGACTCCCCCAGCGTAGGCCGAGCTTCTGTGCAAGCTCCGTCAGTCCTTGGGAGTCCGCGCTGCCGTCGTTACGGCGAAGGCGCTCGATGTAGTCGGCAAGCTCAGGCGGGGGAGTAGGCTGCCTCTCACTCCTGGGATAGCCGCAAACAGCGCAGTAGAACCCGTTATCGCCCCGTACCATGACCGTTGCACAATTTGGACACTGCTCGATCCGGATCGCCTGGGGCTCCGACGCCCTGTCGTCAGGCATTGCTAATCCCTCGGTTACAGGCCGCTAGAAGCAGGGCGACTAGTGCAGCATTTTGAGAAGTCAAGAGAATGAAGAGCAGGAGGAGATCTTTTTTGTTGGCAGGGTAGGCCCGCAGCGCGAGACTGGGCAGCGACCAACCCGCGTGCGAAGACGTCCCGCCGAACCTCCGAACTTCTCGCAACCTGCTCCGGGCAAGCTCGTCGAAGGGGAGGAAGTTGACTCCGCTTGCGGGCGAGGCCTCGAGAAGAATTCTGTCGGTGACCAGAATGGCTGGGCTAGGTGGCTGGCTGTCGAACGTATCGAGCAGGAGAATGTCTCCTGGCTCCATCACCCCGCTGCTGACCAGCGTTGCCCGTCCCCAGAGGGCCGCCGGCTCACGCGGCACGCCGTCATGGCCGCTGGCTCGCAAGAGGAGGTAGACGAGACCTACGCCGTCCACGGCCGTCGGCGAGTTTCCGCCTGTCTGGAACGGCCGGCGCAGAAGCCCATCAACATTCGCCAGCGCGAACGAGATCGACTTCGGCTGGTCGGTCAGGGCAACCTGGGATCGCTCCACGTCCAGCCTCCTGCCGTCGGGCAACTGCACCTCGAGGTGCGTTTTCGAGCCATCGGCAACAGGAAGCTGTGCTCCGAAGGGAGCGCGGCTGCCACAACCATCGATGTCGAGATAGGGAGAGGTAGCCAGCGCGACGGTGGGCTTCGTCGCGAAAGTCCGCCGCACGCGGCTGGAGCCGTAGGTGAGTTGAGCCGCCTGGATCCAGCCCCGCCAGGAGTGCCCCAGCTCGCTGACCTCCATCCAGGCCCCGCGCTGGCCGAGAACCGCGACGCGCTCTCCCAGCAGCGCCTGCGCTCTACGATTGGCATCTCGATCGGGCGATTCCAGAACGTCGGCCCAGCCGCCTGCCTCCCAGGGGCCCCAGACCAGCGCCCAGTCACCCACCTTCGCTGGGATCCGCCGATCCCGAACCTCGGCATTCGCACACGGCCGATCTCTGCCGGCTGCCGTCGCAGCAGACCCTTCGATGGGAGCGTCCGCCGAGTCGCGCCGATCTCCGTAAAGCTCGCTGGAGAGGAGCGCCGAAACGGCAAAGGCAATCCAGATCAGCCCCAGTGACCTGGAGCGAAGGCAGCTCTTCATTGGCCTCCGCGATGCCCTTGGTAATAGATCCACTGATAGTTCCGATAATCGCCGAGGATCTGCTTGACGTAGCGCCTGGTATCTTCGTAAGGGATAGTCTCGATGAACTCGTCCATCGGCATGTCGAGCCGGTGCTGGTGAGCTTCCCACCAGCGCCGGACCGGTCTCACGCCCGCGTTATAGCTGCAGATGGCGGGGAACCATTCACCGCGAAAATCGGTGACCCGATCCGCCAGGTAGCGGGTCCCGTACTGGATGTTGATCTCTGGCTCGAAGAGCTCCGCTCGGGTCACGCTCGCGCCAGTCACCTTGCGGGCGAGCTCCTCTGCAGTGCCCGGCATGAGCTGCATGAGGCCGACGGCTCCCACAGGGGACACGGCCGAGGGCAAGAAACGGCTCTCCATCCGGATGAGCGCAGCGACGAGCGCAGGCTCGATCTGGGCACTGTCGAGGCCGGCTTCCCGCACCGCGTCCTCGATCAGTGACCGGTAGTTGTAGGGATAGGCGATGTACCAGAAATCCTCAGGCACGACGCGCGTGTCGCGGGATCCCGAGACCAGGAAGTCGGCGAAGCTGAGCTTGAGGATCTCGACTCCAGACCAGGTATCGCCGGAGCGGGTGCGGAGGTCGGCCAGGGCGAAGGCCAGCGTCGGGTCGCGTTCGGCGTCGGGAAGCGTCTCCAACTCGTCGGCGGCGAAGGAAAACAGGCCGATCTTGGCGAGGCTCACGGCGCGGGCGTAGGCGTCCCCTGCGGATCGCCGCGTTGGGTCATCGAGAGGGTCGATCGCCGGGAACTCTCGCTTCTGATCGCCGAAATCACTCCATTCCACGACCTCTTGCAGGGCGAGGAGATTCCGTGTCGCCTCGTGGCCGTAGTAGTCTTGGGGGTACTCCCGCAACAAGGTCCGGTACAGTTTGATCGCCGCCCTGCGGTCCTCGTGCTCGGTGAAGCGGGCAAGCCAGTAGAGGGTGGCCTTCCGGAAGCCGGATTCCGGAAAATCCGCCAGCATTCGCTCCAGAGCGGCACGGGCCTCGGCGTTGCGTCCCTCCATCCGGTAGGCCCATGCGAGCTTCCAGAGAGCGTTGTCGGCGATCCCCTGCGCCCGCGCCTGAGAGACCGAGGCCAACAGCGGGATCGCCTCGTCACGACGGTCGGAGTTCTGCAGGAACGTCGCCAGGTTGTATCGGGCCTCGACCGCCGTGGCGCTGTCGGGGAAGGTCCGCGTGAGCCAAGAAGTCCATTCTCGGATGGCCTCGAGGTCGTTAGTCCGGCGCAGTGCCTGGATGGCCAGCAGACCGGCGGCTGCGGCCTCCGTCGAGCTTGGCACGAGGCTCCTCAGCCGCGCGGCCGTCTGCACGCATTCGCGATTCTTGCGGAGCGCGAGAAGGCTGTCGACGCTCATCGATAGAGCTCGTACCTGATCCTCAGGCGTACCGCTGGAGCCGACGCGCTGGAGCTCGTCGAGCGCCTCTTCGTGAAGTCCCACCTTCTGGAGGCGCGCCGCAAAGGCCAGGCGCTCAGCCGAGGTCATCGGGCGAGCTGCCATGCTCCCTCGAGAGATGGAGCGCAGGCGCTCATGAGCCTGCTTGGCCCAAGGGCTTTCGGGCGTCTGAAACCAGATTTCGGCATAAAGATTCACGGAATCTGTATCTCTGCCCAGGTGATCGAGGGCCTGAGCAGTGAGCCAGCGGACCTCGTCGCTACGGGGCGTGGTCGGCCACTCGTGTATATACTGCGCACCTGCCGCACATACCTGCGTCTGGTCCTTCGCGGCGGCCGCCGCCTTGACGAGCAGCGCGGCAAACCGTTCGCCGAGAAGAGGGCTCTGCAGATCGCCGCGCCGCGTGAGCTGCGCGGCGGCGATGGCTATCGCGCTCCCCAACCGCTCACCAATCTCCCCGTAGACTATGGCCTCGACCAGGAGCGCCTGGGCGTAGTCCGGAGCGACCGCGCCGTTCTTGACCACCTGGTCGAGCAGGGGGACGGCCTCCGTATAACGCCGTTGCGACATCAGAATGGTTGAAATGGTGAGGCGTGCCTCATCACCGGCGGTGCCCGAACGGTCCTGCTGTTGAATTCGCTGAAGGATGCGCAACGCTGTAGGCACCTCTCCCATCCGAAAGAGCTGGCTCGCGTCGTCGTGGGTCCCTGTGCGAGCCAATTGCTCGAGCTGCTCGCTGGTCCAAGCCAGACCTCGGGGACGATGCGGTCCCTCGTCGCCGCATCGGGCGAGGGCGA
>DATMZU010000626.1:0-17107 GCA_035607435.1 Thermoanaerobaculia bacterium | reverse complement strand
GCGCCGGGCCAGCTCACGTACCTCGAGCAGCTGGAACTTCCCGAGCAGTTGGCCCTTGTTGAACGGGACGAGAGCCTTCGGTCGTGGGCTCTCTGTACTTTGCTGATCCGCGAGAGCCAAAAAGCCGTTCTCGAACAACCGGTGCGCGCGGTGGAGCGCGCGGAAGTGGCGGTCCGGATCGCAGAGCAGCTCTCGGGGGATGTGTACGATTCGGTATGGGTTGCCGATCTCCGCGCCCGTGCCTGGGCCCATCTGGCCAACTCGCGGCGGGTGCTCGGAGAACTGCTAGGGGCAGACCAGGCATTGCGCACCGCGTTCGCCCTTCTTGAGCGAGGGGGGACCGGCGCGCCGGAGGTGCAGGGAGAGTTGCTCCACATTCAGGCGGCGCTCCGGCGAGCCCAGCGCCGGATGCCCGAAGCGTTGGCCGCGGCCGACGACGCAATGGCTCTCTTCCTTCAGGCGAACGCTGGATCGGCGATGCGCCGGGTGCGCCTCACGCGGACGAAGATCCGCGAGGAGCTGGGCGACCTCGACGGCACTCTGGCGGAGCTTGAGAGCCTGATCGAGGAGTTCGAGACGCTCGATGCGGTTCCGGCGCTCGATGTGGAGACCGAAACAGTGTCGAAAGCTTACGCGCATCACAACCTGCTGATCGCCTTGGTGACCGCGGGCCGATTCGAAGAGGCCTCCCGCCGTCTCGAGGAGATCCGTGGCATGTTTCTCCTTTCGAGCCCGCTTGATCGGATCCGCCTTCGCTGGCTTGAGGCCCGGATTGCCGCCGGTTTGGGCAGGCTGGAGGAGGCCGAAAGCATCTTGCGGGAAGTGCGAGAGGAATTCTTCGATCGGCGCATGGGCTACGACGCAGCCTTGGTGGCACTGGAGCTCGCGGTTCTGTTTATCGAGCAGGGACGGACGGCTGAAATCAAGCAGCTCGCGATCGAGGTATTGCCGCTGTTCGAATCGCGCGAGGTTCATCGAGAGGCCATGGGGGCGCTGATCCTTTTCCAGCGGGCCGCGGAGCAGGAAATTCTGACCGTCCAGATGGTCCGGCAAGTGACGGCGTTCCTGACGCAGGAAAGATCTCTCGGTATCTGATCCGGCGCAGGCGAGGGCGGCCCCCCGTGGCCGCCCTCTCGGGATCGAAAAACCTTTCGCCGGAGCGCTTGGGGTTTCCTCTCGCCCTGCTATGATCCCCGCCGTTTACCAGCGTTCCCGAAAGCGCCCGGACGGCCCTGCCGCCCGGCAGTGAGGTACGGCGGCGATGACCGATTCTTCGGTTCCTCGCGATTCTCGACGGGTTCCGCTCGAGACGCGGGTCCAGCTCAAGTTCGAGAAGTTCAGCGGATTCATCAACGAATTCTCCGCGAACATCTCGCCCGGGGGGATCTTCATCCGCTCCGATCGGCCCGAGCCGGTCGGGACCCTGGTCGATTTCGAATTCCGCCTGGGCGACGGCTTCGAGCTGATCAAAGGCCGGGGCGAAGTGGCCTGGGTGCGCGAGTCGAGCGCGGATTCCGCCCACCCCGCCGGCATGGGGCTCAGCTTTCTGGAGATCTCGCCGCAGGGCAAAGAGCTGATCTACAAAGTGGTCGATCGCCACATTCAATCGGGCGGCGTGCCGTTCGATCCGACGTCTCCGCCCCCTCCGCCGGCCCCTACCGCCACGGCTTCCCGGCAGGCGATCACGCCGCTGGTGCGGCCCGCGCCGCAGGCTCCGCCGATCCGTAACGCCGATCGGCTGCTGGAGCTGTTCGAGGAGGCGACCGCGAGCGTCGAAGCGACCGAAGCCAAGGGAGCGGAGCGGGCCGAGCCGGCGCCGAGGGCGCTGGAGATCCCTGAGCCGATTCTCCCGTCGCCTCCGTCGTTGCCCCCTGCTGCGCCGGTCGCTCCGGCCCCCGCGCCCACTGTGAGCCCCGCGGCCGTCGGCGAGGCCCCGCCGCCGCTCGAACGAACCTGGGGCGGGCGTGCGCCGATCCTCGCGCCGCCGCCCGAAGTGCCGTTGCGGCCGATCGCGTCGCCGCTCGACGATACCCAATCTCGCGGCATTCTGATTCCACCGGAGCCGCCGGGCGGCAAAAGGAGGAGACGGCGGCCGGTGCGGTGGGTTCTCGGCGCTTTCCTGCTCGCCCTGGTTCTCGCCGGCATCGCCGCTTGGCGGGTCAAGGACATCTGGTGGGACGATTTCTTCGGCGAGGCCGATCCGGAGCCGCTCCCCGCGGCGTTCGCCAATCCGGAACGGAAACCGATGTACCGCAGCCTGCCCGGCAAACGGGCGCTGGGTCTCGGTTCGCCCACGCCGACGGCGGAGCCGGCCCCAGCGCCCCCCTCGGCCGCGCCGGCCGCTCCCGAGACCGCGTCCCCCGCCCCGGCCTCGGGGACCGCGGCCTCTCCGATCGCCGCCGCGCCTCTTCCGACGACTGCCGCGCCGCTCCCGACGGCGGCCCCCGCGGTCCCTCCGCCGGCCCCGGCGCCTCCCTCGGCCGCCGCGGCGCAATCCGCGCCGGCCGAAGCGCCGCGCCCGGTGCTCGGCGCCCTGCGCTCGATCTCGGTGCGCGCCCTGCCGACCGAGACCGAGGTGGTGCTCGAAGGGGACGGCATCATCCGCTCCTCGAATTTCGCCCAGTTCCGAATCGATTCCGGAACGCCCCGAGAGCTGATCCGATTCAAAGGAATCCGCCACGCCTATCCGGCGACGAAGGTCGCGGGGGGAACCCCGGAGCTGGTGCAGATCCGGATCGGCTACCACAGTCCGGACGAGCTGCACGTCGTGCTCGACCTCACCGGACCGGGAATCGTGATCAAGAGTCTCGACGTCGCGGTCTCCCGGCTGGTGATCCGGCTCGGACGAAAGTAGTAAGATCCCTCCCTCTTTTCCCGATTCACCCTTCGGGAGCTAACCGGGAGACGCCGAGGCAGGGAATCCGCCGTATGGCCCGCGTCGATCGCCTGAAACAGCGGCTGCTGCGCGAGCTCGTCGACCAGAACGTCGAGCTCGTCCAGGGCATGCCGCGAAAAACGCTCAAACGGCGGCGGCGCCTCCGGTTGGGAAGCTCTCTGCTCAGCTTGGCCCTCTTGCCGGTCGCGTTGCTCGCTTCGTCGCGGCTGTTCGCACCGGGGCTCTCGCCGATCGAAACTCCCGCTGCGCCCTCTCCGAGCGCTCCAAGCTCCGACGCGCAGCGCAAGGCGGCGCCGCGGCCGATCGACCCGTCGGTGTTTCCGCTCGCGGTGCGCCGGATCGCGATCGATCCCGGGCACGGCGGCTTTTCGGTCGGCACCCGGGCGGCCTCGGGTCTTTATGAAAAGGACGTCACGCTCGATATCGCGCGTCGCGTCGAGCGTCTGCTCGAAGCATCGTCGTTCGAAGTGGTGATGACCCGGAGCGACGATCAGGCGGTCTCGCTGCGCGATCGGGCGCGGATCGCCAACGAGGCGCGGGCCGATCTGTTCGTCTCGATCCACCTGAACTGGATCTCGGGCGGCAACACGCGCGGGGTCGAGACCTATTACCTGGGGCCGACCGACGATCCGGAGCTGGATCGCCTCGCCGCGCTCGAAAATCGCGATTCCGGCTACGCGGTCGCCGATTTTCGCCGGCTGCTCGACCAGGTCTACGCCGATGCGCGACAGGGCAGCTCGCGCCGGCTCGCCGAGTCGATCGACGGCGCGCTGTTCCGCTCGCTTTCCCGGCTGCCCGCCCGGGTGCCTTCGGTCCAGGGTGCCGGGGTCGCCGATCGGGGGGTGAAAACCGCGCCGTTCCTGGTGCTGGTCTCGACCGAGATGCCGGCGGTGCTCGCCGAGGTCTCCTGCCTGTCGAACGCGACCGAGGCCGAGCTGCTGACCAAGCCCCTCTACCGCCAATACATCGCCGAGGCGCTCGCGCGCGGCGTGCGCCGCTACGCTCTCGCCGCCGAGAGCGCGCCGGAGAAAGGAATCTGACGTCCTCATGAGCGAACGCCAAGCCCTCCATGTCGGGATCGATCTCGGCACCTCCCGAAGCTCGATCTCGGCTTCCAACGGTCAGCGCCACGTGGTCGAGAGCTACGTCGGCTGGCCGCTCGACATGGTCGCGCGGAAGGTGCTCAAGAAGAGCGTGCTGATCGGGCGCGAAGCGCTCGAACAGCGGACCATGCTCGATTTGCACCGGCCGCTCGAAGAGGGGCTGATCAAAGACGGCTCGGAAAAGGACGAGGCGGCGGTGCGCGAGCTGCTTCGGCACCTGGTGCAGCTCGCCGGGGTCGATCCGGAACAGCGGGAGACGTTTCACATCCGCGCCGTCGTCGGCGTGCCGGCCGAGGCTCTGCGGGTGAACAAGCAGCAGGTGAGGAAAGCGATGCAGGGGATCGCCGACAGCCTGCTGATCGTTTCGGAACCGTTCGCGGTCGCCTACGGCCTGGAAGAGCTGCTGCACACCATGATCATCGACATCGGCGCGGGCACCACCGACATCTGCGTGATGAAGGGCCGCCTGCCGAACGAGGACGACCAGCGCACGCTCACGGCGGCGGGCGACTCGATCGACGAGCATCTGTTCCGCCTGATCCGCGAGCACCACCCGCAGGCGAGCGTGTCGCTCCACATGGTGCGCGGCTGGAAGGAAGAGGGGAGCTTCGTGGGCGAGCCGTCGGCGCCGATCCAGGTCACCGCGCCGGTCGCGGGCAAACCGACCCGGCTCGACATCACCGCCGAGATGCGCCAAGCCTGCGAGGCGATCCTGCCGTCGCTGGTCGAATCGATGTTCGATCTGCTCTCGCGGGTGGACCCTGAATATCAGGAGCGGGTGCGCCAGAACGTCGTGCTGTCCGGCGGCACCGGGTTGATTCGAGGCTTGGGACCCCGCCTGGAGCGCGAGCTGCAAGCCGTCGGCGGCGGCAAAGTCCGGGTGGTGCGCGATCCCATCTACGTCGGCTCGGACGGCGGCCTCGCGATCGCCGTCGACGCGCCGGAAGGGGATTGGGAAAAGTTGGCGACCGACGAGTCGAAGCGCTCGTAGATCCCCAAACGCAAAACGGGAAGGCGATTCGGTTCGCCTCCCCGTTGTTCGCGCCGGGCGTGTTGGCTTTCGCTCGCTTTGCGATGTCTGCTTGAGACCGAGGATTCGGTCCAGCCTGTCGCGTCAGCACGCGCCGCAGCCGAGCGGCTCGCCCCCGAGTTCGAGAACCCGAATTACCTCGATCGCGGGAGCTTTTTCTGGTCCGGTGGAGTGGTCATCGAGCCCTCCTAGGACGTTCGTTACAAGCCCACGGTACGCCCCTGCTCAGCCCTTGTCAACCGGGAATATTGCCCGATTCTTTAGCCTCTGTTCAGGTTTTCTTTGGACTCAAAGAGCGTGGCTCGATCGAGCGTTGGCCGAGTTTTCGCGCGATCAACGCGCCCAGCGCAAACGTCGCTTCCGCCCAGCAGAATCCGAGGACGATCGCGATGCCGAATCCCGCCCACGGAACGGTCTCGGTCGCCGCGCGCAGCTCTCCGAATTTCTTGATCGCATCGTCGCCGCGCAGCAGCGCGCTCGACGCCGCGTCGGCCCAGGGTCCTAAGCGGGTGGTGAGGATCGAGCCGATCTCGTAGGCATCCCCCGTGAGCGAAATGAACGGCGCAAGCGCGAGCGGCAGGCTGAGACCGAAGAGGAACGAACGACGCGTTTCGACCGCCCGGCGCAGCAGCCAGACGCCGGGAAACAACGTGAGCAGAAACGGTCCGAAATCGGTCGCGAGATAGACGAGATCGCTTCCGCCGGTATCGAACCCCGAGAGCCGGCCGGCGTACTCGCTGCCCGAGACCACGAACGGAAAAACCTTCGCGAGCAACGCGCCGCCGTACATCCCGTCGATCTCCAGCCGCTCGACGTGACCGCCGGCCGCAAGACAGGCGCCCGCATGCAGCAGCTCGTGAATCGGCACGTAGAGGAACCAACCCAAGGCCAGGCCGAGAAAGATTCTGACGAGGGCGGCGACACCGCCGTCGAGCAGGCGATCGAGCCCCCGGAACGCGTCGAAGGCGGGGCGCAGGAGCGACTGGGGGAGAGAGCGGGATAGGGAGGTAGTCACGTCGCAGCCCGACCTTTCAGGAATCCGAATGGAGCAGAGGTCAAAGCGCGGTTTGAACGGACCTTTTTAGGAACGCAGCGACTCTACCGTAGGCGCTTCCTTCGAGGGCTCCGAGGTCGTGCTCGATGTCTTCCAACTGTCCGCACTTACTCGTCCAAGAACCGTTCGGCAGTTGCCGCGCAGCGTGCTGGGGCTCACCGCCCTTAGCATAAAGAGCAATCTTTTCGTAACCAGGCTCTATGCTTGCCGATTCGCAAGGCTCGAACCCAAGGCGCGAGTAAGCTTCCTGGAAAGACTGGAGGGTGCATTCCAGCGATACGCCGGGAGGCCAATAGTAGAGGCTGTCGGGATCCGGATCTGGCCACCACCATTTCGTTACATCGCCTGCAGCCCAGGCGATGCAGTTGTACTCAGGGGTTCTCGGGCTGGTAATTTGATGGCGTGAAATGCGCAGAGTCGGAAAATAAACGTATAGGTCAGACATACCCGCGGGAGCGCCCCCAATCTAACCAAGCCGCCGCCATTTCCGCCACATTTCCCTTGGCGCTGTCGGGAACCGGGTTCTTGCCTGTGATGGCGCGAAGAGCCCAAAACCAATGGCTCGGCTCCCTCTGAAGATCTTCGAACAGAAACGGCAACGCCTTTTCTCCCAGACCGATGATTCTCTGGTAGGCGGGGTGCATGGCCATCTGCGTGACTGAGCTTAGGTGTGCGGTTTCTTTCCGCCACTGCCCGGCAAGGGCTCCAAACAAATTCCCAATATCCACCGCGGTTGGAGCCGCTTCTACCACGTTCGCTTGGGCCATGTTCCACCCTTGGAAGAGATCGGCTCCCGGCATCGAGCCAGGATCGAGATCGAGGGTAATACTACTACCAGGATCCGACGGAGGCGCGCCTCGGAAGTAAGAAACGAGCGGTAGGGGCTCAAGACGCCGAGCGGAAGCCCACGGTCCGGTGGGAGTTGTCGCAAAACGGCTTGTTCTTCGAGGCGCCGCAGCGGCAGAGCGTGGCGCGCGCGACCCGGCGGATCGGGGTGCCGTCCGCGGCTTCGATCGTAAAGTCGCCATGGAGCAGGAACGGGCCGTTTTCGAGCGCCACGATGACCGGCTCCGGATCGGGCTCTTCGGCGGTCTCCCCGGGGCCCTCCGTCCGCACGTAGGTGAGCGCGCCGCTCGGGCAAAGCCGGACCGCTTCGGCGATCTCGTCCGCGCTCGCCTGGTCCGGCGCCACCCAGGGGCGGGCGTGGACGTCGAAAACCGCGGGTAGCGCCCGCAGGCAGACGGCGGAGTGGATGCACAACCGCGGCTCGAAGGTCACGGCGATCTCGTTCGTGCGGTAGGTTTTGGACGGTGTTCCCGGCATCTGGCCCTCCCGAGGGACATCGAATCATAGCGGACCCGGTCACCGAACCACCCCGGCCGGTACATGATGGGGGCGAGCCCTTTCCGAGGAGACTTAGATGGCCCACGCCATTACGATTCGCATTCATTATCCGCTGCCGGACCTCGCCGCACGCGGGCCGGGGGAGTCCTATTCCTTGGCTTTGCGCACCGATCTCGATTGGGATGCCGACGTGCCGCCGGCCGCGGTGTCGGAGGACGGTACGCGGTTCGATTTTCCGCTCGTGCTCGAATCGACGTTTCGCTACTGGAAGCCGGTGCTCCGGCGCGGTGGAGGTAACGGGGAGATCCTCTGGTCGCAGGGCGAAAACTACCTGGCGATCGAGGACGATCCGGCCGTGCGCGATGTGTATCCGTACTTCTTTGCCGACATGGCTTGCAGCGTCTGCTCGATCCAGCACACCCCTTCGGGAGCGCACGAGCGCAACCATCCGCTGCGGGTCTTCCTGCCTCCGGGTTACGCCGAGAACACCCTTGCGCGCTATCCCGTTCTCTACATGCAGGACGGCCAGAACCTGTTCTTCGCCCAGGAGGCGTTCGGCGGCCAGCACTGGATGGTCGAAGAGACGCTGCGGGTGCTCGATCAGATGAACCTGGTGCAGAAGGCGATCGTGGTGGGCATCTACCCGCTCGATCGGATGGTGGATTACACTCGGCCCGGCTACGAAGACTACGGGCGCTACCTGGTGGAAGAGGTCAAACCCTGGGTGGACGCGAACTACCGCACCCGCCGCGGGCCGGAGAGCACGGTGGCGATGGGCTCGTCGCTCGGAGGGGTCGTCTCCTTCTTTCTCGCTTGGCAGTGGCCCGAGGTGTTCGGCAATGCCGCCTGTCTGTCGAGCACGTTCGGCTACCGGGATGATCTGCACGAGCGGGTCGATAGCGAGATGAAACGCGACGTGAAGATCTACCTCGACAGTGGTTGGCCGAAGGACAACTACGAGGCGACGCGGGCGATGAGGAACGCTCTGCGCGACGCCGGCTACCGCGACGGCGAGAACCTGTTCTACCTCGCGTTTCCGCGCGCCCAGCACAACGAGCAGTCCTGGTCGATGCGCGCCCACATTCCGTTCCAGTTCTTCTTCGGAGACTAGAGGTTGGCGGAACGGATCGCTTTGTGGATTCTGGCATTCGCCGCGGCGTACCTCGCGGCGGGCGTTCTCTTCGCCCTGGCGTTTCTTGTCCGCGGCATCGAGCGGGTCGATCCGGCGGCGCATGGCGCGCGATGGGGGTTTCGCTGCCTGATCGCCCCGGGAGTCGTGGCGCTCTGGCCGCTGCTCGCCCGGCGGTGGTGGCTCGCGGCGCGCCGGTCCGTGGCGGCCGGATCATGATTCGACCGCTGCGCACCGCCCACCGGCGGATCTTCTGGGCGCTCGCGATTCTGCTGCCGCTGCTGTACGTCCTGACCCTGCTGGTCCGGAGAATGTCGTGAGCGCCGGTTACGTCGCGGTCGGCTGGAGCGGCCGAAAGAAAGCCTACGACGCGGTGCTCGCCGCGGGGGTCGGCCTGTACCTTCTCGCGTTCGTCGGCCTCGGAACCCTCCTGTTTCCGCAGGCGACGGCGGAGACGCTGGCGATCCGGGCCTTGGGCACCGCGGCGCTCCTTCTGCTTCACATCGCGCTCGCGATCGGTCCGCTCTGCCGGCTCGATCCGCGCTTTCTGCCGCTGCTCTACAACCGCCGCCACTTGGGGGTCCTGACATTCGGTCTCGGGTTGGCGCATGGCACGTTCGCGCTGATTCAGTTCCACGCCGGGGGAGACGCGAATCCGTTCGTCAGCCTGCTCGCGAGCAATGCGCGGTGGAACAGCCCGGCGGATTTTCCCTTCCAGCAGTTGGGGGCGGCGGCACTCGTCATTCTGTTTCTGATGGCCGCCACCAGCCATGACTTCTGGCTCGCGAACCTGTCGCCCCGGGTCTGGAAGACGCTCCACATGGGCGTCTATCTCGCCTACGCCCTGCTGGTAATGCACGTGGCGCTCGGTGTGCTCCAGGATGAGCGGAGCCCCTGGCTCGCCGGCCTGCTCGGGGTAGGGCTCGCGACGATTCTCGGATTGCACATCGCGGCGGCGGCGCGCGAACGACGGCGCGATCGGCCGCTGGCCGCCGCCGGGGCGCTGGATGGATACATCGGCTTTATAGACATTGGCGCGGTCGCCGAGATCCCCGAGAAGCGGGCGAAAGTGGTGGTGCTCGGCTCGGAGCGGGTGGCGATTTTCCGCTACGACGGCAAGGTCTCCGCGTTGTCCAATGTCTGCCGCCATCAGAACGGCCCGCTCGGGGAGGGCAAGATCGTCGATGGCTGCATCACCTGCCCGTGGCACGGCTACCAGTACCTGCCCGATTCGGGAAGCTCGCCGCCGCCGTTTCAAGAGAAGGTCGAGACCTACCGCGTGGCCGTCCGCGGCGGGCGGGTGCTCGTCCATCCCGAGGCTTTGCCGCCCGGCACCCGGGTCGAGCCGGCGCACATCGAGCCATCGCCGGGTCCGGATTCGAAGGAGGACGCCTCCGAGTTCTTCATCGGTTGGCAGGAGCCTCTCCCTCCTCGGCTCGGCCGGCGCACCCGGGCGGTCGCGGCGGCGGGGCTGGCGCTCGCCCTCGGGGTCGGCCTGCTGGTGGCCGCGGCGCAGAAACCGTTCGCCGAAGCCATCTTCGAATACGGGCGGCCGCGTACCTTCACCGGACGCCTTCAGGCCGGGCCGATTCCGATCCTCTGGGTTTCGCCGCCCGATCGTCACCCGCAAGTCGCAAGCGCGGGTTACGCTCTCGCCACTCCCGGCAAGCACGGGGCGGCGGGTTGGGCCGGGCCCTGGGAGGGTCGGACGGTTCGGTTGCGCGGGACGTTGATTCGGCGCGGCGGACGGGGGATGATCGAGGTCGAACCGGGATCGATCGAAGCTTGGGAGGGGAGCGCGCCGCCGCTGCCGGTGGGAGTGCGGTTGGGTTCCGCGGCGATCGACGGCGTGATCGCCGACGCAAAATGTTGGCTTGGGGTGATGAACCCGGGTGAAGGCAAAGTCCATCGGGACTGCGCGGTTCGCTGCCTGGCGGGAGGGTTGCCGCCGCTGCTGCTCGGAAGCGCGCCCGCGGGGAAGAATTACTGGCTGTCCGGCCCCGAGGGTCGGGCGGTCGGAGCTAAGATTCTCGATCGAGTTGCGGAGCCGGTGCGGCTTCGCGGAGAGGTGGTGAGATTCGATGATCAGCTCGTCTTCGAAGTCGAATCCTACGACGTCGTCCGACGCGAGCCCGGCCCTTAGCCCGGAGCAATCGGAGAATCCGCACCCCGCAGAACACTCGGGGCACTCGGGAGATACCGCGCTCAAGCCCTTTCCCCCGGCGCCCGAGCTGATCCCCACGGCGGTGCTCACCGCCGGTTCCTATCGCCTGCGCTTCGCCCGGACCCCCGAGGAGCTGGACCGGCTGCTGCGTCTGCGATTCGAGATCTTCAACCTGGAGCTGGACGAAGGGCTCGCGACCTCCTACGCGACGGGGCGGGACGAGGACGAATTCGATCGCGTCTGCCACCACCTGCTGGTCGAGCACGCGCCAACCGGCGAGCTGGTCGGTACCTATCGCCTGCAAACGGCGGAGATGGCGGCCGAGGGGGCGGGCTTTTACACCGACGGCGAGTTCGCGCTCGACGGTCTGCCCGCCGAGGTGATCGCCCAAGGGATCGAGCTCGGCCGGGCCGCGATCGCGCGCGAGCACCGCAAGCGCCCGGTGCTGTTCCTGCTCTGGCGCGGCCTCGCCCTTTACGTCGCGCAGAACGCCAAGCGGTACCTGTTCGGCTGCTGTTCGGTCACCAGCCAAGACCCGAGGGACGGTTGGCGGGCGCAGGCGACTCTGGCGGCAGGAGACCACCTTCATCCCACGCTGGCGATTGCCGCCCGGCCGGGTTTCGAATGCGAGCTGCCGAAGAGCGTCGAGCGCGACTCCGCCCTTGCCCCGGCCGATTCGCCGCTGGTGCTGCCCGCTCTGTTCGACATGTACCTGCGCTACGGCGGCAAGATCGCGGGCGGGCCGGTGATCGACCGGGCGTTCGGCACGATCGACTTCCTGATGCTGTTCGACGTGATGGCGATGGAAGAGAAATCGCGCCGCATGTTCTTCGACAATCTGCCGGGGATTCCGGAGTCGCCGGGCCGGGAGGGATGACGGCGCTTCGCGGCCTGCGGATCGCCGCCCGGGTGTCCGGCCTGATCGGCGTCACGCTCGCGCTCTCTCCCATCCATGCCTTCGGTCTGGGCCTCACCGCGGGCCGGCCGATGGCGCGCGGCAGGTGGCGGGGCCGGTTTATGCGCACCTGGTCGCGCGCTTTCCTTCGCGTCCTCGGAGTCCGCGTCACTTGGCGGGGCCCGGAGCCCGCTCCGCCGTTCCTGCTCGCCGCCAACCACCTCAGCTATCTCGACGTCCTGGTGCTCGCGAGCCGACTGCCCACGACGTTCGTGGCCAAGGCCGAGGTCGCGAGATGGCCGGTGCTCGGTCCTCTGTGCAGCTCCTTCGGCACCCTGTTCGTCGATCGCAGCCGCAAGAGCGATCTGCCCCGGCTGCTCGGCCGGCTGGAGGCTGCGCTCGCCGCCGGGAGCGGAATCGTTTTCTTCCCCGAAGGGACGAGCAGCTCGGGCGCGGGTGTCCTGCCGTTCCGCTCGCCACTGCTTGCGCTCCCCGCCGCCTCCGGCCACCCGGTCCACGCCGCGGCGCTCGCGTACCGGACGCCATACGGCGAAGCCCCCGCGCACCTGGCCGTCTGCTGGTGGGGCGACATGCCGTTCAGCTCCCACCTGGTGGCGCTGCTCGGTCTGTCGCGCATCGAAGCCACCGTTTCGGTTGCCTCCGAGCCGCTGGTGAACACCGACCGGAAGGCGCTGGCGCTGGCGCTGCGGGAAGCGGTGCTGGGCGAATTCTCGCCTTCGGCGCCGGTTGATGTCGCGGTCGAATTGTAGGCTGGGTAGCGTTCGAAATGGACAATTTGGCTATTCCTGGTATCCTCTCCTGCATGGCAAGGCACATCTTTCGCAATCGCCAGGGTCAGCTGGTAGAGATCCCCGAAGTCGCAGCTACCCAGGCGAAGAACTCATTTGGCGACCTTCTCGATCGCGTCGGCGCGTCGGGCGCGATAACGATCACCCGCCATGACATGCCCAAAGCTGTACTGGTTTCGTTTGAGGAATTCGAGTCCCTGAGCAGTGCGCGATCGGAGACTCTCGATGGACTCAGCTCCAAGTTCGAGAGTCTGCTGGATCGTCTTCAGACGCCTGCGGCCAGAAAGGGCATGGAGGCGGCTTTTCATGCAACTCCGGCGGAGCTTGGCCACGCGGCGGTCAAGGCGGCTCGACGGCGGCGTTAAATGCCCGCCGGGTCGCGAATTTACGTTCTGGCCGGCGTCAATGGAGCCGGAAAGAGCAGCATCGGCGGTGCCGCCTTTCGCGCTTCTGGAGCTGATTACTACAACCCCGACGAAGCTGCTCGCGAGTTGATCACCAAGCGCCCGGGGCGGACTCTGGCCGAAGCCAACGCGGACGCATGGCGGATCGGGAGGGCAATGCTGGAGCGAGCCATCCGGGAGCGCCTCGACTTCGCTTTCGAGACGACGCTCGGCGGTAACACGATCCAACGCCTGCTCGCCGAGGCCGCGAAAGGCGGGATCGAAATCCATATGTGGTACGTGGGGCTGAAGAGCCCCGAATTGCATGTCGAGCGTGTGGCGGCGAGAGTCCGCCGGGGTGGTCACTCCATTCCTGAGGAGAAGATTCGAGAGCGTTACATTCGGAGTCGCCTGAATCTCATCCAGCTTTTACCTGTCCTCGCTGCTCTTCGGGTCTATGACAACAGTGATCAGGCAGAGCCCGAGGCAGGTATACCCCCAGTTCCGAAACTCGTTTTGGACTGGGAGACGGGACGAATCCTCGGACCGAAGGATCTATCGCAAACCCCGAACTGGGCCAAGCCGATCGTGGCAGCCGCTCTCCAACGCGCGAGCGTCGGCCACGCGTGATAGCCCGCGGTTGGATTTCAGGCCTTCTTGGGACCCTTCCCGATCTCCTCAGACGAAGATAGCGGAACTCGACGCCCGCCGAAATGCAACCGCAGCAGGCCAATCAACTCCCGAAGCGGCGTCGCCCTCGCACCCCGCTTCACGTTCGCGGCGCCGATCTCGAACGCCAGGCGCCATTGGGTGAAGAGGGTGCGGTAGGCGGCGAGCAGGCTCGCGCCGGGCTGGTAGATGTGGGTGGCCTCGGAGGTGACGCCGTTCAGCTCCAGGATGCGAAAATCGCGGCCGGCCTTGAGGTGTTCTTCGGACGGAACCCGTAGATCGTAGCGGCCGAAGAAGAACCCCTTGTAGCCGCGGCTCGCTTCATCGATCGCGCGGGTGAGCTCCGGGGTCGCGAGGTGGTTGCCGTCCAGGAAGATCGCCCCGCGGCAGTGGTTGCCGATCTCGACCAGCTCGATCCGCTCTCCCGCCGCCGGAATCTGGTCGATCCGCGCCTTGTGGCGTTCGAGATGGAACGGCGCCATGCAGACCGCCCGATCGTCGGCGAGGATCAGCTCTTCGAGCGTTTTCTTCCCGTCCCCCAGGAGCGTCGGCAGGCGCTTGTCGGTGATCGAGAAGATCCGGCCCACCGGTTCATCGGGGTGGCGGATGTAGAACACCCCGAATTCGCGCCCCGAAACGTACTCCTGGACGATGCCCTCGCCCGTGGCTTTTTCGAGGTGCGCGGCGAGTGCTTCGGCGCTCTTGACCACGGTGACCCCTTCGCCCCGCTGGCCGACGTCCGGTTTGACCACCACCGGAAAATCGAGCCCGTGCTCGTCGAGGAACGCGCGGGCGGTCGCCAGCCGTTCCTCCAGAGGCTGCTCGGCCGAGAGGCGGACGAACCTCGCGATCGGCGCGCCGCCTTCCCTGAGGGCGGCGAGAATCTCGATTTTCGATTCGAGCACGAAGCCGCCCGCCGGCATCGCCGGGTTGACCGCGGTAAAGACGGTCGGGCTGCGGAAGCGGAGGGCTTGCCCCGCGGCGTAGAGCACGACGGGGATGTTCACCAGCCAGGCCGGCCAGAACTCCCAGCAGGTGAGCCGGCGCCAACGCCCCAGCGCCAGCCGCCTCCCCCGCGCGGTGAACAGGGGCGGCACCCAGCGGGAGAGCGCGATGTAGAGGAGGAACGCGCCGATCGCGAGCGGCAGCGCGGCGCGGCCGTAACGCTGGAGCTGGCTGAATACCGCCGCGCCGAGCGTCGCCGCGAGCCCCACCAAAATCGGCGTCCAGATCGCGCCGGCCACCGCGAGCCAGAACGCGAAGGTTCGGATCGGGCAGCCCAGCATGCCGGCGGCGACGTAGGTCGGCAGCCGGCTGCCGGGCAGGAATCGGGTGGCGAAGAGGACCCGCCCGGTGCGCTCGCGAAACCAAGCCTCGCCCCGTTCGACCTGCTCGGGGCGAATCCACCACGAGAACGGAGGCCGGGCGAGCGCGGCGCGTCCGCCCCATCGGCCGGCGAGGAAGAGAAGGAGATCGCCGCCGAAGATGCCGAGAAAGCAGGCGAGCGAGGCGGCTCCCAGGCCGAACGAACCCCGAGCGACGAGCAGGCCGGCGGCGACGCAGGCGAGATCTTCGCTCACCAGGGTGGAGAGCGCGAGGGCGACCAGCAGTCCGGGACCGGACGCTCCGGCCGAGAGCTTCCCGGCGAGATCGGCCGGATCGATCACCGGGCTCCTTCCGCCGTGCGGGCGAGGGCGAGCCAGCGCATCGGCGCCCGTTCGCAAGGGGAACCGGGGGCATAGCCGAGGCGGACTTGGCGTCCGTTGACGCGGACGCGGGAAAAGCTCACCGTCTGGGCATCCTCCCGGTGCATGCAGACCGAAGCGGCGGATTTTCCCGAGCCATGGCTGCGCTGATAGGCGAGCAGCTTGCGCAGCGTGAGGGGGCCGGAGGGGTAGGTGGCGCGACGTTCGGCGAACAGCGATTCGTCGCCCACCGAAGAGGAGACCAACGGGGGCGACGCGGTCGCCGATTCGAGAGCGTCCCCGGTCCAGGCGAACACGACCGGCGGCGTGCCCGGAGCGATCGCGCCGAGGGTGAACGGCCGGTGGCGGGAGAAATCGAGCGCGGCGGCGCGGCGGGCCACCTCTTCGACCTCCGAGGCATCGATCAGCTCCAGCGGGATCAGTCCCCGGCTCGCCTGCGGCTCGCGCGGCGGGCGATCCGGCCGGCGGTTGAGCAGAAACAGGCAGAGCCCCGCCTCGTTCGCCGCGATCCAAGTGCCGCCGCCTTGAGGATCGACGGGGGCCAGGTAGCGCATGCCGTTCCGCTCACCGCGCCGCGGAGGCAAGGCGATCGGCCGGGTACGCAATTCGTCGCGATTGAACAGGAGGTGGTAGCCGTCGGGGCCGATCAGCCAGCTTGCGGTGCACACGCCACCTGCTCCTCGCGGTAGCGCAGGGTCGAGGGGGCGACGCCGAACGTGGCGGCGACTTCGATGCCGGAACGGTTGAGGATGTAGCGCACGAGCGCCCAGTGGTGGACCGTGTGGCTGAGCAGGAACTGCAGCTCCCGGCGCAGCGTCGAGCGGGAGAGGTCTTCGGGGGACCCGCCGCCGTTCGAACGGACGAAGATCGGGCGTTCGAGCTCGCCGCGGTTCAGATCGCCGAGTCTGCCGGAGACATCGACCAGCGCGATCTGGGCCGCTTCCCGCTCGGTTTCGATCTGCGGATTGCGCTGCCGCGCGTCGTAGTCGATCAGGGTGCCCCCGAAGCCGGAGAAGAAGGCGGCGTAGTGGTCGAGCACGTGGCGAACGTGGGGACCGATCGCGGGGTAGGTCCCCCCGTCGATCCGATCGAGCAGAGCGAGACCCTGGCGGAGCGCCTCGAGATTGTCGTTGACGGGATGGTGGTCGGTCTTCTGGGTGGTCTCGGGTTGCATTCGGCGTCATCTCGATTAGGGGTCGGCGGCGGCCTCGGGCTTCGAGGAAACTACGTCGCTGCCTACGGGTTTCGATGCATATTGTCGCCGTCCTAGGGCCAGAACGCTACCTCCTCTCTCGGCCGGCCGGTCCGGACCTCCCCACCGCTCTTTCCGGATCGGCGGCCTTTCTTGCCGCGCCTCGGCAGGAAGTGCTTGTCGCCGAGGCTCCAATCCTTCGTTCCCCCGCGCAGACGGGGTGGCACAACCCCTGCAAAAAGGCATTGACAGTTCGATCCCACGGCGGGATCCCCAAAGGTGAAGAGGACCTGATCGGAAAAGCCGACAGACTCTCAAAAAACGCGCCTGGAACCTAGGTTTCGGCAGGAGTTACTCCATGAATGACCAGAGCGTTGGAAACGATGCGAATCTCGATCCTCTCACCGGTGCCCCGGGTGCCCATCCGGTCGGTACGGGTGTCGGAGCGGTGGGTGGTGGGACGACCGGCGCGGTGATCGGTGCCGCGGTCGGCGGTCCGGTGGGTGCGGTGGTCGGCGCGGCGATCGGCGGCGTGGCCGGTGGTTTGGCCGGCAAAGGTGCGGCCGAGCTGGTGAACCCGACGGTCGAGGGCGCCTACTGGCGCGAGAATTACGTCAACCGTCCCTACGCCAACGGCACGCCGTACGACCAGTACGCTCCCGCGTACAAGTACGGCTGGGAATCCAAGGCCCAGTACGCCGGCAAGCGGTTCGAGGACGTCGAAAACGATCTC
>DATMZU010000625.1:0-6009 GCA_035607435.1 Thermoanaerobaculia bacterium | reverse complement strand
CGTGTCTTTCCCCAAGGTCACCCCCGAAAGCGACTTCTGGCGCAACGACAGGTTGCCGGTGAAGCCGGACGGCTCGACCTGGGCGACGTGGAGGTGCGCCCGCGCTTCGGAAAGCGGGGCGTCCTGAACGTTCACCGTCCGGCCGAGAAACCACTTGTCGGTCGCGGTGCCTGCCGGCGGTGCCACGGCCGGCGGCTCGGGCATCGGCCCGGGGGCGCCTGGCCCCACCGTCGGGCCCGGCGGAAAGACGTCGAGCGTCAGGCGCACCGCCGTCAAGGCGACGCTCGCGGGTGGCGTGGCGAGAGGATCGGGACCGCCCGCGAGGGCCAGCGTGAGCACGTAGTCGCCGACCGAGTCGCTCGGCACGTTGCTCTCGGCGAACAGGTGAAACCCGCGA
Organism: Thermoanaerobaculia bacterium; assembly: GCA_035607435.1. Taxonomy (GTDB): domain Bacteria; phylum Acidobacteriota; class Thermoanaerobaculia; order Multivoradales; family UBA5704; genus DASYKS01. The sequence goes on along the minus strand of DATMZU010000625.1, from coordinate 5,612 downwards.
TTCAGCTGCGCCGCGGTGAGCGGAAGGCCGGCCGGCGGAATGACCACCGCGGGGCCGCCGACCGCCTTTTCAAACCAGCGGAACGCCACCGTGTGACCGCTCTCTTCGAGCGTGCCGCCGGTGCCGCGAAAGCGGCGGGACACGCCGATTTTCACCTCCACCCGCGCGGGGTTCGTGTGCGGCCGCCGAACCATCACGGGAAGCGGCACGTCGGGCGCCGCGCGGTTGCCGGGGAACGTGAACGTCCCCGCGATCGGTGACGGGAGCGCGGGCACGCGCTGGACGACGCCCTTCTGCTTCTCGCCCATCGCACCGGCCTCAACCGACCACCACCGAGCCGCCGCCCGGTTCGAAATGGAGGCAGACGATATTGCCGCGCGCCTCTTCCGGCGCGTCGTCGCCCGCGCGGGCGACCTCGGGGCGCGAGAGGCCGAACAGCTCCAGGATGTAGACCCCTTCCGGCGTCTCCTTGGGGTACGAGAACTTGCCCTCGGCGTCCGCGCGATCGGGGATCGGCCGGCCGGCCTGAGTCGGGTGGTCGGGAGAGAACGCGGTGGTCCGCGGCACCTCGCCGAGATCGGGCTCCCCCGCCTCGTTGGTGTGGAGATATTCGCCGTCGGCCGCCGCAATCGCGAACTGCGCGTTCGGCACGGGGCTGCCGTCTTCAAAGACGATCTGCCCCTCCACCTTGACCTTCCCCGGCTCCGCGGGCTGGATCAGCCATTTGCCGCGCTCGTTCGGATCGCGGGTGGCGAAACATTGCCGCTGGTTCGGGTTGCCCGGGCCGAGGCGCCAGGGGCGCGGCGGGCTCCCAAGCGTGGCGGAGACCGGCGGCAGGTCGAGCGTGACCGGCTTCGGGACCTTGCAGGGGATCTTCTCGGCGCGCACGAACAGGATCTCGGTCCGCCGGTTCGGCCGCCAGGCGTCCTCGGTGTTCTTGACCGGCACCTGCTCGCCGCAGCCGAGCCAGCGCAGCGGCCCGGCATCGACCGTGGCGTCGGCGTTCCTAAACAGCCGCTCCTCGGGGATCGCGAAAGAATCCTGTTCCATGTAGGCCGTCACCAGCGCTTTCCAGGTGGCGTCGCCCATCACGCCGTCGGCCGTGAGGCCGCGATCGGTCTGGAAGCGCACGGTCGCCGCGGTCAGCTCGGGGCTCGGTTTCTCGTCGATGTTGCCGACGTAGAAACCGAGATCCTGGAGCATGTACTGCTGCTCGCGCTCGCTCCACGAATCGGCGAGGCTCGACCCCACGGCCGTCTTCCGCAGCTCGTTCCAGTCGTCGATCGCGAGATCGCGCTCGCGGCCGAAAGCGAGGAACGCGTAGACGCCGCGCGACCGGCGCTCGGAAAGAAACTGGTTGTAGTCGCCCGATCCCGCGCGGTCGGTGTGGCCGACCACCAGCATCTTTTCCTTCGGATGGGCGTCCGAATACTCGACCGCGCGGCGCAGCACCTCGCGCAGGCAGGGCTCGACGAACGCCCGGTCGAAGCGGTAATGGATGATGAACGCCTTGGCGATCTGCGCGCCGGGCCGGAGCGTAATGACCACCTCCGTCACCTGGCCTGGCCGCACGTCTGCTGGAGCCGCGCCGGTCATCTCCTCCGGGCTTTCGGCCACCGCGGTGATCGTGTACTTGCCCGGCGGAAAGCCGTCCTCGGTCCAGACGTTGCCGCTCCGTCCCGCGACCGGCCGGTCGAGTGTCTGGCCGGTATCCTGCGTACCTTTGGCGGTTACGGTCACGGTCGAGAAATCGAACTCCGGCCGCCCCTCGACCAGCACCGTCACCTGGAGCGAACCGATCTCTTCGACCGGCGGATCCGGGGGAATGATCGGCGGATTTTCGGTCTCCGGCGCGGGCGGCGCGATGAACTCGCGCAACGCGATCGCCACCTCGAACGCCTCCGGCCGGCCGGCGCGCTCGCGGATCGCGAGCGATTCGACCAGCACCGGATCGACGCGCGTGGCGGTCGCGATATCGGCGGTAAAAGGCATCGGCTCCGCGACCCGGAACTTCTCGCGCAGGTCGGCCACCTTGTCTTTCGCCTCCGGCCCGGTGATCACCGCGGACGCTTCGATCCGCACCGCGCGCCGGCCGAGATCCTGAAGGAAATCCCCTTCGAGCGCGGGCACCGCATGCTCGGCGAACACCTGTTCGTCCGTGGACGCGATGCGCTGCGCCTGAACGAGCTCCAGGTCGTCGAGCATGGGGCGGGGCGGCGGCATGGCGTACGGCTCCTCGGGATCGGGTGATATCTAGGGCTGGAGCGAACGGACGTGCGCGATCACCGCCGTCAGCAGCGATTCGATCTCGGCCTTGATCGCGTCGAGCGAAGGCAGAGACCCGACGACGTCGAGGGCGCCGAGCACCTGATCGATCGCCGCGGCCTGCGCGGGCAGCAGGCTCTTCGCGGTTTCGAGCAGTGCACGGGTCGAGGTGGAAAACTGCGAGACTTTAGCCAGCGCGTCGCCCCCGACCGCGCCGGGGTTCAGGTTGTGGATCTCGGTCTTGAGCTGGTCCAAAAGCGTCGCGAGCTTGCCGATCAGCTCGGGCAGCTGCGGCACGACGGAACCGAGCGTCTGGACCGCCGGTTTGATAATGCCGATATTGGCATCGAGAAACGTTTTGAACTCGGTGAGACTGTTCTTCAGATCCTCGAACAGGCTCGCGGGAGTGGTGGCCATGATCGTTTTCCTCCATTCAGGGAGCACCGCCCGCGTTGAACTGGCGGACGCGGGCGAGCAGGTCGGACAGCGGTGCGATGAAGCGTTCGAGGCCGCTGGTGAAGTCGGGCAGCAGATCGAGCCCGGCGGTGATCTGATCCATCAAGCCGGCGGCCTGGTCGAGCAGATCGGCATCGACGAGCGCGGATTCAAGCTCCGCGGGTTCGACCGGCTCGATGAATTCGGCCAGGGTCAAGACGAAGGCGAATCGTTCCGGCCGGCCGGCCAGCTCTTCCAGCCGCAGATCGCGGATCGCGAATTTCTCGACCGCCGCGCTGGTCGCGATGTCGGCGACGAACGGTACCGGCGTCGCGGCGCGGAATTTCGTTTCGAGATCGGCCAAGAATTTCTTCGAATCCGGGCCGGAGGCCACCCCCCAAAGCTGAAGCAGCGCCGGTTTGCGGCCGAGATTTTGGAGCAAGCTGCCGGACATCCCCGGCGGCTTGTGCTCGGCAAGCGAGCGCAGCTCGAGCGTACGGATCTCCTGCACCTGAGGGAGAGCGAGATCGTCGAGCATCGGGCGCATGGAAGAGTCCTAAATGTCAATTCCATGCCGGCGAGCTTCGTCGGTGAGGATGCGCTCGATCTTTGAGGCGAGATCGGAAAGATCGTCGGAGGAGGAAGAAGGGGCGAAAGAAGCAGAAAAAGCTTCAGGTGGGAAAAAAGAAGGAACGCCTTCCAAGCTGTCCGGGAGCGCCCTGTCGGGCGCCGGAGCATTCGGGAACGGCCCGAGCGGCGAGCCGGTCGGTTGCGAAGAAAGCGGGTCGGCGGCGATCGGAGCGAACGGAGCGGGGTGGCCTTCGTGCGCGTCGAACGTGGGCGCCGAAGAACGGTCGTGAGAGAACGGCGAAACGTTCGCCGCGTTAGGAGCGGGAGAGGTTTCTCCCGGAATAAAAGGTTCCGCCAAGGGACGAGTGCGCGGGGGTGCGCTCTTCTTGGAATTGGGCTTGGCAAGGATTTCCCGGGTTGGCACATCAAGGAGCGTACGCGGCGCTTGCGCGCCGGAGACGAGGGTGCCCCACGGATCGTTCCCCCTCGCGCCCTGTCTGGGTGGGTAGGAAAGTGGGGCCCGCGGAATGGGCTCGCCGGACTCGATCGCTGGCGCCGCTCCCGACCGTCGGTGAACAGAAGCCGCGAGGTCCGAGGCTGTTCTTTTCTCAGGAGTCCCGGAGGTCTCAAGAGCCACCGCGCGGGTTGAGCGTCCGCGAGCCTCAGGCGATTCTTCCCTTACTGACAATTCCTTGGGCATGCCCGCCACGGAGAGAGGCCGCCTCGAACGCGTCGCGACGTCTCGCCTATGGTCGGCAAAGGCCTTTTGATCGGGCACCGGCCTAGCGCTGGCCGGGCTCTCTCTTTTCCTCCGCTCTAGCTGTTGACCGCCTTTCAGCTTCTCACCGGCCCAACGGGCGATGTCTTCCGTTTTCGCCTCGGCGGGTAAGGCTCTTGGCGGAGACGGCTCTCTCGGTTCTTGTCTCCGAAAGGCTCTTGCTACATTCGACCCGCCGGGGCGCGGTGCGGACGAAGTGGGCGGTTCTTCCGCTCTTCCTCCTCGCCGTGCCGGCCTTTGTTGGGTCTTCTGCGTCGAGGTCTCCGCTCCGGTTAGCTCTTCGAGGGACGAACCGAACAACGGGCCGTCGTTCAATCTCGGCTTTTCGGTCGAGAAGGCGAGCGCCCAGCCGCCGGATCGTTTGAGATTCGGCAGCTTTCCGGCTTGACGTTGGACTTCGCGCCGGAAGGAGCGGAGCGGGTGGGCTCGTTTCACTTCGGTTCTCTCCGCACCATTTCGAGGTAGAGCAGGATTTGGCCGATGGTCATGCCGCTCACCTCTTCCGGGGTCCAGCCGAACTCTTTGGCGAGCTGGAAGCAGGCGCGGGCGAGAGGCGCCTGGACCAGCTCTTCGAGCGCGTCGCGCGGGGTGGAGATGCCCGACAGCTCGTTGATCTTTTCGACCAGGAAGCGCGCGAGCCCCGCGGGGAGCTTGTGCACCTGATCGATCGAGAGGGCCGGCTCCACCAGCGCGAGCTGGACCATCAGCGCGGCGGCGAGATCCTCGTCACCGGGCGCGGCCTTGGCGATCCGTTGCAGGTCGCGCACGGTGAGCGGACGAAGGACGACGGGGCCGGAAGTCGAACCTTCGGCCAGGAAGCCCGCCGGCAGCTCCACCTCGTGGGTGAGCGCGCCGCCGGCGAGCAGGTCTTCCGCGGAAAGGGGCACGGCTCGGCTCCTTTACGCCGCGGCGGGGAAGGTCGGCACGCGGATCTCCGTGCCTTCCTGGTCGCGCACGTCGATGCGCAGGGCGCGGAAGCGGACCTTCTCCATCACGAACTCGTCCTCGGGCATGCGCACCGCCCAGTTCTCGAACTTGATGTCCACCACGTCGATCACGCTCCGGTGGCCGGGCACCGCCGGGTTTTGAAACACCAGGTTCATCGCGAGAGCCGGCTGTGCGTACGGCTCGGAGACGTTGTTCGGGGAAGCGCCGCGGCCGAGCAGCAGGTAGAGCAGGGCGCCGTTCAAGTACGCGCGGTCGATCGTGCCCCAGATGTGAATGTTGCCCGGATGGAGCGAGGTCGCGTGGCGCCGCCCCACCTCGTGGAACTCGCGCAGGTCGGTGTCGACATGCAGCTCGACTCCGGTGACGCGGCCCACGTCGGCGATCGAAAACGCTTCGAGGCTGGTGATCGCGGTCGCGTCGGCCGACTCGGCGTCGGTGCCCGCGGGAATCAGCACCAACGTGCCGTCCGCTCCGCTGTAGACGTCGTTCAATGGCATGTCTCGGTTCTCCTAAGATCCTGGTCGCGGGTCACTGAAGGAACATGACGACGCGGATGTAGTCGATGCTGAACACCGGGCGGAGGGTCATGGTGACTTGGACGATGCCGCGGATCTCC
>DATMZU010000620.1:0-8334 GCA_035607435.1 Thermoanaerobaculia bacterium | reverse complement strand
CGGGAAACACGGACAGCTCGGCGGCCGCCGCCTCGGCGAGCGGATGGCCCGGATAGGCGGAGAACGGCACGTCGCGCAGCAGCGCCTGCCAGTACATCTCGACCATTTCGGCGGCCTGCTCGTCGGAGGCGAAACGCGGCGGCGGCGGGCAGGCCACCTGCGCCGGATCGGGGCCGATCAGGGCGTAGGTCCAGGCGGCCTGGGGGTTGGCAAGCCGCGCGAAGCCGCCGAGCGGGACGGTCTCGAAATCCGCCGGGTCGCCGCTTTCGAGCGCCCGCGCCAGCGCCGCCCAGGCTCCCGGGTTCACCCGCCCGTCGCGATCGTGAGGGAGCCCTTTGGAAAAGAGCGCGAGCCGGTCGGGGATCGCCTTCTCGTCGCCGTTGCCGGCCGCCACGGGCAGGCCCGCCGCAACGACCAGCGCGGTCGCCGCCTCGCGCACCTGCCGGGCGCGCTCCAGCCGGTCGGGGAGCTTCGCCGCGCGGCTGCGCGGACGAGGCGCGGACGGGGCGGCGGCAGCCCGGGGAGCGGCTCGCCCCGCACTTCCGGCGCTCCCGGCAATCACCGCGGCGACTCCCGACAGGAGGGAGCGGCGGGAGAGACCGGCAGGAGGGGCGTCGGAATCGTCGTCTGCTTGGCCGGACATGTTCGGCTCCTTCCCGGGCTCGGGCGCGAAAGATCGCGTGAATGCTCGCCGAACCGGTGCGTCCGACGCAAATCGGCCCCCGGGCGGTGCCTCTAGAGCATGCGGAGGAAGCGCTTCCGCAGCTCCTTCCATCTCGCCGCCATCTCGGCTTGGACGCGATCGAGGTGGTCCCAACTCCCTTCCGGCAGAGAGGCGAAATAGCTTTCGAGGTCGTCGTCGCTCTCCTTGAGGAGCGCCTTCAACGAGTCGCTCGCGAGCGCCTCGGCCAGGCGGCCCATGACCTCGCGGTTCACTCCGTCGTCCGTCGGCTCGACCTCGCGGAAGCGGTTCGTCAGCCAATCGACCGCCTTGTCGTCCGCCCAAGGGCGAACGACGTCGAACAGATCCAGATCGCCTTGCGCAAGGCTTTCGGTCGCGAGCAGGGCGCGGACGAGCCGGTCCTTCTGGGCGTCGGTGATGAAAGCCCCGGCCCGGCGCAGCGCCTCGTCGTCCGAGAACGACTTTCCGTCCGCCTTCCGCGCCGCGGCCTCGGCCACCAGATCCGCTCTGGCATGTTCGATCGGAAGACCCAGCTCCTTGGCGATTTCGGCCAACGAGCTGAGGGCCATCGACAGGTCTCCCGTCTCCTCTTCGCGGGTGTACGGCTGCTCGATCGTCGCCACCAGCCAAGCCGCGAGTTCCTCGGGATCCGTCCCGCCGCGGCGTGAAATCCGCTCCAGCGCGTCGATCCGCTCGGCATAAACCGTCAGCTCGGCGTCGGAAAGCGCCTGGGGGCCGCGCTGCCCATTGGCCGGAACGTAGGTGACCTTGCCGCCGGTCCGCGCCTCGGCGGGGTCGAGAAACGCGAGCACCCGAGCGCCGGGCGCGAGAGGTTTCTCCTCCTCCCCGCGATCCACGGCGACCCGAAGAGTACGGCCGGAGTAGCGCCCTTTGAGCACGGAGGTGACGCGAAGTTCCGTTTCCTCCCTCGCGGGATCTTTCGGATCCTTCGGCAGGGTCGCGCCGACGATTCCTACCACCACCAGCTCGCTTTCGCCGACCACTTCGCGGAGCGATGGCACGCCGATACCGCCCACGGTGACGGATTCTGTGATCTGGGGCTCCATCTGAACGTCGAGGCGGGTCGCCCGTCCGGCGGATACGCCGATCCCAGGAAAAGTGATCGACGAAAACCCTTCCAGTTCGAGCGTTATGAGCACCCTCCCGGGTGCGACGTTCTCGAACGCAAAGCGCCCGTCGCCATGGGTTAGCCGGACGAATTTTCGGCCGCCGTTCGGCTCTTGGATCGTGACGGTCGCTCCAGGCAGGAAGTGCCCCTCCTGATCCGTGACGACGCCGTCGATCCGGGAGACCTTCGAAACGGCGGCGCCCTGGGCGTCCGGCGATGTCCCCGCGTCCTCCAGGGGGCCGGAAGGGCCGGTGGGCAGGGCCACAGAGGGGGATGTCTCCAGGGCCGCGCCGGTCGCCGCTCCGCCGAGACCGAGCAGCGCGGTCACCAGCGCCGAGGCGACGGAGGAGGCCCGACGCTCGATCCAAAACGGCGGCGGCTCTTGCGGCGGCAGGGTCACCAGGCCGTCGGCACGCCGAGTGATGCGAGCGCACAGCCGGCCGCCGCTCGCCGCGATCCGGACCTCGATCTCGCGCGGCGTCATCCGGGCGAAATCGAGCACCTCGCGCGCGCACTTCGCGCAATGACGGCGCTCCGCCCCACCCACCATGCCGTCCCACGATTCGGTGCATGGGGTGGCGATGCGCAAACGGTTGAGCTTCTCGATCCGGGTCGCCATCTTCGTCTCCTCGGGACTCGCCTTCCCACCGGCTCCGTGAACCCTTTCACGGTCGGTGGCCCGTGACTACGACCCGCGGGACGGACCGGCGGTTCCCGGGATGAACGTCGAAGAGAACGACGCCGGGTTTGGAAAGACGAACCCTCCCGCTTGCCCTCCGCGCAAGGCACAGGCATTGCAGTCATGCAATTTCGGCTATAGCAGGCCGCCCTTCTTCGGCGGCCCATCCAAAATCACCCAAGGAGGTTTGTCATGCATCAGAGAATCCACAACCCTGTCTTCCTGGGGCTCGTTCTGGCCTTCGTGCTCGGTTTCGCGTCTCTTTCCACTCCACTCCTCGCCGAGGGCCAGACCTGCGGCGGCATCGGCAATCTTCAGTGCCCGGCGGGAGAGGGTTGCCTCTATCCGACCGGTCAGTGCAACCAACCCGACCTCGCGGGGAAATGCACGGCGGTGAAGGACTCCTGCGGGACGACGGGTCCGCAGATTTGCGGCTGCGACGGGAAGACCTACGCCAACATGTGCGAGGTCGAGAAGGCCGCTTTGCCCGCCGACCACAGCGGCAAATGCAAGTAGTCGGGCCTTACTCGGCCGGATGAATCTGCGCGAGGAGATCCCGCGGCACCCTCCACGAGGGTGCCGCGGCGATCGCCTGGCGTAGGTGTCCGCCCGCTTCTGCCCGATCCCCACGGGCAAACGTCGCGCGGGCCAAACCGTAAAGACAACCGGGATGATCGGACTCCGCGGCGAGGCCTTGGCGGAATTCCTGCTCGGCGGCGGCGAGATTGCCTTCCGCCAGGTGACAACATCCAAGCTTGTAGGCCCGCTTTCCCGGCGTCAGGCAAAGATCACCGATCACCGCGGGCGGGCCGGCCGATGTGTCGAGGCTCTGCCGCACCCGACCGAAAGCGACTCGGGCGGCCGCATAGTGGCCGTCGGCGTACAGGGTCTCGGCGAGCACGTAGAGAGGCAGCGACGCTCCGGGGACCAGCGCGAGGCTCTCTTCCAGGCAGGAGACCGCGGCAACCCGATCTCCGCCCTCGGAGAGAAGCGTCGCGAGCATCGCGAGCGCCGAGGCGCGAAGGGGCCGCGAACAGCTTTCAGCGTCGGCGATCGCCCGAAAGACCACCTTCGCCTCGTCGCGGCGCTCCAGAAACCAGACCGTCTTGCCACGGTAGTAGCGCGACCAGAAATCGTCCGGATCGCGCGCCAGGGCAAGATCCAAAAGGCGCAGGTAGCGGCGCTGCTTTTCGACCAGGCGCTCGTGGGGAAGATCGCTCACTAGATGGGTCAGGTGAACGGGCGCCAAGGCGCCGACCGAGAATCCCGCGCGCAGCACCGCGTCGTTCGGGCGCTCGTGGACGATTCCCTCGTAGCGAATGTCAGGATGGTTGCGGAACAGCCGCAGCATGCCGATCGGATAGATGTCGGGCTCGCCATCCTCGGGTCGGATCACGCGGTCGTGGCGTTCGAGGAAATAGCCGCCGATCTCGGGCGGTGCGGCAAGCAACGTCGCGCGCAGGCCCTCCGAGCGGACCAGGCGTTCATCGGCGTCGAGACAGAGGAGGAAGCGGCCCCGAGCGGCGGCGATTCCCACGTTTCGCGCGGAGGCGAAGTCGTCGCGCCAGGGCTCTTGGAGAACCCGACAGCCGTGCTCCCGGGCCATCTCGATCGTGCGATCGGACGACCCGGTATCGACCAGGACGATTTCATCCGCTACCTCGCGCACCGAGGCGAGCGCTCCGGTCAAGAAGCGCTCTTCGTTCTTGGCGATCAGGCAGACGGAGAGGAGCATGGGGAAGGAAAGGCGATGAAACCCCGAGCGCAACGGCCCTCGGGGTCCCGAGGCAAGTTCGATCAGGAGTGGTAATGGGAGGAGAGCGTGCCCTGCGGGATCACGATCCCGGTGCCCTCCGTCCGCTTTCCGCCCTGAACGGCGCCGAGCAGGCGGGCGATGGCGGCCGGATCGATCGTCTGGACTTTCGCGGCGCGGGGGGCTTTGGTCTTGGTTTCCATAGGGTCTCCTTGAGGATGCGGGAGGTTAACACGCGGCCGGCCGATGGCCGCCCCGCGGCGTCTCCCTGTAAGGGACGCCGTGCAATGGCCTCGGTATTACGACTTCCCGCGCGAAGATGGATGCCATTCCGGCTTGTCCTGGCGGGCGGGACGACCGCGCATCCCAGGGAAAAGGCGCAAGGCACAAGCATTGCAATCATGCGGCTTCGGCTATAGACGGGTCGCCCTCTGCGGCGGCCCAAACCCCCAAACCACCCAAGGAGGTTTGTCATGCACCAAAGAATCCACAACCATGTCTTCCTGGGGCTCGTCCTGACGTTCGTGCTCGGTTTCGCGGCTTTTTCCAATCCTCTCCTCGCCGCAGGCGAGACCTGCGGTGGAATCGGCGGTCTCAAATGTGCGGTGGGAGAAGGCTGCCTCTATCCGGCCGGTCAATGCAACCAGCCCGACCTCGCGGGGAAGTGCGTGGTAGTACCGGACCCCTGCCCGACCACCGGTCCTCAGATCTGCGGCTGCGACGGAAAGACCTACGCCAACCAGTGCGAGATCGCGAAGGCCGGCGTGCGCCCCGACCACAACGGCAAATGTAAGTAGGCGGGACCTTCAACCCTTGGGCGCCGCCGTACGGGCCGGCGCCCCCGTTTGTCCCTTGACCCACCGCCGGACATTCCCCTCCAACACATCCAACGGCAACGCCCCATGGCGCAGGATTTCGTCGTGAAACGCCGGCAAATCGAACGCCGGCCCCAGCAAATTCTGCGCTTCGGCGCGCAACTCCTTGAACTTCAGCTCGCCCATCGTGTACGCGACGCCGAGCCCCGGATCGTTCAAATAGCGCTCGATCTCGATCTCGATCGCCCGGTCGTCCTGGGCGGTGTTCTCGCGGAAAAAGGACACCGCCTGCTCGCGCGTCCAGCCTTTGCCGTGAATCCCGGTGTCCACCACGACGCGCATCGCGCGCCATAGCTCGGACGAAAGCTGGCCGAATTTTACATAGGGGTCCTGATACAAGCCTATTTCGTCGCCCAACGTTTCGGCGTAGACGCCCCAGCCTTCGACGAACGGCGTGTAGTCGTGGTAGTTGAGCACCCGCGGGGCCTTGCGGATCGTCTGCGCGATCGTTACCTGAAGATGATGGCCGGGCATGCACTCGTGAAGATAAAGCGCCGGCATTTCCCATTTCGGGCGGATCTGCAGGTCGGAAGTGTTGACGTAGCAGGTCCCCGGAGTATCCCGCGCCACGGAGCCGATGTCGTAATAGATCGTCGATTTCCCCGCCGTCTCACCGGCCGGAATGGCAACGATTCTCAAAGGCAGCTTGGGAACCGTGCCGAACACCGACGGCAGGCGGGCTTCCACCTGTTTGCCGATCGCGCGATAGCCTTCGAGCAGATCGTCGGCCCGGGTATAAAAGAAACGCGGATCGGTGTGCAGAAAGCGCACGAACTCGGCATAGCCGCCGGCAAAACCGGTCGCCGTCTTGATCTTTTCCATCTCGGCGCGGATGCGCCGCACCTCGGAGAGGCCGAGCTGGTGGATCTGCTCGGGAGTCAAGTCGGTGGTGGTCGCTTTCCGCAGGCGCCAAGCGTACCAGGCCGCGCCGTCGGGCAACGCCCCCATCCCTAAACTCTCGCGCGCGGCCGGAATGTAGGTCGTCGTGAGATATTCAAAAAGCTTGCGAAACGCCGGAGCGGCCTTAGCCTCGTAGGCATGGAGCGCGGCGCTGCGAATGCGCGGCGCGTCCTCGTCCTCGACGTGGGTCCCGAGCTGGCGGAACGGCGCAAGCAGCGGGCTTTTCCACGGATCGTCCGGTGTGAGCGCGCGCACCTGCTCAGGCACCCCCTGCATCATGCTTTTCGGAGGAGTAACCCCAGCGGCGAGCCCCTTTTGCAACAAAGCAAGGTTTTGCTCGACGAGCGCCGCAACGCCGTTCAAACGGGCGATCAAATCCTCGTAGTCGCGGCTCGAAGCGGCCGGCGCTTTACCGAGCGCGTACGGAACGTACTCCTGCACGCCGCCGTAGCGCGTGATCGCCACCTCGTCTTCCGGGAAGGCGAAGCCCTCGATCTGGCCCTCCAGGCGGCGGAGATAGAGATCGAGATCGACCTGCTCATCGGGCGGCAGCAGACTGCGGTCGATCGACCGGGCAGCCTGAAGCTGCTCGCGCGTCGAAGCTTGCCGCCGCTCGATGCCCGCCGCCGAAAGGTCGGTCCAGAGATGGTTGTGGCCGGGAAAGCCGATGTAGGTCGCAAACTCCGGCCGGTCGCGCAGCTTCGCGTCCCAAGCCTGGTCCAGAAGTCGGTGCAGTTTCTTGCTCTCCCGGGCGGATGCACCCGACGCGGCGTGCGCAACGGGCACCAGGAAGGCCAGGGAGAGGCCGACCAAGAACAGAGACGGGATCGAGGCTCGGCGGGGCATCGCCGAACTCTAGCGCCTGGCGTCGCGAGAAGGCGAGGCCGTTCGTGGCATCGAGGTCCCTGCCGCCACGATTCGTCTTTATTTGGCCCCCAGGGCCGGATGGTTGTCCGGCAGCAGGCTGCTCGCCAGGCGTTGGAACCACCCCTCGAGATTCTCCGGCGGTGTGATTCCCATCAGCTCCTTGGCGAACAGACTGTTCGCAGCGCACTCCCCCAGCCGGCGGTAGGCTTCGAACTGTTCCTCGCTATAGAGCTGATCGGCCGTGGTTTCGTGGGGGAAGTCGGGATGGAGGCGCTTGTACTCGGAGATGTATCCGGGCTCTTCGCCGGTCAGGCAGGGCTTGAGGTAGATCATCCAACCGACTTCCGGCTTCTCGCCGATTTGGCGCGGGGGGTATTCGATGACCACGAGGGTCGCGTAGGCCCGGGTACGGCCGTTGGTTTCGAGGGCAAAATCGGCGAGGTCGAAGTGGAGCCGGATGCCGAGATCGATCTCGGCGTAGCGCTGGAGGCGGATCAGATCCGCGCACTCCAATCCGCACTCCATCCCGGCATCGACCGACACGATGAACTTACACCTGCGGCGCAGAAGCTCGTAAACGCCGAGGTTCTCGATGTGACCGCCGTCCGAGACATTGAGGTAGTAGCAGTCCTCGCTCATGCTGCCGAACATCTCGCGCAGGAGGTACCAAGGCCCCGGGAAAAGGATCTTCGCCACCGTGCTTTTCTTGCTTGGATTTCGCAGCCAATAGGCGAGCCGCACGTTGAGGATGGAGAGCAGAAAAAGAAACTCCGTCCGCGTTTTCCATCCCATGTTGGTGCCGGCCGCCGCGCCGGAAATTGCAGTCGCCGAGCCAAGATCCAAGTGAGGGTCGCTGGCTTCCATCTCTGTGGTCTTTCCGTACCCCACGAGGGGCGAGCCGCAGTAGCTGGGGCTGAACAGGAAGAAGTCGCCCTTTCGTCCGCGAAGCTCGGGGTTCTTGCTGCTGGGAAGGTTTACCGTGGCATTGATCAGGCGATACGGGGCGGCTTCAGTTTTCAGCTTGGAAAGCGGCAGGTGCTTTACCAGCTCGACGCCATTCTTGGCTTCGGGATTCTTGCGGACGAGGTAACAATCGCACAGGCGATCGCGATAAAAGGGGTGAAGGCTGAAGAGGTTGACGTTGACGAACAGCCAACCCCAAACCCACAGCACCGCCGTTGCGATCAACAACTTCAACGCGTGGTCGTTCGGAAAGGCTTTCCCAAGATCCACCCAAAAACCGGCTTTCAAGAAGACCGCGAGGAAAAACAGCGGCCCGGCGAGGATAAAGAGCTTGACCGCCAGTCCCTGAAGCCGCCGCCACTTGAACGCGAGGAAAACCACCAGAAGTCCAGCCGCCAGGAGACCCAGCGTGCCCCCGGTAACCGTCGAGTGTGCGCCCGGCCGCTCCTCGGCCGGCCGGAAGGCGTGAAAGAGTGCAGGAAGCAG
>DATMZU010000613.1:0-11827 GCA_035607435.1 Thermoanaerobaculia bacterium | reverse complement strand
TGAACCGAGCCCTTCGGCCAGGTTCAGGCCACGGCGCGCAGGACTTCGTCCGCGGTTTCGCCAGGATCCCCTTGGACCAGAGACCGCCTCTTGAGAAGCGATCCCGGAAGCGATCTGCGTGCCGAGTGCTTGCCCACGATGGGGATGATCTTCTTTCCTGCGGCGACGGCAGCACCCAGCTCGAAATAGAGGTTTGGGCTCAGTACGCTCTGATCGTTCAAGACGAAGATCACGGCTTCGCTCTCGCGAAGAGCGCTTTCGACGGCGTCGGCAATGTTGTCGCCTGCCTTGATCTCCTTCTCGTCGTACCAGAGCGGCAGACCCCGCTCCTCAAGCGCCTCGGCGAACGCTTTCACCCATTCCCGGTCTTCATGGGAGTAAGAAAGGAAGATTTTGGGACTACTCATGGCGTTTCCCTCTCGGGATGCGCGCGCATCACGCGCCGCTTCAACTCGGCAAAGTATAGATCGATATCGTTGAGGTCGATGAGATCGCGCTTTTTGAGGAAGATCGGAACCCCGGGCCTCGCTTGGAACTCTGCGGAGGAGATTCCATGCAGGATTGCGACAATCGGAATCCGTCGCATCCAGGCGGCTCCTAGCTCCGACCAAACCCAAGGCCGATCGAGAGACCACGGAGTCAAGAGAACCACCAGCTCATCCGCTCTTTCCAGGGAAGAGAGAATCTGGTCCTCGAAGTCGTCCCCGACCTCAATGTCCGCCTCGTCGAGAAAAGGCGTCGCACCCGCGGCGGTGATCGCCTCGGAGATCCGCTTTGCCACCCAGGTATCGCGACTGCTGTGGCTGACGAAGATCAGGCGCTCAGGTGTTTCGGTGTCAGACATCGAGATCTCCGCCAAGTTTTTGCGCGGAGGCTGCCACACTTTCGACGCGTTCTCAATGCGCGGAGAAGACTCGTGACCGATCGAGTCGCCCTCCTCGCCGCCGATCGCTCGGCCCGTCAGCTGGCGCAGACCGAGTTCGAACGCCCTCTCGTGCTCGAAGCGGGGGCCGGGACGGGGAAGACGACGACGCTGGTGGCCCGGCTGCTCGCTTGGACGCTCGGGCCGGGCTGGGAACGGGCGGCGGCGAGACTCGCCGCGCGGGCCGCTGTGGCCGGCGATCCGGAGCGGGAGATCGATGACGAGCGGATCGCGGCCGAGGTGCTTTCCGGGGTGGTCGCGATCACTTTCACCGAAGCGGCAGCGGCCGAGATGGCTCACCGGGCGGCGCGCGATCTGGCCGAGGTGGCGAAGAGCTTCGGCCGGGTTCCCGGCTGGCTCGAAGCGGCGGCTCTGCCTCCCGAGGCGGAGCGGGTGCGGCGGGCTTGGGCCCTGCTCGCGACGCTCGACCAGTTGAATGTCTCGACGATTCATGCATTCTGCCGCCGGCTGCTCGCCGAGCACCCGCTGGAGGCGGGGGTCCACCCGCAGCTCACGGTCGATGCCGACGGGCGGCTGCTCGACGAGGCGGTCCAGGAGGCGGTCGAGGGCGCGATGCGGAGCGGCTACGGCGAGCCGGGCGACCCTCATCTGTTGACCCTCGCGGCCCGGGGATTGGGTCCGCGCGAGCTGGTCGAGGCATTGTTGGTGCTCGCCCGGGAAGGTCTCCCGGCCTCGGCTTTGCTCGCCGACCCGCTTACCGGGGCCGGTGCCGCGGCGCTCTCCCGCGGTTTGCTCGACGCGGCGCGCGAGCTGAAGAGCCTGCTTCCCGCGCGCTTCAAGGGCCGGGCGCCGAACGCGGAAAAAGTCGCGGCGGCGGTGCACCAATTGGCCGGATGCTTCGCGGGTGTTGAAGCCGCCGGTCTTGAAGCCTTAAGTCCCAAGTGCGCCGAGCTGCTGACCGAAAACCTCGTCAACCATCTCGGCAATTGGGAGAAGGGGAGCTTCAACCAGGCGGAAGACACCGCTTTCGCCGATCGCGCCGAGGCGGTCGCCGCCGCGTCCGGCCGGCTGCGCCGCGCCGCGCGTTTCCTCGCCGGGTTCGACGCGGAGCTGCTCACGGCGGCCCGCGGCGCGCTCGCGCCGCTTCTCGCAACGGTTGAGACCGCGATGCGGACCCGCGGCGCCGCGACGTTTCAATCGCTGCTGTCCGGCGCCGCGCGGTTGCTCTCGAACCACCCCGGCGTCCGCCGCGAGGTGCGCGGCCGGATCGATCAACTGCTCGTCGATGAATTCCAGGACACCGACCGCCAGCAGTGCGCGCTGCTCGCGGCGCTCGCGTTGCCCGACCCCTCGGCGCCCGACGCGCCCCTGCCGGGGCTCTTCCTGGTCGGCGATCCGAAACAGTCGATCTACGGCTGGCGGAGCGCCGATCTTTCCGCCTATTCCGGCTTCGTCGATCGGGTGAGCGAGGCGGGCGGCGAGGTGTTGCCGCTGGTCGAAAACTTCCGGTCGGTGCCCGGCATCCTCGCCGAAGTCGAGGAAGCCGTCGCTCCGGTCATGCGCGAGCGGGCCGGGTTGCAGCCGGCGTTCCAGCCCCTGGTCGCCTGCGCGAAGTTGGACGAGGAAGAGGGTTTCGCCGCCGCGGGGCGAAGGCCGGTCGAGCACTGGGTGCTCTGGCGGCCCCCCAATGAGGTCAATTCGGCCAACGCGACCGACGCGCCGGGGCTGGGGAAAACCCCGCTCGTCGTCGCCGCCGAGCTGGAGGCCGAGGCGGTGGCGCGCGACATCGCGGAGCTGCACGAGCGGGAGGGCGTGGCGTGGAATTCCTTCGGCATTCTGCTCCGCGGCTTCGGCTCGGTCGAGGTCGTGCTCGAAGCGCTGCGCGCCCGGCGCATCCCGTTCGCGGTCGGCCGGGATCGCCAGTACTACCGGCGGCGCGAGATCATCGAAGCTTCCGCGTTGGTGTGCACGGTGCTCGATCCGGGCGACCATCTGGCGCTCCTCACCTGGCTTCGCTCGGCGTCGGTCGGCGTGCCGGATGCCGCGTTGATTCCCTTGTGGAGCCGCGGATTTCCGCGTCTGGCGAGCGAGTTGGACGGGTCGGCCGATTCATCGCAAACGGCTGAGGCGCTGCAACGGATCTCCGCGCTGGTTCGAGAGGCGGCGCTCGCCACGCCGCGCGACGTGCCCGGCATCGCCGAGATCGCCGGCTGGGAGGCGAGCCTCGAAGCCGCGATGGCGGCCCTGGCGGCGATGCGCCGTTCGTTCGCGACCGACGCGGCGGACCTGTTCGTCGAAAAGCTCCGTCGCCTTTCGTTCATCGAGCCGACCGAGGCGGCGCGCTACCTCGGTCCCTACCGATTGGCGAACCTCGATCGCTTCTTCCGCCGCCTGCTCGAAGCGTTCGAAGAAGAGGGCGACGCGGGCGCGCTATTGCGCGTGCTGCGCAGGAGCATCACCGAGGGGCTCGACGCCGAAGAGGCGCGGCCGGACGGGGGCGAGGCGGCCGTCTCGGTGCTGACGATCCATGGCGCTAAGGGGCTCGATTTCGAGCACGTCTACCTGCTCCAAACCCACCGGCAACCGCCGGCCGACAACGAGACCGGCACCGCGGTCGGCCAAGTCGGAAGTTCATCGACAGAACCAGGGGAAAGCCGCTGGGAGGTGCGCCTGTTCGGCGCTCCGACCCCCGGATTCGCCGAGGTCGAAGCCGAGCGCGCCGCGGTCGAAGCGGCGGAACGGGTGCGCACTCTCTACGTGGCGCTCACCCGGGCGAAGGTCCGGCTGGTGATCTCCGGCCTATGGAACGAGCGGGAGGCGAACCCCGACAACGCCGCAGCCGATCCCGGCAACCTCGCCGAACGAGCCCGCTCCCACCTGCATCTCCTGACCGCGCGGGCAGGGCGGCCCGACCTGGCGGCCCTCTGGAGCGAGCTGGAGAGCGCCGAACCGCAAGAGTCTTCTTGGATCGACGGCGACGGCGTGCTCTGGCGCTTTCCGGGCCTGGATGCCGCCGCCGCGCGTGCCGAAGCGAGCCCGAAAGCGCGGACCGCGGGCGTCGCGCCGCCCTACGGCACGGCCGTCGAGGTCGCCGCGGCGGTCCGCGATCTCGGGGAGCGTCGGCGTCAGGCTTCGGCCCGGCAGGCCCGGCGGATTTCGGCGCCCGCCTCGGAAGAAGCCCACGAACGGTTGCGGCAGCTCCAGGCGGAGCGGAACGAGAGCGCCGCAGAGAGCCCGGAAGCGGTACTCGTGGCGGATGCCGCTAATGCCTCTGCCGACATCGAGAATCGCAGAAACGCCGCCATGGCGGCCGGCACCGCCGTTCATCGGGCGCTCGAAACCTGGGATCTCGCGGCGGAGGTGGCGGCGGAACGCGCGCGCCAGATCGAAAACCTGTCGGGCACTCTCGCGACGCTGGTCGGAATCGACCCGGAAGCCCGCCATGCGGCGGAGGTCCGAGCCCGCGGGCTGCTCGAAGCGTTCGCCGCCGGTCCGCTGATCGAACGCCTGCGGACCTTGAGCCCGAACATCCTCGCCCGGGAGCTGCCGGTCCTGCTGCCGGCCCCGGCGAATCTTGAGCTGGAGACCGGGCCGGTCGGTTTCATCTCCGGCGCGATCGATCTTCTTTATCGGGAAGAAGGCTTAGAGAGCGGCGGCTTCGTCGTCGTCGATTACAAGACCGACGACATCCAAAGCGAAGGCGAGCTCAACGCCCGGGCCGCCGCCTACGCGCCGCAAGGTGCTCACTACGCCCGCGCGATCCGCGATGCCCTCGGTCTCGCCGAGCCGCCGCGCTTCGAGCTTTGGTTTCTTTCTACCGGTTCCGTGGTACGGCTTGATCCGTAGCGGCGCGCCGTCCGGCCAGCTATACTCGCAACTGTGCAGATACTGCCGATAGTTCATGATCCGGAGATCGCGGCCGATCTTCCGCGCGGCTTTTGCAAATATTGGGACGGCCTCCTGATCAAAGCAAACGGCCGCATCCCGTGCGGATCGGATCACGGCGAAGGCTACACGATCGTCGATGCCGACCTCGAAACGGTGGATTTCGTGCCTGAGGTGTTCAACGGTCCAGCCTTCCGGCAGATGCGCCTCAGAACCGCGGTCGAGCATCGGGCTTTCATGAAGCAGTGCGCGCGATGCGCGGCCTTCAAGCCGTTCGAGGTCAACTTCGACAACACCGAACGGAATCCGCACTATCCGTCGATGACCAGCCTGGATGCGGACGCCGAACGGCAGCTCGCCAGAGTGCAGTCGGAGCGTGGCTGGCCGCTGGGCAGCATCGACTGGGTTGGCAACCTTCATCTCGAGCCCTCGCTCCCCTGTACGCTCCGGTGTCCTGCGTGCCTGCAGGGTTACGATCCCGGACTTCTTCGACGGGAGGGGCCGCCGTACTATTTTTCGCTCAGCGTGCTCCAGAACATCATGCGGTCGTTCCAGAGGCACGATGTGACCGTGCAACGCATCGGTTTCGGAGGGCGCGGCGAGCCAACGCTCAGTCAGAGTTTTCCCGAACTGATTCGATGCTGCCGCACGGCGTGTCCAGGCGCGCTCCTGGAAGCGGACACGAACTGCCAGCACCCGTTCAAGGACGAGTTCCTGATGCTCGACGCCATGTACTGCTCGATCGACGGCAGCACGCAGGAGTCGTACGAGACCTATCGCATCGGCAGAAGCTTCGAGAAGTGTGTGACGTTTCTGAAAGCCGCGACGGAACGCAAGCGCGCGCTGCAATCCAATTGCAAGATCACCTGGAAGTACATCCTGTTCGATACGACCGAGTCGGTCGAGCTCCTGAACCGCGCACAGAACCTCGCTCTCGAGCTCGGCGTGGACGCCCTTCTGTTCGTGATTACGTGGACGGCCGGTACGAACG
Organism: Thermoanaerobaculia bacterium; assembly: GCA_035607435.1. Classification (GTDB taxonomy): domain Bacteria; phylum Acidobacteriota; class Thermoanaerobaculia; order Multivoradales; family UBA5704; genus DASYKS01. The sequence continues at coordinate 6,068 of DATMZU010000613.1, read as the reverse complement.
GCAAAGTATTTCCGCCGAAGGTGATGACGACTCTACCCGACGTGCAGGCCTACCTCGATGCCCATCCGATCTTTCCGGCCAGCGGCGTGAAGCATCAGTAGCGCCTGGAGAAGGCGCCCTCGGTCTTGCCGCGAACAGGGCGAGCCGAGAAGCCCGCCGCTCAGGCGAGCAGCTGCGCCACCCGGTCGAGGAATGCTTTCGACTGGTTGGGTCCTAAAGCCGCCGAGACCACTTTCTCGTCGGCGCGCACCAGGTCGAGCACCGCTTCGAAACCGCGCCCGGCTTCCAGGCCGGTCTTGCTCATTCGCAGCGGCGCTTCGAGGTCGCTCTGTTTGGGGTGGCTCGACAGCAGAGCCCGGGCTTGGCCGTGGATCGCCTCGTTGACTTCGGCGAGGGCCGCCACGTCCATGTGCAGCAGGCGGTCGGTGCGCAGCTTGGTGAAGTCCTCTTTGAGCGCCACCAGCCCCGAGGTGATCAGGCCGTAGAGCAGCTTGCAGGTCTCGAACGGGCTCAAGCCCAAACCGACCGCGATCTCATCGATCGAACGGCGCTCGTCGATCTTGCAGATCAGGGTCCATTCGTGCGGCGTGAGCGAAACCGACGTGGTCGTCGCCTGCTGGGTGAAGACGGGAACCAGACGGGTCGAGGGGATGCGCTTCGACAGCACCTGCCACTCGTCGATCCGGCGCGCCGCCTCCATCAGGAGGTTGGTGTTCGATTTCTGGATCGTGGTCCGGGGGGTCTCCTGCCCGGCGGTGAAGAGGAACTCGCCTTCCGGCCAGATCGCCAGCTCGTAGACCGCCTCCTCGCCTTCCAGCTCGCCGGAATGGGCGTGGACGATCTGGCCGCCGCGCAGATAGATCTCGCCGTTCGCGTCGCCGTCGCGGGTGAGCGAGAAAACGCCGGTCTTGCCCGAGACGGACACGAGCTGGATGATGTCGGGGAGCGGTAGCTCCTTGAGCGAGCCCTGGAAGGCCATTTGCTGGAGATCCTAGTCCACTTCAGTTGGTCGTGTCAGCGGAGTGAGTCAAGCTAGCATGCTCTCGAAGCGAGGGTCAACCGACGCCGAAACGCTAAAGCCAGGCAATTGAGCTACTTGACGGAGCGAACCGGGGCGACGGGCCGGGCGGTGAGACGATCGATCCGCAGGCGCTGGGCGCAGCAGACGCCGACCGCGAGGGCGTCCGTGGCATCGGCCGCCCATTGAGTCGTAGAGCCGAGGATCAGCCCGACCATCCGCGCCACCTGGGTCTTGTCGGCGCGGCCGTTGCCGGCCACCGCCGATTTGACCTCCGCCGGACTGTATTCGACGATCTCGAAACCGCGCCGCGCGACCGAGGCGAGCAGGGCGCCGCGCGCTTCGGCGAGCACGATCAGCGAACGATGGTTGGCGCCGTGAAACGGCGCCTCGATCGCCACCACCTCGGGGTTCGCTCGGTCGAGCAGCTCTTCCAGACGCACCACCAGCGAGGCCAGCCGCTGCGGCAACGCGAGGTCGCGCGGGCAGGAGAACCGCCCGGCTTCGATCGCGACGAGCTTGCCGCCGCGCTTTTCGATCAGACCGAAGCCGGTATGGAGACTGCCCGGATCGAGGCCGAGGATCAACATGGGCGGGAAAGCGTTGCGCTAGGAATCGAGAGCCTCCGGGGCGACCTCGAAGTTTCCCCACACCTTCTGCACGTCGTCGTGGTCCTCCAGAGCCTCCATCAGCCGCATCGCGGAGCGCACCCTGTCGCTCGCCAGCTCCATGTAGGTCTGAGGAATCATCGACAGCTCGCCGACGAGGGTGACGATCTTGCGCTGCGCCAGCTCCTCTTGAACCCGCAGGAAGTCTTCGACCGAAGTGAAGATCTCGTAGGCCTCGCCGTCGGTCGAGATGTCGTCCGCTCCAAGCTCCAGCCCCAGCTCCATGAACGCGTCCTCGCCCTGCGATTCCCGGTCGATCGCGAAGTAACCGCGGCGATCGAACATCCAGGAGACGGCACCGGCCTCGGCGAGGTTGCCGCCGTTCTTGGTGAAGATATGGCGGATTTCGCCCGCGGTCCGGTTGCGGTTGTCGGTCGCGGCTTCGACCAGGATCGCGCTGCCGCCCGGCCCGTACCCCTCGTAGACCAGTTCCTCGAACGTCGCGCCGCCGAGATCGCCGGAACCCTTCTTGACCGCCCGGTCGATGGTGTCGTTCGGCACGCTGCTCCCGCGCGCGTCGAGGATCGCCGAGCGCAGGCGCGGATTGCCCTTCGGGTCGGCGCCGCCCATGCGGGTCGCGACGGTGATTTCTTTCAGCAGCTTGGTGAACGCCTTGCCGCGCCGGGCGTCGGTCACCGCCTTCTTATGCTTGATCGTCGCCCATTTGCTGTGGCCGGACATGGTGCTCTCTACCCCCGTGATGAAACCGCCGCTTAGAGCCAAGTTTACACGTTGGCCCGCGTCCGAGAGATTCGAGGGGTAAGCCCTTGCCCGTCAGTGCGTTCGATTGACGGACGGGCGGCGCCAATGCTAGAAGGGCGGGGATTCGCCTCTCAGGAGAAGCAAGCATGGCCCTGATCCTCGTCATCGAGCGGGAACAACGCTATATCGAGCGCATTCAGGATGCGCTTTCGGTCGAGGGTTACCGGCTGCATTTCGTCGGCGGCCGGGCCGAGGCTCTCCAGGCGGCGGCGTCCGAGGCGCCCGATCTGGTGATCGCGAGCGCGGAGGCCCCGGGCGTCGAGGCGTTGGCCATCAGCTTCGCCCGCCGCTCCGGCGGCCCCGGGGTCGTGGCGCTGATGCCCGAATCTTTGGAAGGCGCCGATGCCGCGGCGATCGAAGCGGACGAGTTTCTGATCAAGCCGTTCACCGATCAGGACCTCCGCCTCGCGGTGCGCCGCTCGCTCGCCGCCCGGCGCGACCCCGGCAGAGCGCGGGTGGCGCAGGCGGACGATCAGCAGCTGACCTCGAAGGACATCTTCGGCGACGTGCTCGCCGAGGTCGAAGACGACCTGCGGCGGCCCGCGACCTCGCCGGCTCCGGCTTCCGCCCTGCCGACCGGTTTCGCCGCCGCGGGGACCGACCAGGGCGCGATCGAGCGGAAGCTCGAACAGACGCTCTCCGGCGTGCTCGGGGTGGGCGGGTTGCCGCGCCCGAAGCCGCCGGCTCCGGCGGCCAAGAAGCCGGCGGAACTGCCCGCGACGGACGTCGAAGCGCTGCTCTCGAAGACCCTGTCGAGCCTCCAGATGAGCGGCAAGGCGAGCACCTCCTCGCCCCGCCCGCCGGCTCCGCCTGCCCCGGCGCCCCCGGCCGCGAGCCCCCAACCGCCGCCGGTCCGTCCTCCGGCGCCCGCCCCGGCCGCGCCGCCGCCGGCCAGGCCGAGCGAGGGGACCGGGGTCCGCTCGAAGGCGGATCTGGATTTCGCCGCGATCGAGCAGCTGGCGCGCCCCGTGCGTCCGGCGACCCAGACCGGCACCGCGGCCCCCTCGGCGGTTCCCCCTCCGGCCTCGCCGCCGGTCGCTCCTCCGCCGGTCGAGCTGGCTCCGCCGCCCCCGATGGTCGCTCGTCCCCCCGCGGCGGCGCCCGAGCCGCTGCTTCGTCAGGCGCCCGTGCCCCCCCCGATCGAGGCGCCCCCTGCCGTACCTGCCGTCCCCCCGCCGACCGGCGGCGCGACGCTGGAGCCGGCCAATTCGCTCGCCACGCAGCGGATCCCGGTGTTCACGGAGGAGGCGGACGACCGGCGCTTCGGTCAATACACGCTGCTCGAACGGATCGCCGTCGGCGGCATGGCCGAGGTCTGGAAAGCGCGCATGTGCGGTCTCGAAGGGTTCCAGAAGACCGTGGCGATCAAGAAGATCCTGCCGCACATGACTCACAACTCCGAGTTCGTGAGCATGTTCATCGACGAGGCGAAGCTCGCGGCGCAGCTGTCGCACCCGAACATCATCCACATCTACGACTTGGGCAAGATCGCCAACGACTACTTCATCGCGATGGAGTACGTCGAAGGTCGCGACCTGCGGACGATCGGCAACCTCGCGCGCCAGAAGCGGCTGCCGATCCCTGTCGGCCTCTCCCTGCTGATCGCGCACCACGTCGCCGGAGCGCTCGACCACGCCCACCACAAGCGGGACTTCGAAGGCCGCGCGCTCGGTCTGGTGCACCGCGACGTATCGCCGCAGAACGTCCTGATCAGCCGCGACGGCGACATCAAGCTGTGCGACTTCGGCATCGCGAAGGCGGTGACCCAGGCGGGGCAGACGCAGATCGGCGCGCTCAAGGGCAAGCTCCAGTACATGTCGCCCGAGCAGGCTTGGGGCCGGTCGGTCGATGCTCGCTCGGACATTTTCTCGCTCGGCACGCTGCTGTTCGAAATGCTCACCGGCGAGCGGCTGTTCGCCGGGGACAGCGAAATCTCGGTCCTCGAATCGGTGCGCGAAGGCAAGGTCAAGAGCCCGCGCGAGATCGATCCGTCGATCTCGGCCGAGATCGACTCGATCGCCCGCCGGGCGCTCGCCCACGATCCGGCCGATCGCTTCCAGTCCGCCGGGGAGATGGAACAGCGCCTGGGCGCCGTCCTCTACGAACAGAAACCGACCCCCTCGCACACCGATCTCGCGGCCTACGTCCGCAGGCTCGAAGAGGCGCCCATTCCGGAAGAGGCTCCGGCTGCGCCGGCCGCGGCGCCAAGCCCCCCAGCTCCCGCGCCCGTTCCGGTCTTCCCGGTCGCCGCGCCGGTTTTGCCCCCGCCGCCGGCCCCCGCGCCCCCCTCTTCGGTCGCTGCCGCGGCGGTCGTCTCGCCGCCGATTCCCGGCTTCGCCGCCCAACCGGCGGGATTCGAGGCGGATCCGCCCGAGGCCGGGCCGGTCGTCGAAGCGGTGGCGCCGCTCGCGGACGCTCCGGTCCCGCCGCCGGCCGCGAAGAGCCGGGCCATGCTTTGGCTCGCCCTGGCGGCGCTGGTGCTCGTCGCCGTGGCCGGAGGCATCTGGTTCGTCCGCGGCAAAGCCAAGGCCCCGGCGACGCCCGCCCCCGGAACCGCTCCCGGAGCGACCGTCACTCCGCCCCCCGCGCCCGGTACCGCGAGCACTCCGCAGGCTCCGGCGCTCCAGACCGATTTGACCGGTTTGGTCGGCGAAGCCCTGGCGAAAAAGAACGAAGAGCTGAAGAAGGAGTACCAGAAGCAGTTCGAGGAAAGGGAGCGAAAACTGCGCGAGCAGATCGCCGCCGGCTCGAACGCGGCGGAGAAGAACCCCGCCGCTTCGCCGCCGCCCGCCGCCGCCCCGACCCCCGCTTCGCCCGCTCCCGCGGCGCCCGAGCCCGCGCCGCAGCCGGAAGAACGGCGACCCGAGCCCGCCCCGGAGCCGGCGAAGGCGGAGGAGCGCCGGCCCGAGCCTCCCGCGCCCGCCGCGCGCGAGGAGGAAGCCCCCCGGGCGCGCGAGGGTGACCTCGTCGAGCCGGGTCCCGGGGTGAGCGTTCCTCAGCTTGTCAGCGCTCCGAAACCGGGATATCCTGCGCTCGCCAAACAGCTTGGCGTGCAGGGCGTGGTCGTCCTGGCGGTGCTGGTGGACGAGAACGGCAAGGTCGCAGAGGCACGGTTGGTCGAGCCGATCAAACAAAAAGTGGGAATCAACGAATCCGCGCTCGCCGCCGCGCGAGGCGCTCAGTATCGTCCTGCGACCAAGGGCGGCGTCCGGGTCAAGATGTGGACACGGCTACGCATTCCGTTCAAGCTCTAAAGCGCAGGCTGTGGGAGGAACTCGATGAGTCTGAATGATCAGCAGCGGAAATTCTACGAAAACATTCTGGCCACCACGCGCCAGGAGATCGAAGACCTCGATCGCTCGATCGAGGAGGAGCTCGCCAAGGTGAAGGATCGCCTGGCCGAGCTGCAGAACGGCAAGAAGGCCGCCCGGCAGATGTACGACGCCGCCTGCCTTCGGCTGGGTCTTCAGAACGATCTGGAAGCCGAAGAGGCGGGATCCGGCGAAGCCTAAATCGTGGCTTGGTTTCGCAAGACGAAGAAACCGATGCCGGTCCGCGAGGACCGCTCGCGCAGCAACGTGCCCGAAGGGCTGTGGGTGAAGTGCGAAGGCTGCAAGCAG
>DATMZU010000611.1:0-3104 GCA_035607435.1 Thermoanaerobaculia bacterium | reverse complement strand
AACGCCCGTCACAGCCGCCAGAAGAGCCTCCCGCATCTCGCCCGCGGTCTCGTACCGCTTGTCCGGTTCCACCTCCAGCGCTCGCTCGATCACGGCGGCCAGGCGGGGAGGCACGTGGGGGGCGAGCGTCCGCAGCGGGCGCGGCGCCTCGGTGAGGATCGCGGTCGCGATCTGTAGAAAGTCGTCGCCGCGGAACGGGTAGGCGGCCGAGATCAGGAAGTACAGCACCACGCCGGCCGAGAACAGGTCGGAGCGGCCGTCCACCTCTTGGCCCCGCAACTGCTCGGGCGAGGCGAAGCGGGGTGTGGCGAGGAGGTACCCCGCCTGGGTCTTCACCAGGTCGGAGCCGCGCAGCCGGGCGATGCCGAAATCGGTCACCTTCAACCGGCCGTCGGCGAGCAGCATCAGGTTCGCCGGCTTGATGTCGCGGTGGACGACCCCCGCCTTATGCGCGGCGTCCAAGGCCGAAAGCAGCTCGGCTCCGAGCTGCGCCACCCGCTCGGGCGGCAGAGGACCGTCCTCGCGGACGACCGCGTCGAGCGGGCGGCCTTCGAGCCACTCCATGGCGATCCACGGATTGCCCGCCTCGTCGCCGATCCGGTAGAGCGTCGCGGAGCCCGGATGCGAGAGAGCCGCGGCGGCGCGCGCCTCTTGGAGGAACCGGCGGTGGTACTCGTCGGTCGTCCGCTCGTCGCGCCCCTCCAAGGTTTTGGCGCGCAGCACCTTGATCGCCACGGTCCGTTCGAGCGCCGGCTCGAACGCGCGGAACACGACGCCCATCGCCCCTTCGCCCACGCGCCGGTCGATTCGATAGGGGAAGGTGGCGGTCGGTTCGGGAGGCGGAAAGCTCATCGGATCGATCCCTCGGAGAAGATTTTGGGCGCACTCTGCACTACGCTCTTTGCCGGATTTCGGATCGCGGTTACCGATCGCATAGAGTTGACCTCTGGCGGAGGAGAATCGCAATGGTCAGTGCCGTGATCCTGCTGGTGGTGGAAAAGAACAAAATCAACGAAGTGGCCGAGCGCCTGGTCGAGATGGACGGGATCACCGAGGTCTACTCGGTCGCCGGCCAGTACGATCTGGTGGCGATCGCCCGGGTGCGCGACAACGAGCAGATCGCCGAGGCGGTGACCCGCCAGATGCTCAAGATCGAGGGTATCCTCCGTTCCGAGACTCTGATGGCGTTCCGCGCCTTCTCCCGCTACAACCTGGAGCGGATGTTCTCGGTCGGACTCGAAGAAGGTGCCTGACGTCCCCGGCCCCGTGCTGTTCTTCGACGGCGGCTGCGGTCTCTGTCACAACAGCGTGCGCATCCTGATCGCCCTCGACCGCAAAGCGAAGCTGATCTTCGCCCCGCTCGGGGGAGAGCTGTTCGAGCTGCGCGTCCCCCCGGAAGCCCGCGCCACCCTGCCGGACAGTCTCGTCCTCTCCACCCCCGACGGAAAACTCCACGTCCGCTCGAACGCCGTCCTGCGAGCCCTCGAAGAAATCGGCGGCCTCTGGACCTACGAGGCCAAAATCGGCCGCCTGATCCCCACCGCGCTACGCGACCGCCTCTACGACGCGATCGCCCGTGCCCGCCACCGCTGGTTCGAGAAGCCCAAGACCGTCTGCCCTCTGATGCCGCCGGAGAAACGGGCGCGGTTCCGGGATTAGGGGGGCGCCTGGGACGCTGCATGGTATAAAGAGCATTCATACCAAGCGGACCTTAAGGAGGCCTACCGTGCCCATCGTCAAGACCGCGATCTCGCTTCCAGAGCCCCTGTTCGAGAGAGCCGATTCTCTGGCCCGGCAGCAGAAGATTTCGCGCAGTCAGCTTTTTGCGAGAGCCGTTGAGGAGTTCTTGCAGCGCCACGAGAGTCAGGTGCTCCTCGATGGCCTCAACCGCGCCTATGATGATTTCCCGAATCCAGAAGAGAAGAGGCTGCTTCGCGGCATGGGACGAAAACAGCGCGAGCTGGTGAAAGGGGAGTGGTGATCCGCCAGGGTGATGTCTACTGGGTCGATCCTGGGAGCTCTTCAGGTTCCGGACCTGCCTTTTTACATCCGCATGTGGTTCTGCAGAACGACATCGTCAATCAAAGTCGCCTCGCCACCGTGATCGTGTGTACCCTCACCACGCACCTGAAAAGAGCCAACGCTCCGGGAAACGTCCTCCTGGATTTCGATGAGGCAAATCTTCCAAAGCGCAGCGTCGTCAACGTCTCTCAACTCTTCACAGTTGACAAAGCAGACTTGATCGAGAAGATCGGCACTCTCTCTCCCGAGCGAGTTCAAGAGATCCTGAACGGGGTCTATTTGCTCCTGGAACCTCGGGATCTTCCGGGAAGTCACGAATAGGGCAGGTGATGCGGGTCGTCGCCGTTTGGCGGAATATGACTGTCACCTGTAGGGAGACTACCGATAGAAGCCAAGAAGAGAACGCGCCTCGAAGCACATGGCTGGAGAGTCGGCTCTGCCGAGGAGTTCCTCAACCTCACGCCGGACGAGAGCGCCTCCATCGACCTTCGGATCAAGCTGAGCGACGCCGTACGCCGACTGCGTAAACAGCGAAGCATGACCCAGCTACAACTCGCCGAATTGCTACGGTCCAGCCAGAGCCTTATTGCAAAAGCGGAGTCCGCCGACGAGTCGGTCTCCTTGGATCTCCTGATCCGTACCCTGCTCGCACTCGGTGCCTCCGATCGCGACTTAGCCGAGGTAATCGCCGGAGATCGGGCTGCGTAGACCGCTCGCGTAAGGACGACCACCCGCTCCGAACGTAGATTTCCACCCCAGTGGTTTAGATTCCGGGAGCCCTAAGGAGAGCCCTCCCCATGGATCAAGATGCCGAGATCGAGGAAGCCTGGGCAGCCGAAGTGAAGCGCCGCGTAGCAGAAGTCGAAAGCGGCGCCGTCCAAGTCATCGCTATCGCTGAAGCGCTCGCGCAGGTTCGCGCGGCTCTTCTGGGGGATACGGAGGCGGCGTGCTGAGGCTTTCCCGGGCCAGGCTGAGGCCGAAAGGCCGGCTATCGGCGTAGGAATCTACCGTCGTGCGAAACCAAAACAGCGAAGCATGTTGGCGAGGCGGAAAGCGGTGCCTTTCATTGGCGTTGAGAGGGT
>DATMZU010000203.1:0-15836 GCA_035607435.1 Thermoanaerobaculia bacterium | reverse complement strand
TAAAACGGCTGTTCGACCTCGCCGTGGGGACTTTCCTGGCGCTGGTCTTGACTTTCGTATTCGTGCTCGTCGCCCTTGCGGTCCGCTTGATCTCCCCCGGTCCGGTCCTCTACCGACAGGAGCGGGCCGGGCGCGACCGCCGGCCTTTCGTGGTCTACAAGCTGCGCTCGATGCAGGTCGATGCCGAGGCGGAAAGCGGCGAAGTGTTGGCCGAGGTCGGCGATCCGCGACTTACACCGATCGGGGCGTTCCTGCGCCGGTTCCGGATCGACGAGATCCCCCAGCTGATCAACGTGCTTGGCGGCAGCATGAGCCTGGTCGGCCCTCGGCCCGAGCGCCCCGGCTTCGTCGAGAAGCACCTCGCCGAGGTGCCGGGCTATGCCGAGCGCTTTTCGGTGGCGCCCGGCCTGACCGGGCTCGCCCAGGTGAACGGGGATTACCACTCCAGCCCTCAGAACAAGCTGCGCTACGAGCTGGCCTACATCGCCAACTGGTCGCTGGGGTTGGACTTTTCGATTTTGGTGCGGACGGTGAAGATCGTGCTGACTTCGCGGGGGGTGTGAGTCTTCAATCCTCCGCCAGGGCCTCTTCCACCCAGGCCGTTGGCCTTTAGGCCGCAACAACCACACCCGCCCCGCGGATTGCTTTTAACGGCCTGAAGGGCCGTGTTCCCAAAGCCCAGGCCATCGGCCTGGGTACGAGGGCGGCGGCCTGCTCTCCTACCCCAGCTCCCCGGTGATCCAACACCCGCCGAGCACTCGCGTACCCCGATAGAACACCGCCGCCTGACCCGGCGCCACGCCCCGCTGAGGGGTCTCGAACTCGACCTCCGCTTTTCCGCCGGGCAGCGAGCGGATGCGCGCGGCCACCCCGGGGTGGCGGGAACGAATCTTCACCGTCGCCTCGACCCCGTTCTCGGCATCCTCGGGCGGGGGGCCGATCCAGTGGAGCCGCTCGGCGGTGAGGCCCCGGGCGAACAGCTCGTCGTCGCCTCCGACCACCACCCGGTTCGTCTCCGGCTCGATCTTCAGCACGTAGAGCCGGTTCGCGGAGGCGAGCCCCAAGCCGCGGCGCTGGCCCACGGTGTAGCGGTAGTAGGGCTCGCCGCGGCCCAGCTCGTTCCCTTCTCGATCGACCAGGATCGCCGGGGTGCCGAAACCGGCCGAGGTGTCATCGCGATCCGACAGGATCTTGAACCGTTCCGGCGCGGCGGCGGCCTCGCTTTCGACGAACTCGCGCACCCCTCCGGCGACGAAGCAGACCTCCATGCTCTCGCCCTTTTCGGCGACCGCCAATCCCGCCTCGCGGGCCAGTTCGCGCACTCGGGTCTTGGTCAGCTCGCCCAGCGGAAACTGCGAGGCGGCGAGCTGCTCGGCCGACAGCTCGAACAGGTAGTAGCTCTGGTCCTTCTCCGGGTTCGTCGCGGTGTGCAGCTCCGGTCCTTCCGGCCCGGCGACGATCCGCGCGTAGTGGCCGGTCGCGAGCTTTTCCGCGCCGAAGGCGCGCGCCTTCTGCCAGAGCAGGTCGAATTTGATCCAGGTGTTGCAGGCGACGCACGGGCTCGGCGTCCGCCCGGCGAGATAGTCGCCAACGAACGGATCGACCACCTTCTCGCGGAACTCCTGGTCCATCCGCAGCGTGTAGTGGGGAATGCCCGCCTGCTGCGCCACGCGCTTGGCGTCGCCCAAATCGAGCGCACCGCAGCAGCGGCCGTTCGAGACTTCCTCCGAACGATCCCAAAGGAGCATCGACAGGCCCACCACCGGGTGGCTCTCTTGGGCGAGCAGCCAGGCGACGACCGAGGAATCGAGCCCGCCGCTCATGGCGACCGCGGTCAGACCGGAGGAAGCGGCGCCGGACGAACCGGGCGAGAATTCGGTCGAATCGCTCATCGGGACACTGGCACCGGGGCGAACCGGCGGAGCGCCTCGACTTCGCGCGGCAGCGCGGCGAGGAAGGCGTCGATCTCCGCCTCGGTATTGGTCATTCCTACGCTCACCCGGAGCGACGAGAGCGCCTCTTCGGGGGAGAAACCGGCCGCGAGCATCCCCTTGCTCGGCTCGACCGTGCCGGAGGAGCAGGCCGAGCCGGTCGAGACCGCGAACCCGGCAAGGTCAAGGCGAATCAACAGCGCCTCTCCCTCCACTCCGGAGAACGCGATGTGGGTCGTGTTCGGCAGGCGCGGGCGGTCCGTGGCATGGACGCGGGCCTCGGGGATCTCCGAGATCCCGCGCTCGATCCGGTCGCGCAGCCCGGCCAAGTGCCGGTGCCGCTCGGATAGCTCCCCCGCGGCGATCTCCGCCGCCTTCCCCAAGCCCACGATCGCGGGGACGTTCTCGGTCCCCGCGCGGCGGCGCCGCTCCTGGCTGCCGCCCACCAGGTAGCCGTGGAGGTCGAAGCCCTTGCGCAGCCAGAGCGCCGCGGCGCCGAGCGGGCCGTGGAACTTGTGGCCCCCCAGGACGAGAGCATCGACGTCCAGATCGGCGACCGAAACGGGGATCTTCCCCACCGCCTGGACCGCGTCGCACAGCACGGGCACGCCGTACGCACGGGCGGCGCGGGCGACTTGGGCGACCGGCTGGATCGTGCCCAGCTCGTTGTTCGCGAGCATCAGCGCCGCGAGGCTCGTGGCCGGACGGTCCGGGCCGGGAGCGAGGGCCGCGATCATCTCGTCCGCATCGACCGTGCCGCCGCGCGGCAAGATCCGCTCGATCTGGAAACCCCGCTCGCCCAGCCGATTCGCCGCCTCGCGCACGGAAGGGTGCTCGAAACCGGAGGTCACGACCCGCTTCGGGGTGCGGTCCTCTGAGGGGGAGAACGCGAGATCGAACAGCACCGCGTTGTTCGCCTCGGTGCCCGAGGCGGTAAAGACAATCTCGGCCGGCCGGGCGCCGAGAAGCACAGCGACCCTCTCGCGCGCCTCTTCGACCGCGTTCCGCGCCCCCTGGCCGAAAGCATGCAAGGACGACGGGTTGCCGTGCCGTCCCCCAAGCCACGGCAGCATCGCCTCCCGGACCCTTGGGTCGAGAGGCGTCGTCGCGTTGTGGTCGAGGTAGACAGCGTCCATGGAACGGGTATTGTAACCGGTGCCGTCCACCGGGGTGGGCGATTGAGCCCCCCACCGAGGACGGTTTTACGAAAGCGGGGCTTCATGCGTCGATTCACGCGGACGGTCGCTCTTCTATCTCTCTCCGGAGCGCTCGGGTTTTCGATCCTCCCCTCCCCCGCCCGCGCGGATGATCCGAAGGCTCCCACCGTACCGCCCGACCTCCCCGCCCCGGCGACCGCTCCCGCCACAGCTCCAGCCGCTCCAAGTACCGCTCCCCCGACCGGCGCTACCGCCGCTCCGGCCGCGGCACCCGCCGACCCGAAAGCCGCGCTGCCGGTGCCCAAGAAGAAGAAACTCGACCGGGGGACCCAGAAGAAACTGCTCGCAGCGCTGTCGGAGGAGTACCGGGCCTGGTTCGAGGAGGTGACGATCCTCCTCTCCGACGAGGAGAAGGCCGCCTTCCTGACCCTGGAGAAGGACTACCAGCGCGACGCGTTCATCAAGCGCTTCTGGGCCGTCCGCGACCCCTACCCCGAGACCGCGAAGAACGAATTCAAGGACCGCTGGGAGACGACGATAGAGCAGGCGCGCGCGAGCTTCGGCAAAGTGACCGACGACCGCTCCCGGCTGATGCTGCTGAACGGTCCGCCGGACGGCCGGATCGTCTCGCGCTGCACTACCGTGCTTTGGCCTTTGGAGGTCTGGTTTTACGGCCGCGGCAATCGCCTGCGGGAAGAGTTCGTCCTGATCTTCTATCAGCGCTGGGGCGCCGGACAGTTCCGCCTCTGGTCACCGGCCGAAGGGCTCGACACCCTGTTCGTCGAGGGCTCGAACAACGCCTCGCTCGAACGGGTGGCGAACGAATGCCGCGACGGCGACCAGCTCGCGGGCGGGATCAGCTGGGTGGCGCGCCAGGGGCTCGGCTACATGACGCTCCAGTTGCAGGTCGAGACACCTCCCAAGGGGCCGAGCGGCGAGTGGGTGGCGACGTTCAACTCGTATTCGACCGACGTGCCGCCCGACGCGCCGGGCTTCCCGGCGAAGCTCGACCTCGCGTTTCCAGGCAAGCGCCAGAACCGCACGGTGGTCCAAGGGGTGTTCTCGGTCAACCCCGCGGACATCGGCCAGGCGAAGCTCGGCGAGCATCGCTCGTACAACCTGCAGATGACCGGCGAGATCCTCGAAGGCAAAGATCTGTTCGACAGCTTCCGCTACAAGTTCGACTTCCCCGGCGAGCTTCCCGCGCAGGCCACCTTGCCGCTGGTGTTTCAGCGCTACCTGCGCCCCGGGCGCTACAAGATGTTGATCAAGATCGAGGACATCAACGGCGGCAAGTTCCACCGCTCGGAGCGCGACCTGATCGTGCCGCAGGTGGAGCGCGACGAGCCGGCGCCGCCCCCCGAGGACGCCGCCACCGCCGCCCTGCTCACCGAGGCGAACGCGGCGATTCGCCGGGCCGAGAACACGCTCCAGATCATCCCGCCGACGGGCGAGCTGCAGACCGGCATGCTCCGGTTCGACACCCTCACCACCGGGCCGGACATCGTAAAGGTCACGTTCGGCCTGGACGGCAAGCCTTTGCTGACCAAAACCAAGCCCCCCTACAGCGTCGAGCTCGATCTCGGCACCCTGCCGCGCTCGCGCCAATTGACCGCGGTCGCCCTCGATGCGGCGGGCAAGGAGCTGGCGAGCGATTCGGTGGCGCTCAATTCGGCGGGGCAGCGGTTCCGCGTTCGCCTGACCGAGCCGGTGCGGGGGAAGCACTATGTGAAGAGCCTCACCGCTTCGGCCGAGGTCCAGGTGCCGGACGGCGAGGTGGTCGAGCGGGTGGAGCTGTTCTTGAACGAGGACCGGGTGGCCACCCTCTACCAAGCGCCGTTCACCCAGCCGATCGTCCTGCCGAAGGACCTGGAGCTGGGCTACGTCCGGGCGGTCGCCTATCTCACCGACGGCAACTCGACCGAGGACGTGGCGTTCGTCAACGCGCCGGACGACTTCCAGCAGCTGAAGGTGCAGTACGTCGAGCTGTACACCAGCGTCTTCGACCGCGCCGGGCGGCCGGTCGAAGGGCTCGAACAGAAGGATTTCTCGATCACCGAGGACGGCGTCGCCCAAGAGATCAACCGCTTCGAGAAGGTGACCGACCTGCCGATCCACGCCGCGATCCTGCTCGACACGTCGGCTTCGATGGAGCCGAACATCGCCGCGGCGCGCGCCGCGGCGCTCGAATTCCTGGAGAAGCGGATCCAGCCGAAGGACCGGGCCGCCGTCATTACCTTCAACGACCGGCCGAACCTGACCGCGAAGTTCACCAAGGATCTGGGGACCCTCGCGGGCGGCCTCGCCGGGGTGAAGGCCGAGCGCGGCACCGCGCTTTACGACAGCCTGGTCTTCTCGCTCTACTACTTCAACGGGATCAAGGGGCAACGGGCGATCCTGCTGCTCTCCGACGGCAAGGACGAGAACAGCAAATTCTCCTACGAGGACGCCCTCGATTACGCCCGACGGGCCGGGGTGACGATCTACTCGATCGGCTTGGGGAAAGATCTCGACAAGCGGAAGCTGACCAAGCTTGCCGAAGAGACCGGCGGCCGGTCGTTCTTCGTCCAGAAAGGGGAAGAGCTGTCGCGGATCTACAGCGAGATCGAGCAGGAGCTGCGCTCGCAGTATCTGATCGCCTACCAATCGACCAACAGCTCGGACGACACGAACTTCCGCACCATCGAATGCAAGGTCGGCAAGCCGGGGCTGGAGGCGAAGACGCTGCGTGGGTACTACCCGTAACGGTCTGCGCGACCCCCCTCCTGTCCTCCCCCGCAAGGGGGGAGGGGCCCTTCGTCGAAGTCCGGCGAAGAGCGGGCTAGGCATTCTCCCCCATGGGGTGCACCCCCAGCGAAGAGCGGGAGGTGGCGTCCTCGCCCCTTGCGGGGGAGGATCGAGGAGGGGGTCCACCGAGGCGCCCGCCCCACTGAGCCCACGCTCCCGTCATTTCGTCCCACGTCGTTGTCGGGATCGGGACGTGCGCGTAGGATCGCCTGACGATGCCGATGTTCGGTCGTGGTTCCGGTCGCCTTCTCCTCGTCACGGTTCTCGCCTGGGGTGTTGCGGGCACGTTGGGCAACGCAAGCGCCGCGCACGCCGCGAAGCCTCCGGCTCCCGAAACCGCCGCCCCGATCCTCCCTCCGGATGCCGCCGAGCTGGCGCCCCGCCACCGGCAGTGGCTCGAAGACGTGGCGCTCCTGATCTCCGCCCCGGAGCGCGCGGCGTTCCTGGCGCTCAAGCAGGACTACCAGCGCGACTCGTTCATCCGCCGCTTCTGGCAGGTGCGCGACCCCTACCCGGAGACCGCTCGGAACGAGCTGGAAGACCGCTGGAAGGAGCGTTCCGAGATCGCCCGCCAGCGCTTCGGTAATCTGACCGAAGACCGGGCGAAGATGATGCTCTGGAACGGCATCCCCGCGAAGGTCGAGGAGTTCCGCTGCCCCGAAGCGATGCTGCCGATCGAGGTCTGGTCCTACACCTCGAACGAGCTGATCCACGGCTTCTTCAACCTGATCTTCTACCAGCCGACGGGAGGCCAGCGGGGCGCCTACCGCCTCTGGTACCCGAACGAAGGTCCCTCGCGCCTGCTCAGCCTCTCGGCCTCCGCCGTGCCGCCGAGCCAGCTCGGCTCCCCGGGCGACACCGAAACGGCCGCGGCGCGCGCGATCTCCGGCTGCCCGCGCGGCGATTCGATCATCACCGCGCTCTCCCAGTCGATCGACTGGAGCCAGGCCGAAACGAAGCTCTCGCTGGTGCCGAAACCGGGCGACGAGTGGCTCAAAAGCTTCCTCTCGCGCTCGACCGATCTGCCGGAGGGGGCGGGCCTGCTGCCGGTCCGGCTCGATCTCGCCTTCCCCGCCCGGCGCCAGAGCCGAACGATCGTCCAGGGGCAGCTCGCGGTCGCCAAGGCCGACGCGGGCCTCGCGAAGGTGGGCGATCGGGCCTCTTACGACTTCGTGGTCGATGGCGAGGTGCTGCGCGATGGGGAACTGTTCGACCAGTTCCGCTATCGCTTCACCCTGCCCGAAACCGACGCCCGCGGCGCCGACATCCCGCTGGTCTTCGAGCGGACGCTGCGCCCTGGCCTCTACCACCTGATCGTCCGGGTGCAGGACGCCGGAGGGAAGCGCTACTTCCGCGACGAGCGCGATCTGGCCGTCCCAGGAGTCCCCGATGCGGCGACTCCCGTGACGATCGCGAGCGTTCCCGAGTCGAGCCCGATCGATCCGCGCCTCGCCGAGGCAAACGCCGCGATCCCCGCCGGGGAACAGACCGTGCGCATCCTCCCTCCCTCGCCCGGTTTGAAGACCGGCACCGCGCGGGTGGAGGCGGTCACCACTGGCGAGGGGATCGCCAAACTGTCGTTCGAGCTGAACGGCCGGCCGATCCTCGCCAAATCGCGCCCCCCGTGGAGCGTCGATCTGCCGCTCGGCAGCCAGCCGAGGGCCCATCAGCTTCGCGTCCGCGCCCTCGACGCCCAAGGCGTCCAGCTCGCAAGCGACGAAATCCTGCTGAACGCCGGGCCGCACCGCTTCTCGGTCCGCTTAGTCGAACCGCAGCCGGGAAAGAGCTACGCATCGAGCCTGCGCGCCCAGGCCGAGGTGGACGTGCCGCAAGGGGACGAGCTGGAACGGGTGGAGATGTTCCTCGACGAGACGAGGGTCGCCACCCTCTACCAGCGCCCGTTCGTCCAGCCGATCCTGCTGCCCGAAGGCGATCGGGTGAGCTATGTCCGCGCGGTCGCCTACCTTCGGGACGGCAATTCGGCCGAGGACACGGTGCTGATCAACGCGCCGGAATCGGCCGAGGTGGACGTCGACTTCGTCGAGCTGTACACCTCGGTCCTCGATCGCCGGGGCCGGCCGGTCGATGGCCTCGAAAAGAAGGATTTCAAAGTCACCGAGGACGGCGTCGAGCAATCGATCGCCCGGTTCGAGAAGGTGAACGACCTGCCGATCTACGCGGGCGTCCTGCTCGACACCTCGGCCTCCATGTCCGAGGAGCTGACCGACGCGGTCCAGGGCGCGCTCCGCTTCTTCGAGACGGTGATTACGCCCAAAGACCGGGCTATGGTCCTCACCTTCAGCGACAAACCGGTCGTCGCGGTGCCGTTCACCAACGACAAGGAAGTCCTCGCCGGAGGCCTCGCGAATCTGGTCGCGGAAGGCAATACCGCCCTCTACGACACGATCATCCAAGCCCTGTTCGATTTCGGCGGCCTGCGCGGCAAGCGGCGATCCTGCTCCTCTCCGACGGCCGGGACGAAGGAAGCCATTACACCTACGCCGACGCGCTGGAATACGCCAAGCGCTCCGGCGTCGCGATCTATTCGGTCGGCATCCACCTCTCGACCAAAGACGCCGACGTGCGGATGAAGCTCTCCCAGCTCGCCGATCAGACGGGAGGCCACTTCTTCTTCGTCGAAAAGGCGAGCGAGCTCGAAGGCGTCTACAAGTCGATCGAGGAAGAGGTCCGCAGCCAGTACCTGCTCGCCTACCAGTCCTCCCAAAGCGGCAACGGCAACCGAGACAAGTTCCGCCAGGTCGAGATCAAGCTCCAAAAGTCAGGCCTCGAAGCGAAGGCGATCCCGGGCTACTATCCGTAGCCGCAGCCGCTGTAAATTGATTTCCCTCGACCAGGTTTGTTGGGTAGGGGCGGAGCTTGCCTCCGCCAGGGGGCAGGCAAGCTGCTCCTGCTTCAGCCGTGGGCAACTCGGGGAATCGGGAAATCCTCGCCGCCTGACCCGATGGCCGCACCTTCGTCCGGCAGCGCCAGCAGCGCTTCGGGAGCAAAATCGGCATCCTCGGACCAAGTCACCACGCCGAGGAACTCGTCCAACGCCGCCCGACCGAAGGCTTGAGGATCGCGAAGCGGCTCGAACACAGGACCGGTCAAGAGGGGAGCCACGTTCACCCGCTTGGTGACCCCATTGTTGAACGAGACGGTCAAGTGGCTCGGACCCGAAACGGAGACGGCTGTGACGCGCAGGATCATCTTCCTACTCCAAGGGAGAAATCTTGCTCAAGGGCCGATGCTCGGACGCCCTCAGCCAGTTCGATCGTAACTCTGCCTGATGGAGCGCCGCCCATTCGAGCACCAGGGAGAGGGCTCGGACCGGCAGCTTTCCCTGGATGATCCCAATGGGGTCGATGCCGACCTCCGCCTCCGCCCCGCGATAGATCGCGTGGAAGTGCGGCGGATTGTGATCGTCGTAGTACATCGAGATCGTGATACCGAAGAACTCCGAGACTCGCGGCACGAGACCTCCAGATCCGAAGTATATGAGACGGCAGAAGGACTCCGCATGTTCGGGCGAAAACTCCGGGCTATGATCCGCAAACCTTGACTGCCAACAGCAATCCTCTCCCGCCCCTCGTCCTAGCCTCCGCTTCCCCCCGCCGCCGCGTGCTGCTTCAGGGGCTGGGCTTAACGTTCACCATCCGCCCCGCGGATCTCGACGAGACGCCGTTCCCGAACGAGCAGCCGGGTCCCTACGTCCTCCGCCTCGCCAAAGCGAAAGCCGCCGCCGTGGTGCAACCCGGAGAGCTGGCGCTCGCGGCAGATACGGTCGTCGTCCTCGACGGAGAACTGCTCGGCAAGCCCACTGACGCCCAGGACGCAGAGAAGA
The DNA here is from genome assembly GCA_035607435.1 of Thermoanaerobaculia bacterium. Classification (GTDB taxonomy): domain Bacteria; phylum Acidobacteriota; class Thermoanaerobaculia; order Multivoradales; family UBA5704; genus DASYKS01. The sequence continues at coordinate 6,117 of DATMZU010000203.1, read as the reverse complement.
TGCTCGCCAAAATCGCCGGCCGCGAGCATCAGGTCTACACCGGGGTCGCCCTCCAGCATGCGGCCGAGCCGGCTCTGCGCGAAGCCTCAAGCCTCACACTCTCGAAAGTCCGCATGGCGGCGATGGATGCCGAAACGATCGCGTGGTACGTGGCCACTGGGGAACCGATGGACAAGGCGGGTTCGTATGCCGTCCAAGGCCTGGGCGCGCTGTTCGTCGAGGCGATCGACGGGAACTACACGAATGTGGTGGGGTTACCGCTGCCGGCGGTGAAGGCGCTGTTTGAGGAGTTGGGGTGGGGGGTGTTGGATTGGGTGGCGGGGCGGTAGGGCGGGAAACTGCTTTGGCACGATGCTTAGCTTCTCCAAGGGCTGCTAGAGTCTCTCCTTCACGCTCTACGTACAGAAGCCATCCAATGCCCATCCTGCCCACCGATCCGCAACCTCTCGGGTGGATTGATTACCAAGGGATTCGCGAGCATGTAGAGCGCGGGCCTCTGGGTCACCGAGGTCGGTTCCTGCAGTCGGAGCTGCCGTACGACTGGATGGATGCCTACCGAGAGATGACCGGTCGCCCCACCGAGATCCTACGGATTGACCATGGGCAGTTCGAGTACTTCTATGACGCCCTGGACCTGTTGGTCGCACAGGGCGTGGTCCCGGACGATCCAAACTCCGAGTCGCGCCTCGTCGTCGCCGTCGGATTCTCGGCGCCGCTCAAAAGATCCCGCGACGACTCGCGGCTTCGAGGGTGGGTCGGGCGAACCGAGATCCTGTTCGGCAAAGAGTGGGATAAAGGCCACTTCATCGCGCATTCGATCGGCGGCGCGGTGGAGGGGATCGAGGCGAACGTCTTCATCCAGCGGCGCGACATGAACCGCGGTTGGTCCGTGGAAGGAAAGAAGTATCGAGAACTAGAGAAGTACTGCTGCGCGAACCCGGGCACGTTCTGCTTCAGTCGTCCGATCTATCTCGACTTGACGTCGAGGCCGGCCTGGGTGGAGTTTGGGCTGCTGACGGTGGAGGGTCAATTCCGGGTGGAGTGGTTTGACAACCGGTAGAAGTGACCGCGCTGCCCGCGCGCGAAGCTCCTCCTGCGCCGAATCGACCCCCATCCTGTCCTTCAGAACTCCAACCCTCCCCCTCCCGGGGGTCGTTGCGGCGGCGCTACGGTAAACGGCGAGGGTTCGCGGCGGTGATCGCGCCGGGAACTGCGTCGCGCCGGGATTGGCGCCGCCGTAGCCCGCGCGATAGCATCGCTCCCTCATAGGTCCCGGTTTTCGGACCGATTCTTACCCGCTGGCCGGGAGATCAGGAGAGCGCCTTGGATTTCGCCCTTTCGGCCGAGCAGATTCAGATTCGGGACACCGCGCGCGAGTTTGCCCTGCGCGAGATCGACCCGATTGTCGATGACATCGACGAGCACCAGAAGTTTCCGCGCGAGGTGATCCGGAAGGCGGGCGAGCTGGGCTTCCTGGGGGTCATCTTCCCCGAGGAGTACGGCGGCGCGGGGCTCGGCTATCTCGAATACGTGCTGGTGATCACCGAGCTGTCGAAGGTCGATCCTTCGGTCGGCATCTCGATCGCCGCCCACAACTCGCTCGGCACGAACCACATCTACAAGTTCGGGAACGAAGAGCAGCGGAAGCGGTGGGTCACCCCGCTCGCGAGCGGCGAGAAGATCGCCGCCTGGGGCCTCACCGAGGCGGGCTCCGGGTCGGATGCGGCCGCCGCGCGGACGACCGGCAAAAAAGTGGACGGCGGCTGGGTGCTCAACGGGTCGAAGGCGTTCATCACCCACGGTTCGGTGGGCGATACCTGCGTGATCATGGCCGTCACCCACCCGGAGGCGAAGCGCGGCAGCCACATGTCGGCCTTCGTGGTCGAGAAGGGGATGGCCGGCTTTCGGCCGGGGAAGAAGGAGAACAAGCTCGGCATCCGCGCCTCGGACACGACGGAGGTGATCCTCGAAGACTGCTTCCTGCCGGACGAGAATCTGCTTGGAAACCCGGGCGAGGGGTTCAAGCAGGCGCTGGCGATTTTGGACGGCGGCCGGATCTCGATCGCGGCGCTGGGGCTCGGCACGGCGATCGGCGCCTACGAGACGGCCCTCAAGTACTCGAAGGAACGCGAGCAATTCGGCAAGCCGATCTCGGCGTTCCAGGCGGTGCAGTTCCATCTCGCCGAGATGGCGACCAAGATCGCCGCGGCCGAGATTCTGACTTTCGCCGCGGCCGAGGCGAACGACCGCGGCCAGAAGTTCTCGCAGCTCGCCTCGGAAGCGAAGCTCTACGCCGGGGAGGCCGCCGTGTTCTGCTCCGAGCGGGGCGTACAGATCCATGGCGGCTACGGCTTCATCAAGGACTACCGGGCCGAGAAGTACTACCGCGACGCGAAGATCTGCACCATCGGCGAGGGCACCAGCGAGATCCAACGTCTGGTGATCGCCCGCGGCGTGCTCAAGGGTCACGGATGACGCCGGATTCGCCGCACCGCCCGGTGCGCGCGCGGGGTCCCGAGGATCTCGACGCCCTGATCGAACGGCTTTTGGCCCGCCAGCCTCGTTCTCTGGCGCGGGCGATCTCGCTGCTCGAAGACGGCGGACCCGATCAGCGCCAGCTGGTCGCCCGGCTCTATCCGAAGACCGGCCACGGCCGCGTGGTCGGCATGACCGGCCCGCCGGGCGCGGGGAAGAGCACGCTGGTCGATCGCCTGGCCCGCCACCTGCGCGCGCGAAACGAGACGGTCGCGGTTCTCGCGGTCGATCCGACCAGCCCGTTCACCGGCGGCGCCCTGCTCGGCGACCGGATTCGCATGCAGGGCCACTACACGGACCCGGGGGTGTTCATCCGCTCGATGGCCACCCGCGGCACGATGGGCGGCCTGGCCCGCGCGACGCGCGACGCGATGGACCTGCTGGATGCGGCGGGGTTCGACTGGATTCTGGTCGAGACCGTCGGCGTCGGCCAGGACGAGGTAGACGTCGTGCGGAGCGTCGATTCGGTCGTGGTGGTGACGGTCCCGGGCCTGGGCGACGACATCCAGGCGATCAAGGCAGGGCTGATGGAGATCGCGGACGTTTTCGTGATCAACAAGGCCGACCGCGACGGGGTCGATCGCTCGCAGCGCGACCTGGAGATGATGCTCTCGCTCGGCGAGCACGGCGACTGGGTGCCGCCGATCGTCCGTACGGTGGCGAGCCGCGACGAGGGGCTCGACCGGTTGATCGAGGCGATCGAGCGCCATCGCGAGTTTCTCAACACCAGCGGTAACCTCGCCGCCCGGCGGCTTTCGCATCTGCGCCTGCGGGTCGAGACGATTTTGAAGGAGCGGGTGATCGCCGCCGCCGATCGGGTGGTGGGGGTGGAGCGCGCGGTCGAAGCGGGCTTCGCCGAGCGGGTCGATCCCTACCTGGTGGCAGAGCGCCTGTTTCGCGGAGTGGTCGAAAGCGCCGCCGCGAATCCCGCGGCCGTGGAGGAATGATGATCGGCAAAATCGACCACATCGGAATCGCGGTCGCCTCGATCGCCGAAGCGCGAAAAATGTACGAGGCCCTGGGCCTGACCGTCGATTCGATCGAAGAGGTGCCGGACGAAGGGGTCCGCGTCGCCTTCATCTCCTGCGGCGAAACGCGACTCGAGCTGCTCGAACCGCTCTCGCCCGACACGATCGTCGGCAAGTTCCTCGAAAAGCGCGGCCCCGGAATTCACCACGTTTGCCTGGCGAGCGATGACGTAAAAGCGGACGACGCCCGCCTTCGCGAGCAGGGACTCCAGGTTCTACGCCCGGAGCCCACCCGCGGCGCGGGCGGTGCGCTGGTGCAGTTCGTCCATCCGAAAAGCACCGGGGGCGTGCTGTTGGAGTTGTCGGAGCCCGGCAACGAGGGGGGACACGGCTAGGAAGGGCTTTTCGGGGAGCGGACAATTCGGAAGCCGAGGTCGTCGCTTCGGTGTTCGGGCTCCGAGGATTTTCGACTCCACGCGGCGCAGCTTTTCGCGTTCATCCGAAAGCTTCCTCCGCGACGCACCCGACCGGTGCCCGCGGTCGGCCCCCGGGGATCGATCAAAGGCTCGGCATAAGGAGAATACGGGGCGTACCAATCCGCGACCCACTCTTCGACATTGCCGTGTACGTCGTATAGGCCCCACCGGTTGGGATCGAACGAGCCGATCGGTGCGACTTTCTTGTAGCCATCGGTGTCCAGGTAGTTGGCTTGCCCTTCGAGGTCTCTCTCCTGGTCACCGTAGATGTAGGCCGCGGAGCTTCCGGCGCGGCCCGCATATTCAAGCTCCGCCTCCCAGGCCAAGCGGTAGTGGCCTTCCGGATCGCGCTGATTCAGTTTCGCAACGAAGTCCTGCGCCTCGTTCCACGAGTCTCCCGTTTTCGGTAGGTCGAAACCGGGGCTTGTAGAGGCGTCTCGTCCGGTTAGCACCGCATTAAACTGACGATCGGTGACCTCGTACGCGCCGATGCAAAAACTCTTCGTGATCACCACCTTGTGTGCCGGGCGCTCCTTCGCCCGATCGCCACGTCGTGCGGGAGCACCCATCGTAAATTCGCCGGAGGGTATCTTGACGAACGCAAAGTCGAGGCCGCGCGGCGAAGGGCAGGCAGGATCCGGAGCGCGCCTCGTCAGCGAATGCGGTCGCGCAGCGTGGGTCAATCGATCGTAGATGCGCTTGCCTTCGCGGGCCGCCAGGGCGATTCCTAGGGCGAGTATGAAAGCGCCGCAGAGAAGGACGACGCGGCGCCAGGGAAACTTTGGCCAAATGACCTGGCCAGTTGCTGCCCGGAGATACAAAACCGGCGAAGCCCAGGCGAGGCCGAAGGCACCGGTTTGCAAGGCTTGACGTCCCGCCGCGACCGACTCTTCCAGGGAGCAACCTTTTGCCAGCAAGTGGTAGAACGCGCGGCAAAACGTCTTGGCCGCCCGGTTACCGATCGGTGTTTGCAGGGCAAGCACCGCCGGAACGCCAGCTTCGAGAAGGCGGTGTGCGAGGTTTTCCGGATTTTCGATCGACGCGCTGCGGCCTCCTTCACAGGCATTGAGGAAGACGAACCGAAGCTCCTTGGCGTCGCTCAAGACCGGTGCCAGGGCGAACCCTGGGACTGAATCTGCGCGGCGAATCCTTCCTTCCTGCTCAAGGCACAGTGCGCCATCGCCGAATTCCGGGAGCGTTTCGCCATGTCCGGCGAAGTGAAGAGCTTGTACGCGCGGCGCCACCTTGAGGCGCTCCATAAGGCCGCGAAATGTCGGCCTCTCGAGGGGCTCGACAAAGACCGAGCCGTCCTGAATTCGCGATGCCAGCTCCGCTTGAATGTCCAGCAATTCGCCCTGAGCGTCGAGGTCCGCTTGGCGAAATGGCTCAGGGAGAACGGCGAGCACTCGAAAGGGCGATTTGCGGGAGGGGTCTTCGACGGAGCCTAAGAATTCGGGATGTCGGACGACGGGCGTCTCGGCCGAAAGGCAAAAGAATCGTTCGCCGTCGAAAAGAAGCTCCCATGGAAGGCCGACAAGAGAACCGGCTCGATCGAAATGGAGCCTCAGCCGTACGCTCTTCTTCGTGAAGCCTCTGCGCGCCCGGGCTTCCCGCAACTTGCCGTAGATCGGCAGAGGAAAAATCGCTCGGAAGAGGATGTGTCCGAAATCCTTCGCTTCTTCAAAGGTCTTCGCCTGCAGGAGATCCTGACCCTCGAAAGCTTCGGCGAGGTGCCGAGCTTTCTCGCGGAGAGCCTCTGCATTCAGCTCGAACCGCCACTCCCCCGCTTCGTTGGCCCGAACGCGGTAGCCGCCGCCTTCTCCGTCGGCGGAGATCCACACCTCGAAGTCCTCGTAGTCGCGCATGGCGGAAGACAGGAGCCTCGGCAGGAGAAGGCGGACCCGCCGCGCGAGCCTTAGTCCTTCGGCCCGCGCGGAAGCGCCTTACTCCTTATTCTCGGATCCCGTGCCCGAGAGGATACCGGTTTGGCCGGCGGATGCCGAGCCTGCGGCTTCCCCGCGGCGCGCGCTTCAAACGAACGCCGGCAAGGAGGTATCCGGAATGCACCCCGGCAGATAGAGCAGGGCGTTCGAGCCGGTGGAGTCCCCTTCGATGCGCAGGAGCTTGTGGCCCTCCGG
>DATMZU010000610.1:0-5710 GCA_035607435.1 Thermoanaerobaculia bacterium | reverse complement strand
GGCCGAGGTTGCTCATCGAGGTGGCGACGATTTTTCGGCCCGGCAACTCGTCTTTCGCCGCGAGATCGCGCGCCCAGAGGTAGAGGATCGCGTCGCCGTCGCGCACCTCGCCGCGCTCGTCGACCAGGATGCAGCGGTCGGCGTCGCCGTCGAACGTCAGTCCCAAATCGGCGCCGATCTCCAGGACCCGCGCGGCGACCACCTCCGGATGGGTCGAGCCGCAACCGGCGTTGATGTTCGTGCCGTTCGGCTCGGCGTTCATGAGATCGACGTTCGCGCCGAGCCGAGAGAACAGGGGACCGGCGAAGGCGCTCGCCGCGCCGTGGCCGCAGTCGATCGCCAGGCGAAGGCCGGCGAGCGGTCGCTCTGCCGCCAGGCTTGCGTCGAGCGACTCCAGATACATCTCGGCGAGGGTCGGATCAGGCTTCGGATCGAGCGGATCGAGCGGCGCGCTCGGGCCGGACGAGTCGCGCAGCGCGAGCAGCGCCTGTTCGAGCTCGGTCTCCGCCTCTTCCGGCCATTTGAAGCCTTCGCCGTCGATCAGTTTGACGCCGTTGTCGGGCACCGGGTTATGGCTCGCCGAGACCGCGATGCCGCAGGCCGCGCCGAGGCGGCGGGCGAGGAACGCGACGCCGGGTGTCGGGATCACCCCGGCATAGCGGACCTGCAGGCCCTCCCCAAGAAGTCCGGCCGAGAGCCAGCCGCAGATCTCCGGCGTGCTCTCCCGGGTGTCGCCGCCGAGCACGACGAGCGGAGGGGAGCCGTTGCCGTGAAGGGCGCGCAGCCTGGTTCCCAGCGCGTGGGCGAGAGCGGAGATCGTCCGGCGATCGAGCGGAGGGGTGCCGAACGGCGCGCGGATGCCGTCGGTGCCGAACAGGCGAGAGGAGGGGCTCATCGTTTCTTCTTCGCCTTTCGGGGACTCTCGGGTTTTGGCTCGGGGGCGAGGATCGGCACTCTGACCGTCACTTTCGAGGGCTGCACGACCTGGATCAGCGGATCGGGCGAGACGACGCTCACCTCCTCTTCGAACGACGACGCGTGCCCTTCGAGGGAGATCGGCTGCGTGGCCAGCGAGAGGAGGCGGGAAAGCCGTTTCTCCGGGCCCGAAACCAGAACCTGGTTCGGGAACACCTCGGCCTTGCCGACCTTTCCTTCGGTGGGCTTACCCTTGAGCCGCGACTCGACCGATACCCGCTGCGTCACCTCCCGGTCGAGCTCGACCTGGATCGCGTTCGGCTCGATCGCGACCAGCTCCAGGTCCTCGGGCATCAAGAGGTTGTCTGCCCCCAGCTGGACGGTCACGGTCTCGGGACCGGTGGGGGCCAGCTCGATCTGCACGTCCACCATGTAGGGGTTCAAGCCGCGGATCGCTTTCCGGTTGCCGCGCAGGCGGACCAGGACGTTCTGCACCTGGTTGAGCACCAGATAGCCGCGCGGCAGGTTATAGGAGACGCCGGCTTCCACCAGCTTTTCGGTAGTCTCTTCCCGCTCTTCGAGCGAGACGCGGCTCCAGATGCCGATCGCAATCGCGAGCGCGAGCACCCGCAAGCCCCAGATCCGCCGACGGTCGCTCATGCCGCCCCCGACTGCGGGTAGAGATCGGTGATCAGGTACTTGAACAGGGTGTTGCGCAGCCCTTTGCCGTCCAGGTTGCGGATGATCTCGCCGTCGATCACCACCGAGATCACCCCGGTCTCTTCAGAGACCACCACGGCGAGCGAGTCGGTCTCTTCGGTGAGACCGAGCGCCGCGCGGTGGCGGGTGCCGAACTCAGCCGACAGCTCGGGGTTCGCCGAGAGCGGCAGGAAACAGGCGGCCGCGGCGATCCGGTCGTCCTGGACGATCACCGCGCCGTCGTGGAGGGGGGTGTCGGGCGTGAAGATGTTGATCAGCAGGCCGTAGGAGAGCGCGGCATCGACCCGGACGCCGTTCTCGATGAAATTTCTCAGGCCTTGCAGCCGCTCGATCACGATCAGCGCGCCGATCCGGCGCGACGAGAGCGTGGTCGCGGCGAGCACCACCTCGTTGAACGTCAAGGCCGATTTTTGCTGGCGCGCGAGACCCCAGAGCGGATTGCGGCCGAAGTTCGCGAGCGCCCGCCGGATCTCCTGCTGGAACAGGACGATGATCGCGAAAGGCAGCACCAGCAGCAGGCTTTCGAGCAGAGTTTGCAGCGTCGGCAGGTCGGCGAGCCGCGCGGCGTAATAGACCGCGCCGACGAACACCAGGCCGAGCAACATCTGGACCGCGCGGGTGCCGCGGATCAGCAGCAGGAGGTTGTAGATCACCACCGCGACCGCGAGGATGTCGATGGGATCGCGCCAGGTGAGCATCTCGACGAACCGGGGCCAGCTCATGCGCGGGCCTCGCGGATCGCGGTCCAGACGTCGAGAAACTGCACGGTCGCCGCGACGTCGTGGACGCGCAGGATGGAGGCGCCGAGCAGCGCGCCCCAGCTCGCCGCGGCGAGGCTGCCGCCGAGGCGCTCGCCCGGCCCGGCGGGACTTGCGGTCCGGCCTCCCCCTGCCGCTCCGACCTGGCCGAGGAAGCTCTTGCGGCTCGCGCCGAGCAGGATCGGGCGGCCGAGGACGGCGAGCGCGTCGAGCCGCCCGATCAGCTCCAGGTTGTGCCGCTGACCTTTGCCGAAGCCGATCCCGGGATCGACGATCGTCCGCTCGCGCGCGATGCCCGCGGCTTCGGCGCGGGCGAGCGTCGCGTCGAGCTCCGCGGTCACTTCGGAGGCGGCGTCCTCGAATCGGATATCGATCTGCATGGTCGAAAGATCGCCCCGGCTGTGCATCAAGACCACCGGGCAGCCGGACGCGGCGGGCTCGGCGAGCGCCCGCGCGAGGTCGGGATCGGCCAAGGCCGAAACGTCGTTGATCAGGTCCGCTCCGGCGCCGAGCGCCGCGCGTGCCACCGGCCCCTTGCGGGTATCGATCGAGAGGGGGGCGTCGGTCGCCGAGCGGAGCGCTTCGAGCACCGGCAGCAGCCGGTCGATCTCCTCGGTGGCGGAGAGCGTGCGCGCACCCGCCCCATAGACCCCTCCCCCCGGCCGGGTCGATTCGGCGCCGAGGTCGAGCAGGTCGGCGCCCTGATCGAGCAGGGCCAGACAGGCGGCGACGGCCCGGCCGGGATCTTGCGCGTCGAAGTGAACGCCGCCGTCGCTGAATGAATCGGGGGTGAGGTTGACGATCCCCATCACTTTCGGCCGGCCCGACAGATCGAGCCGTCGTCCACGCGGAAGTCGCAGGGAGGAGGGGCGGGGAGGGGCTTCGGGAGGGGCGATCGTCATGAGCGGACGAGCAACGTTTAAGCTCCAGTGTAGCGCTTGGCGCGACGACGGCGGAGCCCGGAGGCTCAGCCGTCGGTGATTCAGCTGTCGAAAGGCCGAGCGAAGCCGCTATGCCGTCGCCAGGTCCCCGGGCAGACCGCCGGGTCCGCCGACCGTCACCGGGGTTTCCGGCCGCGGTGCCGCCGCGGGCGGAGTGGGATTCTTCTCCTCGCGGATATCGCCCACGTGCGGCGACAGATCGCGCCCGGTCATCTCACGCACGATGGCATAGACCTCGGCGCCGTCGAGCGACTCGCGTTCGAGCAGGTCGTCGGCGATCCGTTCGAGCACAACGCGATGCTCGATCAGGATCGCTTTGGCCCGTTCATAGGCGGCGTTGACGATCATCGAGACCTGCCGATCGATCCTCTCGGCGGTCTCCTGGCTGTAGTCCGCGCGGTGCGAGAAGTCGCGGCCGAGGAACACCGGCTCGTCCGGCGTGCCGTAGGAGAGCGGCCCCAGCTCCGACATGCCCCATTCGCAGACCATGCGTCGCGCCATGTCGGTCGCGCGTTCGATGTCGTTGCCGGCTCCCGTCGTGATGTCGTCCTGGGTCAGCTCCTCGGCGGCCCGTCCCCCCATCAGAATCGCGATCTGCGCCTCGACGTAGGTCTTCCGATAGGTGTACTTGTCCTCCGAAGGGAGCTGCATGGTGAGGCCGAGCGCCCGGCCGCGCGGGATGATCGTCACCTTGTGCAGAGGGTCCGAGCCGATGGTGAAGATCGCCACCAGCGCGTGCCCCGTCTCGTGGTACGCGGTGAGTTTCTTCTCGGCGTCGGTCAAGACCATGGACTTCCGTTCGACGCCCATCAGGACCTTGTCCTTTGCGTACTCGAAATCCTCCATCGCGACCTTCTTCTTGTTGCGCCGGGCGGCGATCAGCGCGGCTTCGTTGACGAGGTTCGACAGGTCGGCGCCCGCGAGGCCCGGAGTGCCGCGCGCGATGTTCGCCAAGTTGACCGCGTCGTCGAGCGGGATGGTCTTGGTGTGGACCTTGAGGATGCCGAGCCGGCCCGACAGGTCGGGGCGATCGACCATCACCCGGCGGTCGAACCGGCCGGGGCGCAAGAGCGCGGGATCGAGCACGTCCGGCCGGTTGGTCGCGGCGATCAGAATCACCCCTTCGTTCGATTCGAATCCGTCCATCTCGACCAGCAGCTGGTTGAGCGTCTGTTCGCGCTCGTCATGTCCGCCGCCGAGCCCCGCACCGCGGTGCCGGCCGACGGCGTCGATCTCGTCGATGAACACGATGCAAGGGGCGTTCTTCTTGCCCTGCTCGAACAGGTCGCGGACGCGGGAGGCGCCGACGCCAACGAACATCTCGACGAAATCCGAGCCCGAGATGGAGAAGAACGGCACGTTGGCCTCGCCGGCGATCGCCCGGGCGAGCAGAGTCTTCCCGGTTCCCGGCGGACCCATCAGCAGGACCCCCTTGGGAATGCGGCCGCCGAGCTTCTGGAACTTCTGCGGTTCCTTCAGGAACTCGACGATCTCCTGCAGCTCTTCCTTCGCCTCCTCGATGCCGGCGACGTCTTTGAACGTCACCTTCTTGCCCGCGGTGTTCAGCAGCTTGGCCTTGCTCTTGCCGAACGACATCGCTTTGTTGCCGCCGGACTGCATCTGGCGCATGAAGAAGATCCAGAACGCGACGATCAGGATCAACGGCGCCCAGCCGAGGAGGATCGAGATGATCGGATTCTCTTTCGTCTCTTCGGCCTTGATCACCACCCGAGAGGCTTCGAGCTGCTTGACGAAGTCGGTGTCGGACTTGAACGGCAGGCTGGTGGTGAACTCCGTCCCTTCCGCGTACTCCGCTCCGCCCTTGAGCTTGCCGGCAAGACGGCTGTTGTCCTTGATCGTGACTTCGGTCACCAGCCCCCGGGCGAGCGCCGAGCGGAACGCGCTGAAGTCGAGATCCTTGTGCACCGTCTTGCCGGTCTGGAAGGTGTTCCAGAGCAGGATCACGACGACGAAGATCGCCATCCAGAGAAGGAGGTTCTTGAGCGTGGAATTCAAAGTTCGGCTACCTCACTGGCGAGCGCATCGGGCTCGCGTTCCATCGGAGTAACGGCGCCTGGCGCCCGGGGATTCCCGGTGGCGGTGGGGCGACCGGTAGAGAACGGTACGGAAGGGAGGGCCAAAGGTTCGATCTCGGCGATCCAAACCGGGCCTTCGGGACCGCGGACACGGAATCGGTGGTCGATCGTGACACCCGGTACCCAGGCGATAGAACCCTCCACGCAGAGGAGGGGAATGGAATCGCGGCGGGTACGCTCGATGCGGCGATCGATCAAGAGCTCTTTCAGTTTACGGGTCCCCGGCGCGCCTAAGGGGCGGAGCCGGTCGCCCGGTCGTCGGCTGCGAATTTCAACCACC